>NZ_JBMFQK010000001.1:0-424429 GCF_049968615.1 Dictyoglomus sp. | reverse complement strand
AATTCAGAGCCATTATCAGAATCTATACCTAAAAACTGCTTTCATCTCTACCCAGCATGTTTTTATATCTGTAGCATTCAAGGTGTAACAAAACTCTCCTTTAACATTACCTCCATCATGACCTACAAGAGAATGTTCTTATGGGTATCTTTTTTAAGTTCAAGTTTCTTCTTTTCAGGAGAAAGAATTATAAATAGTAGCAGGACTAATTCTCATACTTTATTAAGGTAGGTAATACATTGTATATTCTCTTCCTAATTTTATTGTTTCTTCCATTTAAAAAATTCCTCCTTTTTATTTTAAAATTTTTAAGTAGATTTTTATATGAGGCAATTCGAAATCTTTACATTTAAAGTATGATTAAGCTATACTTAATAAATTCTCTCGAGGGAGGATTTTTATTTATGGAGATATTGAGGCTTGACGGAGAGTGGGAATTTAAGGGAATTAAGGATAAAAGATGGTATAAAGCAAAAGTTCCTGGATGTGTACACTTGGATTTAATGGAAAACAATATCATTCCAGATCCCTTTATAGGAAAAAATGAACTTGAGGTACAGTGGGTGGAGAAAGAGGATTGGTTGTATCGCAAGAAATTTGAGATAAAAAAAGACTTTCTAAATTACTCTTCTATCTATTTAGAATTTGAGGGTATAGATACCTTTTCTGAGATATATCTTAACGGTAAAAAAGTTGGTGAAACTGACAATATGTTTATAAGTTGGGAATTTAATGTTAAGGATTTTTTAGTAGAGGGAGAAAACATACTTGAAGTGAAGCTTCTTTCGCCTATAAAGGTACTTGAGGAAAGAGCTGATAAATATCCTTTTAAGCTTCATGGAGGAGATTACTCTCCAAGGGTTTTTGGGAGAAAAGCTCAATATTCTTTTGGTTGGGATTGGGGACCACGCCTTGCTACTTCTGGAATATGGAAATCAGTAAAATTAAAAGGTTGGAATAAAGCAAGACTTCTTGATGTTTGGGTACCTGTAAGGAACCTTGGAGAGAATGCTCAAATAAATATTGAATTAGATATTGAGCTGCAAGAATCTATTCCTGTAGATATAGCTTTTAGAATCTCACATAAAAAACCTGTACTTGAACAAAGACTAAGGTTTACTCTTCCTGAAGGAAGAATATTTCTAAAAATTCCATTGACCATTAAAAATCCAAAACTTTGGTTTCCTCAAGGATACGGGGAACAAAATTTATATACCTTGCAATTGGTACTTCTTGACGAGAATGGGGAAGTTCTTGATAAGGTAGAAGAAAGATTTGGAATAAGAAAGGTAGAACTTTTTACTCAAGAAGATGCTAAGGGTGAGAGTTTTATATTTAAGATAAATAACATACCTATTTTTGCAAAGGGTGCTAATTGGATTCCTGCAGATAGCTTCCTTCCAAGAATAAAAGAAGAAGACTATAGAGTTCTACTTACTCGAGCTAAGGAAGCTGGATTAAATATGTTGAGAGTTTGGGGTGGAGGAATATATGAAAACGATATATTCTATGACTTGTGCGATGAGCTTGGGATAATGGTTTGGCAGGACTTTATGTTTGCCTGTGCAGAGTATCCTGATGATGAGGAATTTTTAAGTGAGGTGCAAAAGGAAGCAGAGTTTGTAATAAAAAGACTAAGAAATCATCCCTCTATAGTACTTTGGTGTGGAAATAATGAAAATCATTGGGGATATTATGCTAAATGGTGGGGAGAGAGGGAAAAATTCTGGGGAGAGGAAATATATAACAGGGTTCTCCCTGATGTTTGTGCCAGGCTTGATTTGACAAGGCCTTATTGGCCCAGTAGCCCTTATGGGGGTAAAGATCCTAATTCTCAAGAAATAGGAGATAGACATAACTGGGAGATTTGGCATGGTTGGGTTGACTTTAATGGTTATCTCAGGGACAACGGAAGATTTATAAGTGAATTTGGTATGCAAGCTCCACCTGTAGCTGAAACTATTAAAAAGTTTATAACTTCAGAAAAAGAGTATTATCCTCAAAGTGTAGAGATGGAGTTTCATAATAAAGCAAGAGAGGGAACTGAAAGGATAATAAGATATATTGCCGGACATTTCAAAATAACTGAGGACATGGATGAATATATTTATCTTTCTCAGGTAATTCAAGGACTTGCTTTAAAGACGGGAATAGAGCATTGGAGAAATAATAAATTTCATACCTCTGGAAGTTTAATCTGGCAATGGAACGATTGTTGGCCTGTGGTGAGCTGGAGTATCATAGATTATTACAAAAATTTAAAACCCTCTTATTACTTTGTAAAAAGGGCTTTTAGGAATATTAAGGTTAATATTGAGCCCCGAAATGGAAAACTTTTGGTCTTTGGAGTTAATGATACTCTTGAAAAATTTTATGGAAAAATGGAATATGCCATAAGTACTTTTCGGGGAAAGAGGAGGGGAAAAAGAGAAGTAGAGATTGAAATTCCTGAAAACTCCTCAGTAGTTCTCGGAGAATTTAAATTAGAAGATATTGATAAATACAAAGAATTTTTCTATGTCAAGCTTTATAATGAAAAGGGGGAGCTTATGGATCAAAATGAATATTTCTTTGCTCCCTTTAAACATTTGGATCTTCCAGATGCGGTAGTTGTGTATAACGTGGAGGAGATTGGAGAAAACTCCTATCTGCTGAATATGGAAAGTGATTTTCTATCTTTATGGGTGGCTTTAAAACTTGAGAATGCTGAATGGGAGGACAATTTTGTAAATATCTATCCTAAAACTAAATATAGTATAAAATTTAAGGCACCATATTCCCTAAAAGAATTAGAAGATAAATTAGAAATAGAGGGCTATAACCTAAAAAAAGTTAGAAAGTCTTGATTTACATTTAGGACAGAAGTTATAGCTCTTTTTGTCGGTATCAGCGAGAGTATTTGAAAAATACATGACACAAGATGGGGTTTCACAGTGTTTTAACCCCATAGTGTGTCCTAATTCGTGTACTGCTTCTTTTAGGGTTCTTAATTTTAGAAGTTCATTATCAGCAGGTAGGTTATAAAATTTGTTGTCTAAGCGAGCAATACTTATTACACACTCTTTTCCATTCACAATTGCTTCGCCAAAGATAAAGTTTAAGTAATCTGTGTATAAATCCACATTAGTGATTCCAAGGATTTTGTAAGCATCAAGTGGATTTAGAGAAGACAGTAGGTTTAAAAAATGATAAGAGTAATATTGTTTCCTTTGGGGATTGTAAGCCTCTTCAGGAATAGATAAGTTTTTGTAATCCTTTACTTTTATATTAAAAACTTCTTCTATTTTTTTCTTTAGAAAATCAAGTAAATCTTTTTCTATATTTCCAATGGGAACAATATAAATATATTTTTCCATATTCCCAGCGGGGGAGAAATCTCTCCCCCCATAGTTTTTAAATTACTCATATTTTATACCATCTTCTTTTAGGAAATCAATAATCTCATCTACATAAGCAAAAGCAAGAGCAACTACAGTATCTGCACCGCCATAATAGATAGCAAGTCTTCCTGTTTCTGAATCGCATAGTGCTGCGCACGGAAATGCCACATTAGGGACATCACCTACGCACTCATAATACTCTTGAGGAGAGAGAAGATAAGATCTTGCTCTATATTTAACTTTCCATGGCTTTTCTAAATCCAAAAGAGCTGCACTAAAGCTGTATACATATCCATTACAAGAGAGAAGTACCCCATGATAAATAAGGAGCCATCCCTCACTGGTCTCAATTGGAGTTGGACCCGCTCCAATTTTTAGAGATTGCCAACCTGTAAGACCTGCAGACATAACAAACCTATGACATCCCCAATGGATCATATCAGGGCTTTCACTATAAAAAATATCTCCAAAGGGAGTATGTCCTCTATCAGAAGGTCTACTTAGCATAGCGTATTTACCGTTAATCTTTCTTGGGAAAAGGACTCCATTTCTATTGTATGGTAAGAAGGCATTTTCTAACTGGTAAAATTCTTTAAAATCAAAAGTATATCCTACTCCAATGGTAGGACCATAATACCCATTACACCAGGTTATGTAATAACGATCCTCAATAAAGGTAACCCTTGGATCGTATTTATATTCGCTAATTAAGGGATCACGGGTTTTTTGAATAAAGTTTATAGGTTCCTCTTCTATAACCCAATTTATACCATCCTCGCTGAATCCTGCATGAAGATTCATGGATCTTGCCTTATCATCAACTCTAAATACTCCTGCAAATTTGCCATTAAAGGTTACAACAGCACTATTAAAAATACTGTTTGCTCTTTTAATGTGGTTTCTTTTGATGATTGGATTTTTCGAATATCTCCATACAATGTCACTGCTTCCTTTAGGCCTATCTTCCCAAGGAAGATTAGGAATTTTTTCACCAATTATTTGATACTTCCCCATACTTAAAGATCCTCCTTTTTTCTTTTAATGTTATATTAATGCTTAGATTAAGTCAATAAAAATCAATGAAAATAGTTTACATAAGTATAGAGATAATGACCAATGCTTAGAAGTTTAAGAATAGAGGCTACTTCTATGTAAGGGTTGTTTTAGCCCCTTCTTTTTATAAATTATAAATTGAGGAAATACTCTAAAGATGATATTTACAACTCTTATCTTAATAAAAAATTTGGCTCCTCGGGCAGGATTCGAACCTGCAACCCGCCGGTTAACAGCCGGCCGCTCTACCGTTGAGCTACCGAGGAGCGATTAATTATTGTTGTACAAAATTATATAAAAAACTTTTTGAAAAATCAAGGGTATAATCCCTCTTTCCAAAAGCAATTTAGTTTAGTAAGATAACAAAAGTCAAAAAATTTGAAATAGAGGAGGAGTAGGGAATATGGTTAAGTTGGTTTTTCCTAAGGACTTTTTATGGGGAACAGCGACAGCATCTTATCAGATAGAAGGGGCTTGGAATGAGGATGGTAAAGGAGAAAGTACTTGGGATAGATTTTCCCATACTCCTGGAGCAATATATCAAAATCAAAATGGAGATGTAGCATGTGATCATTATCACCGCTATGAGGAAGATGTAGAGCTCATGGCTGAAATAGGACTTAAGGCTTATAGGTTTTCAATTTCTTGGCCCAGAATATTTCCCGAAGGAAGAGGAAAGATTAATCCTAAGGGTGTCTCCTTTTATGAAAGATTAATTAATAAACTTCTTGAGAAAAATATTAAGCCAGCTATAACTTTGTATCATTGGGATCTTCCTCAAGCTCTTGAAGATAAAGGGGGATGGCTAAATAGGGATACCGCAAAGTACTTCTCAGAATATGCAAGCTTTATTTTTTATAAATTTGGGGATATGGTGCCTATATGGATCACCTTAAACGAGCCCTTTGTTAATGCTTTTCTTGGTTATGCATGGGGGTGGCATGCTCCAGGTAAAAAAGATCTTAAGGGTGCTTTTGTGGCTGGGCATAATCTTCTTCTTGCTCATGGTCTTGCAGTTCAGGCATATAAAGAGGGAGGATATAATGGAAATATTGGAATTACCATAAATGTTGCAGCAGTTTATCCTTATACTAATTCTGAGGAAGATTTGAGGGCAGTACAAGTGCAAGATGCTTTTGAGAATAGATGGTTTATTGAGCCTATTTTTAGGAAGAAATATCCAGAAGTAATATGGAAGATCTTAGAGAAAAATTATTTGAGCTTTGATTTTCCTATCTCCGATTTTGATATTATATCCTCTCCTATAGATTTTTTGGGTATAAACTATTACACTAGAAACATTGTGGCTCATGACGAGAGTAATAAATTTTTAGGTCTAAAAAGAATAGAGGGGCCCAATGAACGTACAGAGATGGGATGGGAAATATATCCTGATGGGCTATATGACATTCTTATTCAGCTTTATAGGGATTATAAAATTCCTATTTATATCACTGAGAATGGAGCAGCTTATAATGATAAATTAGAGAATGGAAAGGTAGAGGATAATAAGAGGATAGAGTACTTAAGAGAACATATTAAAAGGGCATATTTTGCTATTAGGGATGGGGTAGATTTAAGAGGATATTTTGTATGGTCCCTTATGGATAATTTTGAGTGGGCTCATGGGTATAGTAAGAGATTTGGAATTATATATGTAGATTATGATACTCAAAAAAGAATACTTAAAGATAGTGCCTACTTTTATAAAAAAGTTATCGAGGAAAACGGAATAGAGGAGTAGCTTGATGAAAGCCCTTTCTTAGAGGAGTGAGAGTTGCTTCTCTGAGAAAGGTCTTCTTCCATTTATTAAGATGTAATTCTTGCATCTTTCTACTTGAATTCCTAACTTTTTCAAGTCTTTTATGTCTTTTATCTTTTGTTCTTTTCTTACCTTTATAATCTTCTTTGCGCTTATAGGTCCGATTCCAGGTATTCTTAAAAGTTGTTCGTAGGTTGCTGTATTTATCTCTATTGGGAAAAATTGAGGATTTGCCTTTGCCCAAATGATTTTTGGGTCTTCTCTTAGGGGAAGATTCCCATTTTCATCAAAGATAAGTTCGTCAATTGAAAAATTGTATTTTCTAATTAGAAAATCCGCTTCATATAATCTTACTTCTCTCCATGTAGGGGTAGGATGTAGTTCTTCTAAGGGGGTTTGAGGTATAGGTTGAAAAGCACTAAAATAAGCTCGCGAGAGGTTATATTCTTGATAAAGTTTGAAAGTAAGGGAAAGAATTTCTATATCTTTTTCCCTTGTGGCTCCTACTACAAATTGAGTAGTTATTCCAGATTTGGGTTTTAGATTTCTTTCAGATAATTTTTTGATCATTTCAAGCTTACTCATAAGAAGATTTAAATTTTTCTCGGGGGCGATTTCTTTAAGGTAGTCCTCCTTTGGAGCTTCTAAGTTTACAGAGACTCTATCAGCATACCTTATAGCTGCTTCTATGTAGTCCAAGGAAGATTCGGGTAAGATTTTCAAATGAATATATCCTTTAAAATTGTGTTTTTCTCTTAGAATTTCTACTGTTTTTAACATTTGTTCCATGGTATACTTAGGAGATTTGGTTACTGCAGAGCTTAAGAAAAGTCCGTCAACAAGATTTTTTCTCCTAAGTTCTAAAAAAAGCCTTACTAATTCATCAGCTGTGAAGCTTACTCTTTGGAAATTTCTATCTCTTCTATTGGCACAGTAGTAGCAGTTATGAATACAATCATTGGATAAAAGGATTTTTAGAAGTCTTACTGTTCTTCCATCGGGGAGAGTGGTAGGATATATCCAACCCTTCAATGTGGGTTTTCTTTGGATTGACTCTTTTGAGCATAAGAAGGACCCACATAGATCAAATTTGGCAGCTTCTGATAATATTTCTAATTTCTCAGTATTATTCATAATCTATGGGGTCCTTCTTAAAGAATAAAAACATAAAATAATTTAAAATTAAGCCTTTTTTAGCTCCTTCAGGAGCATTTTGAGTCTTTCTTTTCTTCTTTTTTCTCTTGCTTTTCTTCTTCTCCTTTTAAGAATAACTCTCCACTGCTTGCCCATCTTTTCACCTCTGTTATTTTAAATTTTATTTTGACAAAGATATTATATTTTAAAATTTATTTCTTAAAAAGATTTAAGAAATCAATTTTTAATTTTTTATCTTCAGTATTCTTTTCAATTATCAATATGGGTTCTTCTCCTGGTCTTCCCATAAATAGCTTTTCCCTGGCTATCTTTTCAATTATGTAAGGATCATTCATATGGTATGCAATTTCCCTTAATTCTTTTACTTCTTTTTCCAATTTGGTTTTTCTTTCTAAAAGTTCCTTTAATTTTTTGGTGTATTCTATATAATCTTTGACTCCGTTATAGATAGATGGACTAAGATATAGTAAAAAGAAAAAGAACATAATTTTGTAAGGGTCTATTTTGCACTTTTGTTTCTTTTTAATATATTCTTGCCACGCCACGATATATTACTCCTCTTTCTGGATCTATAGTAATGATCTCATTATCTTTTAATTTTTCTGATAAATTTTTAGCACCCACTATTATGCTTATACCTTTACTTCTCCACGGAATTAGGAATGGTGGTATCTTTTCGTCCTCAATTATTATTCCTTGGAGTTTGTCTAATATAATTTCTAATTCTTTCTCAAAAGTTGGAATCAAGAGGATTACATCCTCTGTTACTTTGCTTATTGCCTCTTTTGCATTTTTAGCGATAATTACTTTGGCAGTTTTAGCCTCTCCTCCAAGACCATGACCTTGTCCTATTACGTCACTTATCACATGTACCTTTATAAGATTAGTCATACCTGAAATTCCCATGGGAATTCCTGCAGTTATTACTATGGTATCTCCTCTTTTTACATAATTTTTTTGCAGTAAGATTTTTGTGGATTTTTCAAACATTTCATCAGTATTGTAGAATACTTCTGTAAGAAGGGGGGTGACTCCCCAAGATAGGTTAAGTCTTCTTTGGACCTCAGGAAAATGAGTGATGGCAAAGATTGGAGCTTTGGGCCTATACTTTGATATATGTCTTGCTGTAAAGCCACTGTGAGTTGCTGTAACTATTGCAGAGGCTTCAATTTCTTTTGCAATTTGACAGGTAGAAAAGGTTATTGCTTCAGTGATATTTTTATGACAATTAGATTCTTGAAGAAAGGTATCATAGGGGAATTCTTTTTCTACTCTTCTTGCAATCTTATCCATTATTTGTACACTTTCCACAGGATATTTTCCTGTGGCAGTTTCATTAGAGAGCATCACCGCATCGGTACCATCAAGGATTGCATTTGCCACATCACTTACCTCTGCCCTTGTTGGAGTAGGATTATTCACCATAGATATTAACATTTGGGTTGCTGTTATTACAGGTTTTCCAGCAAGCCTTGTTTCTCTTATTATCTTTTTTTGTATTAGTGGTACTTCTTCGTTAGACATTTCTATGGCAAGATCTCCTCTTGCTACCATTATCCCATCTGCTACTTCAAGGATTTCTCTGAAATTATTTACCGCTTCTCTTTTTTCTATTTTAGCTATCACAGGGATTCTAGCATCGTGAAGTTCAAGGAATTCTTTTAATTCTAAAATGTCAGAAGCTCTTTGTACAAAGGAAAGAGCTATAAAGTCTACTTTTTTCTCAATTCCAAAAAGTACATCTTTTTTATCCTTTTCAGTAAGAGGAGAAACTCTAAGGGTGGAATCAGGAAAGTTTACTCCTTTTCTACTAGAAATATAGCCTCCATGGATAATGTGGCATATTAACTTGTCTTCTTTTTTATCTATGACTTTAAGCTCTATGAGTCCATCATCAATAAGAATTCTATCTCCTATGTTTATATCTTCGAGAAGGTGAGGATAGCTTACAGAAACTAATTTTTCATTTCCTACTAATTCTTTAGGGGTAAGAGCAATCTCTTCATTATCTTTCAGAAATACCTTGTCGTTTTCTATTTCTCCAACTCTTATCTTTGGTCCTTGGAGATCTTGTAAAATGGGTATAGGAGTTTCTAATTCTTCAGAGAGCTTTCTTATTAGTCTTATTCTTTCACCATGGACATTGTAATCTCCATGTGAGAAGTTTAATCTTGCTACGTTCATTCCTGCTTTTATTAACTCTCTTAAAATCTCTTCTCTTTCACTGGCAGGACCTATAGTGCATACTATTTTGGTTTTTCTCAACAAAATTACTCCCTCCTTTTTGTATATATTTTAGCATTATCATTTAATGCACCTTCAAGTCCTAACTCAAATCCATCCTGGTTTACAACTATGTATTCACCCTCAACACACTTTTTATAAAGGTCATAATCATAAGAAATCAGGGCATGCTTTACTTGCATGCCCTGATATATTTCTATCTCTTCGCCGTTGACAAAAACTTTAATTTTTTCCTTCAACTATTTAATTACTATACTCCTTCCTTCAACTTTAGGACTTATAGGAGAATGCTTTTTAAGATATTCTACAAATACGTCTCTTAGCATATCTCCATAGGTTATATTCTTACCTCTTGTGAATGCTATAAACTTATCTCCGCCTGCTGCAAGAAAATCATTAGTTACTACTCTATAAACCTTGTTAGGATTTAATGGTTCTTCATTAACAAAGACCTCGATCACCCTTGATCCTATTGGTCTTTTCATATCATATTTTACTTTAATTCCTGCAACTTGTAAAATACCCTTCTCTAAAGTGGCACTTTGCTCTAATAGATCTAAGATATCTTTTCCTGTAAGATCCATTTCTACCAAGACGTTATCAAAGGGTAGCAAGCTATAAACTTGCTCCATAGTTATTTTTCCTTTTGGAATATCTATTCTTATTCCCCCACTATTTTGGAATGCTATTTGGGCTTTACTTGCCTCAAGCATAGCATCACAAATGGCATTTCCAACATTGGACTCTTCATTGTAATTCCTTACAAGATCTACTAAAGTTTCTCCTACTACCTTAGAGAACTCCTCTTTTAATTGACTATTGTAAGTTTCAATTAAATTTGCTACTTCTGTATCATATTTATTTTCAGGGGCAGCAAACACAGTCTTTAACTCATTTTCTCTTGTAAAGTCAAGGATAATTCCTGTCTCTGGTTGTATTTTAAGGTCTAATACTCCAAGATATATTCCATTGTATCCTGCTTGGACAATAATAGTTCCCCTTACAATAGTGGGTTTTGTCACTACTGTGTGGCTATGTCCTCCCACAATTACATCTATTCCTTGGACATTCTCAGCTAACTTTTTATCAGCATCATATCCTAAATGGGAAAGAACAACTATTAATTGAGCTCCTTTCTCCTTTACCTCTTTTATTAAGTTTGGTAATACTTTTTCTGGCTCTAAAAAGGTCAAGTCTTTTACATAGTCCGGTTTTACGATGTAGGCTGTTTCAGGAGTAGTTAAGCCTATAATTGCAATCTTTAGCCCCTTTCTTTCGAGAATTACATAGGGTTTTACATTGGGAAGATAATCTCCATTCTTAATTATATTGGAAGCTAAGTATGGAAAGTTAGAATTTTTGATCCATGTTTGAAGGAGTTCTTGTCCCCAGTCAAATTCATGATTTCCAATAGTCATGGCATCAAATTTTAGATAATTCATCATTTTTATTACAGGTTCCCCTTTGAATATGTTAGATATGGGGGTTCCTTGGAACATATCTCCAGCTGAAAGAAGAATTGTTCCATCGGGATTTTTGGATCTTTCTTCATTTATGAGATAAGAAAGGTAAGCACCACCACCTACAGGGATAGTCTCACTTATACTTTTTACAATGTAAGGTTGTAGTCTGCCATGGAAATCGTTAATGTGGAGAATTTTGATCTCAATAGGCTTTAACTCTTGAGCAAAGATAAGGGAAGAGAATAGGAAGAACACAATTAGTAATAAGGAAAACTTTTTAAAATGCCTCATTGCAATGACCCCCTTTCATTGTTTTTACAGGAATAATTTTATCACATTATTTGTAGATATTCTCTTAAAAACTTATAAGCTTATGTTAAGAAAAATTTAATAAGTATAAAAATACCAAGTAAAACTCCACTCTTTAATACGTAATTGTAAAAGCTTTTCCAATCGGGTTTAAAGTACTCCTTAGTTAGTATTAGACATAAATGCAAAGGAGATACCATTATTCCTAAGAAAGAGCTGATAAAAGCAAGAATAATATATTTTGAAGGATCCTGATAAGGAAGCATCTTTATAAGGATGGGAAATGTGATTCCTACTGTTGCTGAAGTTACCCCTGTAAAGATTCCTATAATTAGGGGTAGGGCAAAAAATATTAAATAAGTGGGTATAAAAGAATAGTTAAGAGAGTAAGCAATATCCGAGACAGCACCAGTGATTTCAAGCATTCTTTTGAAGATCATTACTCCAACAATTAAGATTAAATTCTGGATATTTATTGAGTTAAGGAGTAGATTTTTAATTCTATTAATGTCAAATTTTAAAACTAAAAAAAGAACAATGTTTAATCCTATGAGAGTGTATAAAAGATCAGAGTGAAGGAAGATTACGAGAATTAATAACACTAATATAGGTAGAATAGAAATTAAAAAAGTAGGAAGGGGATTTTTGATTTCCTCTTCTTTTTTCTCTTCTGTAGGAGTCTCTTCTAAGTTTTCAAGATTTTCAGTAATTTCCTCATTGGGATTTTCTAAATTTTCTTTTTCTTGCCTATATTCTTGATTAGAATTAGCTCTATAAAAAGCAAAAAACAATCCAATAGCAAGTACTGCAAGCCCATAAGGTAGGGCTTCTCTTACAAAGAAGTTTAAAGGTCTTTCTGTTAGTACGGAGGCTAATATTATTCCGGGATATATGGGGAGAAAGGGTTCCCACACATGTCTAAACCAGTAGTTTATATAACTTTTTCTTTCTGGATCGATATTATTTTCCTTAGAAAGTTCTTCAAGAAGAGGTGCGGAAAAAAGGGCTCCACCTACTGATGGAAGGAGTCCCATAATTATAGGCATAGAGATTAATCTAAGTCTAATATCATTAATAAGCTTTTTAAAAGATAAAACCATGTTTTTAAGTAAATCTTTTTCTCTTAAAATGTTTTCAAATAAGGCAATAAGATACAGGATAAGCACAAGTTTGATAGTATCTAAGCTTGAGAGTCCTTCCCAAAAACCTTTAAGGATCATATTAAAGGGAATGCCAAAACTAATTCCCATGATGAGGCTTCCACCAAGGAGAGCCCAAGCAAGAGGAAAGTTTTTAGTTAACAAAACTACAATGATTCCAAGAATTATACTGACCTTAAGTAAAGCTATCATTTTATCACCCCTATCCATAGGTTTAATGTGATCAAGGAGAGAAGAGTAGAGTATGTGATTACCTGAGATGTAAATACATAATCTAAATTAAATTGAAGGGAAAGAACAAGAGCGGTAAGCATAGAGGGCATTGCTGATTCAAGAACAGTAACTTTTAAAGGAATATCGCTAAGATTTAATAATTTTGCAGTAATTAAAGCAAAAAGAGGAAAAAGAATTAATTTTAAAAGCACACCTACAGAAACTCCCATAATGGATTTATTGTCTTTGTAAGGTTTAGAGAGAGAAAGGCCAAGAAGAAACATCATAAGAGGAGTTGTAGCTCTTCCGAGAATAGAGAAACTTTCAAGGAGAAAATCTGGAATATTAATTTTTTGAAAGAGAAATCCTGCGATCAAAGCCCAAAGGGGAGGATTTATTAGTATTCTCTCAATCCCCAAAAATCTTCTATTAGTGGTTTTTTCTGGTTTAACAAGCAGACTAATTACTAAAATTCCAATGGTATACACAAAGACAATCATGCCCAATTGATCATAAAGAATAGCAAGGGTTAGACCTTGGTTTCCAAAAAGTTTTTCCATTATAGGATATCCCATAAAGGTGACATTTCCCCCAATACTTACAAGGAATAAACTTCCTATGGTCTCCCTACTCAGTTTAAGTATGAAACCAAGAAATATTGAAAGAGTGCCTACTATGAAGCTTATTATCCATTCAGTGATGGCCACTTTAAAAGAACTTATTTGGGGAGGATTTGTATAAATGGAATAAAAGACCAGGGCAGGAAGAGAAAAGTTGTACACAAATTTTGAAATAACCTCTTTGTCCTCTTCTTTGAAGAGATAGTTTTTGCCTAAATAGCCTAATAAGCTAATTATTATTAATGTTATTAATATTTTCAGCATTTTTTCTTGGATCCTTAACTCCATATATAAAAAATACAATATTGATTATACTGATTAGAAGACATGTCATAAATAGAAATCGAAAGCCTTTTACGTCAGCAATTTTACCTGCAATTAGTGGTGCTACAAAGGAAAAAGGAGAGAGAATAAGACTTAGAGCTCCAATATAGAGCTCTTTGTGTTGGGGAGGAGAAATTTCAAGAACCATGGCAGAGTCTCCAACCCAGAAAGCGCTATTTATAAAACCAACTAAAATGAATGCAATGTAAAGATAAGATATGTTTTTTGCAAAGAGAAGGATGAGAATATCAAGGAATATAAGAATTCTTCCTATAAGTAGTGGAAGCTTGTGACCATATTTATCTCCAAGGGGACCTAAAAGGAAAGAAGAAATTGCTTGAGATATAAGAAGAATTGCTGTGAAATCTGCTGCTACTTTGTCGGGTATGGAAAAAGTCTTAGAAGCAAATACTACTACAAAGCTTATGAAGGGAACAGAAAAAGCATTTAGAATTCTTGCAATGACATAGTTTTTAAAATTCTTGTATTTAAATACAGTTTTAATACTTTTAATATACTCTACGAGGGGGATATCAGGGTTTTCTTGATCGTCAGGATATTCTCGTGTCAAAGCAAGGAATGCGAAGGATATAAGAAGAGCTATGCTAGCGCATAAGAAAGAATAACCAAAATTATGGGGAAATGGATACTTTGAGAGTATTATTCTTGCAATACCTGCTCCTCCAACTCCCATTATTGCTCCAAGACCATTTCCCATGGCAAAAAATACTCCTCTTTTTGATGGCTCTATTACTTTTCCTATCATACTCATCCAAGGAGGTCCAAGGAATCCCATGGAAAAGGTAGCAATTCCCAACATAAGAAGAGATAAATAGAGGGCAAGAGTTGAGTTATTAGGAGCGACAAAAAAAGCTATAAGTGCCATGAAGAGGTAAGGAAGCCTCTCTCCCATAGTGACTTTGAGCACTAAGTGTAATTTTATCTTATATTTTTCAGAATATTTTGCCCCTATTATGGCAGGTATTGCCCATCCCAAGTTTGCAATAGCAGGGATCAGACCTATTTCTAAATTGCCTGCCCCTAAATGTTTTGCAAAAAGGGGAAGAAGGGTCTGAATTGACCCAAAAGTCATTCCTAAATTAAAGAAGGCATTATCTATGCTGTTTACTATAAAATTCCAACGATAGTCTTTTTCTTTTAGACTCATAACTTGTATGATATCAAATTTTGCTTTATAAGGTAAGTATAATATAATTTTCTATTAAAAATATTCCATAGGGAGGAAAGATTAATGGGGAATCTTAAAGGGAGAGATTTACTTTCTATTCTTGATCTTTCAAGGGAGGATATGGAACAAATATTTCATCTTGCTAAAAATCTAAAATCTGAGTATTATGCAGGAAAAAAGATTCACGATTATTTGAAGGGTAAGACAGTAGCTTTATTCTTTGAAAAACCTTCCACAAGAACAAGAATTTCTTTTGAGGTTGGAGTATATCAATTAGGGGGTTATCCTTTGTATTTAAATGCTCAAGAGATGCAACTCAAAAGAGGAGAAACTATAGCTGATACTGCAAGGGTATTGGAGAGGTACGTAGACGGAATAATGGCAAGGGTTTATTCTCATGATACATTAGTGGAACTTGCTCAACATTCATCTATTCCTGTGATTAATGGGCTTTCTGATCTGGAACATCCATGTCAAATTATAGCTGATTATTTTACTATTATTGAGAAAAAGGGTTTTAGGAAGCTAAAAGTAGTCTATCTGGGAGATGGTAATAATGTGGCAAATTCTCTAATTCTTGCGGGAGCAATTTTAGGTATGAATGTGGTATGTTCTTCTCCTTTTCAGTTTATGCCTCCTAAAAAGATATTGGATGAAGCAAATAATCTTGCTAAAAAATATGGGGGAAAGGTGGAAATAGTGGAGGATCCTAAGGAGGCTGTTAAAGGGGCAGACGTTATCTATACTGACGTATGGGTAAGTATGGGACAGGAAGAGGAAAAAGAGCTAAGGAAAAGGGTTTTCCCTCCCTATCAAGTTAACAAGGAATTAGTTTCCTTAGCTAAGGAGGACGTTATTGTTATGCATTGCCTTCCTGCTCATAGGGGTGAAGAGATTACCGATGAAGTTATAGATGGACCTAATTCGGTAGTTTTTGATGAGGCCGAAAATAGACTTCATGTACAGAAGGCAATTATGGCTTTATTGGTATAAAATTTTATAGTAAAATAAGTACGAGGGGATATGAAAAGAATATTAATAAAGTTTGGGCTTCTTTTTATCTTTTTTGTATTGCTTCTTATCTTATCTAACCTTAATTTTTTTAAGGTATGGGAGAAGCAAACAATAGATCTTAGATTTCATTTAAGAGGAGAAATTGCTCCCTATAAAGATATAGTTATAGTAGGCATTGACGATAATTCTATTTTGGAACTTGGTAATTGGCCCTGGAATAGGAGTATTCATGGTAAGCTTCTTGATGTATTAAAAAGAGAGAGTCCTAAACTTGTTGTTTTTGATATTCTTTTTGATACTGTTACTCCCTCCGACGTATTCTTAGCTGAAAAAGTAAAACTATCTGGTAATGTTATTCTTTCTGGATATCTTCAAAGTTATTTTGATAAGAGATTAAAAATTAATGTGATGTCTTTAAAGGAGCCTGTTGGTATCCTAAAAAGTTCTGCTCTTGGCAGTGGCTATAGTAATTTATATATTGATGAGGATAACAAGGTAAGAAGGGTAAAAATTTATGAAAATTCTGGCTCAATAAAATATTACTCTCTTTCTCTTGTGGCTTATAAATTTATAAGTAAACAAGACTTATCATCTCTTGTCTTGAAATTACCTTCGGATTTCTATATTAACTTTAGGGGAGGAGAGGGAACTTACAAAATTTATTCTTATATTGATGTTTTGAGAGGAAATTTTCCAAAAAATACTTTTAAGAACAAGATAGTTCTAATAGGTGCTGTAAGCCCTGTATTAAAAGATCTTTTCTTGCATCCCTTTTCGGGATTCACCTCAAGATTAGGAGTAAATTATTCCTATATGTCTGGAGTGGAAATTCATGCAAATATAATTGATAATTTGTTTATGCATGACTTTTTTGTCCCAATTTTTCCGGGATTTGTTTTCATTATAAATTTTCTTGCAGTATTTTTGCCAGGAGTTCTTTTTGGAAGGAGAATTATACTGAATCTTTTCTTAACTTTTTTGTTTATTTTCCTCTACTTTATGTTCTCTTATCAGGCTTTTATAAATAAAGTTTTACTTCCTTTAGTTTCGCCTTCTGTAGGTCTGATCTTTTCATTTTTAGGAAATGTAATTTATTTGAATTTAGTACCCAAGGAAAGATTAGAAGGTGTAGTAATAAAGAGGAGGTATAAAATACTTAAGAAGCTTGGATCAGGCGGAATGGCATCAGTTTATCTTGCTTTAGATAGGAAAACAGAGAAAGAAGTTGCTATAAAAATTCTTCATCCTCAATATGCTGAAGATAAGGAGGTATTAGAGAGATTTTATAGAGAGATAGAGATCTGCAAGGTTCTTGATCATCCTTATATTGTGAAAATTTTGGATCATGGCAAAGAAAATGATTATGTCTTTATGGTTATGGAGTTTGTTAATGGTAAGGATTTGAAGAAGATTATAGAAGAGAGGAAGAGAATTCCTGTTTCTATGGCGGTTGAGATTGTTAAAAAAGTAGCCGAAGCTCTTTCTTATGCTAATTCAAAAAATATAGTACATAGGGATATAAAACCCCAGAATATTATGATTACAAAAGATGGTAAAGTAAAGCTTATGGACTTTGGGATAGCTCGAATTGGAGGGCTTTCTACATTAACCCAAACAGGTATGTTTATGGGTACTCCACAGTATGCCTCTCCAGAGCAGTTAGAGGGTAAAAAAGTAGATGTAAGGTCGGATATATTTTCTCTTGGGATTGTTTTTTATGAGATGTTGACAGGAATTCTTCCATATTCCGAAGAAACTACCATTTCTCTTATGCTGAAAAGATATCAAGAAGATTTACCTGATGTAAGAACTATAAATCCTGAGGTTCCTGAAGGAATAGCGAAAATTATTGAAAAGATGACCGCGAGATTTCCTGAATTTAGATATCAGACTCTAGAAGAGCTTCTTGAGGATTTAAAAAGAGGATACCCTCTTCATCCTTATGATAGGAAGAATATTTTATCATCTGATACTATAATTAAGAGGGATAATGACAAAGAGAGTTATTGAATTATAAACACTTAAATACTAAAACCACATCTCCTAATTGAACAATATCTCCATCATGAAGTAATTCTTTTGTTACTTTAATACCATTTACCATGGTTCCATTGGCGCTTCCTAAATCTTCTATGAAATATTTGTCTTCACTACGAATTATTTTGGCATGAAATCTGGAAACTGTAGGATTAGGGATAACAATATCATTTTCCTGCTCTCTTCCTATGGTAGTTTCGTCTTTTACAATTTTAAAATCTTTCCCTCTATTTTCTCCGTGTTTTACTATTAGATATGCCCAATTTATAGGAAGTAAAGAGGCATCAAGCTTCATGGTATTGGAAGTGCCTATTATTTCTTCGCCTTTCTCTAATTTGTGAAATTGAGGTTTTTTCTCTTTTCTTAATCTCAAGATTATATCTATAGCTAAGAGAATGATAAAAAGGATCAGCAGTATGTATAAAGTAATACTCATAGGAATTCCTCCTTCCCTTATTTTTGAAAACTTTCTAAAGTATACTATACGAAACTTTTTTTGGACAATATTTGTTAAATTTTTTTTAATCTCTGTGTAAATATGCAATTTTATGGTATAATTTTTCAAAATTTAAAAGGAGGTAACGTAAAGTGGAAAGAGAAAAAGTAGTATTAGCCTATTCTGGTGGTTTAGATACTTCTGTGGCAATAAAGTGGCTCATGCAAAAATATTCACTTGATGTGATAACCTTAACGGTAGATATAGGTCAGGGTATAGATCTTAACGAGATAAAAAATAAGGCAGAAAATTTGGGGGTTGAAAAAGCTTATGTGTTGGATTTAAGAGAGGAGTTTATAAAAGATTACATTATTCCTGCTATAAAATCTAATGCCATGTATGAGAGGGTCTACCCTCTTGCTACTGCTTTATCCAGACCTTTGATTGCAAAATATTTGGTGAAGGTAGCTAAAGAAAATGGTGCAAAATATGTAGCTCACGGATGTACAGGTAAGGGAAATGATCAGGTAAGAATTGATTTAGGAGTCAAAGCCCTTGCTCCTGATCTAGAGATTATTGCTCCTGTGAGGGAGTGGAATTTTTCGAGAGAAGAGGAGATTGAATATGCCATAGAGAATAATATTCCTATTCCGGTTTCTCGAAAAAATCCTTATAGTATTGATGAGAATTTATGGGGTAGGAGCATAGAAGGGGGTATTTTAGAGGATCCTTGGCAAGAACCCCCCGAGGATATTTATTTATGGACAAAATTGGAGAATAAAGAGCCATCCTATATTGAGATAACCTTTGAGAAGGGTATTCCAGTAAAGTTAAACGGTGTTGAGAAGGATCTTGTGGGGCTTATAGAAGAGCTGAATAAAATTGCAGGAAGTTACGGTATTGGAAGAATTGATCATATAGAAAATAGGCTTGTGGGGATTAAATCAAGAGAAATATATGAGGCTCCAGCTGCTTTGGTTATTATAAAAGCCCATGAGGCTTTAGAAGATCTTGTTTTGCCAAGAGAGCTTGCTCATTTTAAGAGGATGCTTGAGGATAAATATGCTGAGCTTGTATATTATGGACTTTGGTTTGATCCTTTCCGAGAAGCTCTTCAAGCATTTATGGATAAGACTCAAGAAAGGGTAACAGGAAAGGTGAAAATAAAACTTATTCCTTGGAGTTTTTCAATAGTTGGTAGGGACTCCCCTTACTCCTTGTATGACCATAGTCTTGCTACTTATGATAAAGGTAGCACTTTCTCAACAGAATCTGCTGTTGGCTTTATAAAGCTTTTTGGGCTTCAAAACTATCTCTATGCCTTGAAGGGAGGTAAAAATGCTTAAAGTAGGAATAGTTGGGGCCTCGGGATATGTGGGACTTGAACTTACGAGAATACTCTTAAGACATCCTCAGGTAGATAAGCTTTATCTTTTCTCTGATCACTTTGAGGATTCGTGGGTTTTTAAGTCGGAAAAAATTTTTATTACTGATAGAAGTACTTATAGTGAACTTTACAAGGATTTAGATGTAGTATTTTTTGCTCTTGGAAGCGGGGAGACTTTGGGATTTTTGAGTAAAGGAGAAATTCCAGAAAGATTTATAGATATGAGCGCTGATTTTAGGTTTAAAAATCCGGGAGAATATGAAAGGGTTTATGGAATAAAACATAATATGCCTGAGATTTTAGAAAAGGTAGTATATGGTCTTCCTGAAATTTTTAGAGATAAGATTAAAGGCGCACAGTATATAGCTAATCCTGGATGTTATCCTACCGCATCTCTTCTGGGACTTTTTCCCTTGATAAAAAATAATTTAACCTATGGAAATGCTATTATTGATGCTAAGTCTGGTATTTCAGGGGCAGGTAGAAAACCTACTGATAAAAGTATATATGGCAATATAGCTGAAAATTATCAAGCTTATTCAATACTAAATCACAGACATCAACCTGAAATTGAAAATGTAATTAAGGAGATAGGATATTTAAGGGTTTTGTTTGTTCCTCAACTTATTCCAGTATTTAGAGGTATGTTTGTCTCCATATATGTTCCTCTTAGAGATGAGATAACCTCTGAGGATTTGTATCAGATTTTTAAAGAGGTATATGAAGATGAATATTTTATAAAAGTATTACCTCCATCTTGCTCTCCAGAGATTAAAAAGGTGAGAGGAACAAATTGGGCAGTGATAAGTGCTCAGGTGGATAAGAATACAAAAAATGCTGTAATTTTGGTTGCCATAGATAATCTAATAAAAGGGGCAGCAGGGCAAGCAATTCAGAATATGAATATTATGTTTGGTTTTGCGGAAAGTTTAGGACTTGACTTTTTACCTTTATATCCATAAAGAGAAGAGAGGTTGAATAATATGTCTTGGAAAACAGAAAAGTTGTATCTTACCAACATAAAGGGAGTAAAGGCTGCTGCTGTTTCTTGCGGATTAAAAGAAGATAATAAATTAGATCTTGCATTGATAGTGCTTGATAAACCTGCAAAGGCAACTGCCATGTTTACAAGGAATACAGTTAAGGCTGCCCCCGTAATAGTTTCTAAGAAACATTTAGAGAAGTATGGTCTTGTTCAAGCGATAATAATAAATAGTGGCCAGGCAAATGCCTGTACTGGAGGAAGAGGAATTAAAGATGCTGAATTTATGGCTGAGGAGGTAGCAAAAAGGGTTGGAATTGAAAAAGAATTAGTTTTTGTGGCTTCTACGGGGAAAATAGGAGCTTATCTGGAAAAAGAGAAAATAGCTTATGGAATAGAACTGGCCTATAAAAATTTGTCGGAAAATTCTGGAGAGAGTATAGCAGAAGCTATTATGACTACAGATACATTTCCCAAAATTTCAGGAGCAAAAAGGGGAGATGCCGTTATAAGTGGAGTAGCAAAAGGAGCAGGAATGATTCATCCTAATATGGCTACTATGTTGGCTTTTATAGGAACCAATGTAAAGCTTGGCAGTGAAGAGTTAAAAAGAGTTTTAAAAAAGAGTGTAGATAAATCTTTTCATCAGATAAGTGTGGATGGATGTAGTAGTACCAATGATACGGTTCTTCTTTTCTCTACAGGTGAGGTTTTAGATAAGACTTTTCAAAAGGGGTTAGATATGGTTGCGCAAGATCTTGCTAAGATGATTGCAAGAGATGGTGAAGGGGCTAAAAAGCTTATTGAGGTGATAGTGGAGAAGGCAAGAAGTTTGAAAGAAGCGAAGGTTATAGCAAGATCGGTGGTTGTATCTAATCTTGTGAAGGCGGCAATTGCTGGAGGTGATGATAATTGGGGGAGAGTTCTTGCAAGTATAGGACAGACTGAATACTCTTTTGATCTCAATAAAATAGAGCTTTATATAGGTGATCATTTAGTCTTTGCAAAAAATGAACCTTTAGGTTATAATTCACAGGAAGTGAAAAACTACTTAAAGGGTAATGAAGTAAGAATAAGAATAATACTCAACGAAGGCAGATACAGTGCAATTTCCTGGGGATGTGATCTTACTGAAGAGTATGTGAAGATAAACGCATACTACAGAACATGAGGTGGAAAGATGAAAGAAGATAGGTTTTTCCCTGTGTATAAGAGATTCAAGCCTGTGTTTGTAAGGGGAGAGGGAGTTTGGTTATTTGATGATCAAGGGAAAAAATATTTAGATCTTACCAGTGGAATAGGAGTGAATGCTTTAGGACATTCTCATCCAGAGATAGTTAAAAGGGTGAAAGAGCAGATAGAAAAATTGAGTCATGTCTCAAACCTATTTTATAATCTGCCGCAGTTTGAGCTTCTTGAAAGGCTTGCCTCCCTTACAAAAAGGGAGGCATTTTTTTTATGTAATAGTGGTGCCGAAGCTGTAGAAGCAGCAATTAAGTTATCCAGAAAATATTTTGATGGCCAAAAATGGAAAATTATCAGTATGAATAATTCTTTTCATGGAAGAACTTATGGTGCTCTTTCTGCTACAGGACAAAAAAAATATCACGAAGGTTTTGGGCCTCTTGTTCCGGGATTTATTTACGTTCCCTATAACGATGTTTCAGCCCTTGAAAGTGCTATTGACGAGGAAACTTGTGCTGTGATTTTAGAGCCTATACAAGGAGAGGGAGGAGTAAATCCTGCAGATAAAGAATATTTAAAGAGAGTAAGAGAAATAACAAAGGAGCGAGGAATTCTTTTGATCTTTGATGAAATTCAAACAGGTATAGGAAGGACAGGATATTTCCTTGCCGAAGAATACTATGAAGTAGAAGCAGATATAATCCTTCTTGCAAAGGCTCTTGGAGGAGGTCTTCCTCTTGGAGCTGTATGCACTTCAAAAGATATTGCTCAAGTAATGGGTCCTGGGTCTCATGGTACTACTATGGGAGGAAATCTTGTGGCATGTGCCGCAGGTACTGCAGTTCTTGATATTGTAGGTAATGAGAAGTTTTTGAGAGAGGTAAGAGAAAAAGGAAGATTTTTAGAGGAAAAACTAAAAGACTTATTGGAGCTTCCTATAGTTAAAGAGATAAGAGGTAGAGGACTTATGTGGGGTATAGAGCTAAAGGATATAAAGGTAAGGGAACTTCAGGAGGAATTGATAGAGGAAGGTGTACTTGTTCTTTCTGCAGGAGAAAATGTCTTGAGGCTTCTTCCTCCTTTAATAGTAACTAAAGAAGAGTTAGAAAAGGGTATAGAGACTATAAAAGAAGCTTTACAAAAGAGGTGTTAGTAATGAAAGGAAAGGAAGCTATTCTTGTTTTAGAGACAGGGCATAGTTTTATAGGGGAAAGTTTTGGATATGAGGGCGAGGTAGTAGGAGAGATCGTTTTTAATACAGGGATGGTGGGATATCCTCAAACTTTAACAGACCCTTCTTATGCTAATCAGATAATTGTGTTTTCTTATCCTCTCATAGGAAACTATGGGGTAGATACGGAAAGACTTGAAAGTTCAAAGATTCATTGTTCGGGGGTTGTGGCAAGGGAGTTTAATGATTACAAGTTTCATTGGAATAGTAAAAAATCTCTAAGGGAATTTTTGATTGAAAACAAAATTGTAGGAATTCATAAAGTAGATACCCGAGCCATAGTGAGAGAGATAAGAAAATTTGGTACCATGAAGGCAATTATATCTACAAAAGAAAAAGATGTCTTTGTGCTTGCCAAAAAGCTTCTAAAATATGATTTTAATTATCTTGACTTAGTAAGAAGAGTTACTACTACGGTACCTTACGAAGTAAATCCAGAGGGAGATAAAAAATTAGCCCTTTTGGATTTTGGAGTAAAAATGGGTATATTAAGGGAGCTTTTAAAGTATAATTTTAGAATAAAAGTCTTTCCCGCTTGGACCTCTTTTGAAGATATTAAAAGCTATAATCCTGATGGTATAGTCTTATCTAATGGTCCTGGGGATCCTTCTAACGTGCCCTATGTTCAAGAGACTATTAGAAGGATTATGGCTCTTGAAAAGCCAGTTCTTGGGATATGCCTTGGTATTCAACTTATAGCTTTAAGCCTTGGTGCAAAAACTTATAAATTAAAGTTTGGACATAGAGGGGCTAACCATCCTGTATACCATGTGGACTCAGGAAGGACTTATATAACTTCTCAAAACCATAGCTATGCTATAGACGAGAGGACTTTACCAAAGGGCTTTGAAGTGAATTATTATAATCTGAACGATCATACTGTGGAAGGAATAAAACACAACTTTTTGCCTCTTGTAGCGGTACAATTTCATCCAGAGGCATCTCCAGGTCCATGGGATACCAAATTTATATTTGAAGAGTACTATAGACTTTTTGATTAGTGAGGTGAGATATATTGAGTAAATATAAGAAGGTTTTAGTTATAGGTTCAGGACCTATAGTGATAGGACAAGCGGCAGAGTTTGACTACTCCGGTACTCAGGCTTGTAGGGCTTTGAAGGAAGAAGGGGTTGAAGTAGTACTTATCAATTCAAATCCTGCTACTATAATGACTGATTGGGAGATGGCTGATAGAATCTACATAGAACCCATAACTGCGGAAGTGATAGAAAGAATCATAGAAAAAGAAAAACCTGATGGCATAATTGCTACTCTTGGCGGACAGACAGGTTTAAACCTTGCCATGGAGCTTGCCTCTATAGGAATACTTGAAAAGTATGGTATTCCTCTTCTTGGAGCATCTCTTGAATCTATTAGTATGGCTGAAGATAGAGAACTTTTTAGGAAGAGAATGGAAGAGATTGGAGAACCTGTACTTCCAAGTGTGGTTGTAAGGTCCATGGAGGAAGGGAGAAAAGCTCTTGAGATAATTGGATTACCTCTTGTCATTAGACCCGCTTATACTCTTGGAGGAACTGGTGGGGGAATTGTAGAGAGCGTTGAAGAATTTGAGAAGGCTCTTTTAAGAAGTTTAAAATTGAGTCCTGTGAGCCAGGCCCTTCTTGAGAAAAGCGTAGTAGGATGGAAGGAAATTGAGTTTGAGGTAATGAGGGATAGAAAAGGTAATGTGATTACTGTTTGTAGTATGGAGAATGTGGATCCTATGGGCATACATACAGGAGACAGTATTGTGGTTGCGCCAACTCAGACCCTTAATGACACAGAGTATCAAATGCTGAGAACAGCCTCTTTAAAAATAATTACTGCACTAAAAATTGAGGGTGGATGTAATATTCAATATGCTTTAAATCCTAATAAAAGGGAATATTATGTGATTGAGGTTAATCCAAGAGTAAGTAGGTCCTCTGCTTTGGCGTCTAAAGCTACGGGTTTTCCTATTGCAAGACTCACAGCCAAAATTGCTCTCGGAAAGACTCTTGATGAAATAAAAAATCCTGTAACCGGTGAAACTTATGCAGCTTTTGAACCTGCCCTGGATTATGTGGTGATAAAGATTCCAAGATGGGCTTTTGAGAAATTTAGAGTTAAAGATAGAAGATTAGGCACCCAAATGCAGGCCACAGGTGAAGTTATGGCTCTTGGAAGAACTTTCGAAGAGGCATTGCTGAAGGCTTTAAGGTCTTTGGAGGTTGATGCAGGGCTTTTTGATAGAAGGTATTCTTATTTTAGCGATGATGAAATAAGAAAGTATTTAAAAATGGCTGATGATAGGAGATTATTTTTACTTGCTGAAGGCTTTATGAGGGGTCTTACGGTAGATGAAGCTTACGAATTAACTAAGATAGATAAATTTTTCCTTACCAAGATATACAACCTTATAGAGGTCTCCAAGAAATATAAGGGTAAAAGTCTAAGTGAGCTTTCTCCTGATGAAATTAGAGAACTTAAAAAGATGGGGTTTGGGGACTATGATCTTTCTTGCTTCTTAAATGCTACAAAAGATGAAATCTTTGCTTATAGAAGGCTCCATAAAATCTTTCCGGTTTATAAGATAGTTGATACTTGTGCGGCAGAATTTTCTGCAAATACTCCTTATTATTACTCTACTTATGAAGAGGAGAATGAGGCTCAGAAAAACCCACAACGATCTGTTGTAGTGCTTGGTAGCGGTCCTATAAGAATAGGACAGGGAATAGAGTTTGATTACTGCACTGTCCATGCTGTAAAGGCTATTAAAGAAGAAGGTTTGGTGTCCATAATGATTAACAATAACCCAGAGACTTTAAGTACTGATTTTGATATGTCGGATCGACTATATTTTGAGCCTCTGACCAGTGAGGATGTTACTAACATTATGGAGCAAGAAGAGCCTCTTGGGTTCCTCTCCCAATTTGGAGGCCAAACCGCTATTAATTTATCAAAGAATCTTGAAAAAAGAGGTTTTTACCTCCTTGGAACATCTCAAAAGAGCATAGATCTTGCAGAAGATAGAGAAAAATTTGATAGATTCCTAAGAAAAAATAAAATCCCAAGACCTAAAGGATTTTATATAAGAAATATTAATGAAGCCAAGGAGGTAATAGAGGAAATTGGATTTCCAGTACTTTTGAGGCCATCTTATGTGCTTGGTGGAAGGGCTATGATTATTGTTTACAATATGGAAGATTTAGAAAGTTATTTTGAAAGAAAAGATATAATCTTACCTTTGTGGATGGATCAATTTATAGTGGGTAAAGAGGCGGAAGTAGATCTTCTCTGTGATGGAAAAGAAGTATTTATTCCTGGGATTATGGAACATATTGAGAGGGCTGGTATTCATTCAGGAGATAGTACTACTGTTTTTCCTCATTATACACTCTCTCAGGAAGTGGTAGATAAAATTGTAGACTATTCCACAAAAATAGCTCTTGGACTTGAAGTTAAGGGGCTTTTGAATATTCAGTATGTAATATCTTCTAAGGATGAAGAAGTATATGTCTTAGAGGCAAATCCAAGAGCCTCAAGAACTATTCCTTATCTTAGTAAAGCTTTAAAATTACCTTTAGTAAAATATGCTACAAAAATTGCTCTTGGTTATACTCTGCGAGAGCTTGGGCTAAAACCTGGACTTTATCCTAAACCCAATTATTATGCTGTAAAAGCCCCTGTTTTCTCATTCACAAAAATAAAGGGTGCAGAAGTAGAACTTGGTCCTGAAATGAGATCTACAGGGGAGGTTATGGGAATAGATTATGAATGGTCTAAAGCTCTCTATAAGGCACTATATGCTAGTGGAGTAAAAGTTCCCATAAATGGGGGTAAAATATTTGTTACCACTGTTATTCCTTCTAAATGGAAAGAATTAAAAAAATTAGGCTTTAAGCTCTTTTCTCTTGAAAATCATGAGGATTTTACAAAGGTAGAGATGAGAGGAGACGAATTATCTACTCTTACTAATTATGATTTTGACCTTGTAGTGGCTGTGAACGATAAAGACAAGCCATGGAGGAGGGCATGTTTTGATATTGGACTTTCTTGTATTGTTTCGGAAGACATGTGGAATGCGGTGGTAAAGATGATTATGGAGTTTGGAGATAAAGATATAGATTATAGAGCAATTCAGGAGTTTTATGAGGAGGAAGTATGGCTCTCTGGGGAAGCCGCTGGAGAAAGCCGTTAGATAAAACGGTAGAAGATTTTACATATTCACTTGACTTTGATAAAAGACTATGGAAGGCAGATCTTACAGGTACCCTTGCCCATGTAATTATGCTTAATAAAATTGGAGTTATTTCAGAAGAGGAATTAAAAACTCTGAAAAAGGAGATTAAAAATCTTTATCTTGAAATTCTAAATAATCCTGATTTAATAAGAGATAGCGAAGATGTTCATACCTTTATTGAGGAAAATTTGACTAAGAAAATTGGAGATATAGGCAAAAAAATTCATACAGGAAGAAGTAGAAATGATCAGGTAGTTCTTGATTTGAGACTTTATCTAAAGGAAGAAGCTTGTAATATAGCGGAGTTACTAATAGATTTAAGAAAAGTCCTTTTTGATCTTTCAGAGAAATTTATAAACGTACCTATGCCAGGATACACTCATCTTCAGCAGGCTCAGCCTGTAACTCTTGCTCATTATTTTTTAGCTTATGATGCTATGTTTAGCAGAGATTTGGAGAGGTTAGAAGATATATATAAGAGGATTGATGTTATGCCTCTTGGCTCTGGTGCTCTTGCAGGGAGTAATATTCCTCTTGATAGAGAGTATACTGCAAAGCTTTTAAGATTCTCAAAGATCTCTGATAATAGTATGGATGCTGTGTCTGATAGAGATTTTGTGCTCGAATTCCTTTTCTTCTCGGCTCTTGTGTATACTCATCTTTCTCGCCTTGCTGAAGAGATAATTCTTTGGTCAACTAAGGAATTTTCTTTTATAAGACTTCCTGAAGAGTACTCTACAGGAAGTAGTATGATGCCTCAAAAAAGAAATCCTGATGTAGCAGAACTTACAAGGGGAAAAACTGGAAAGGTTATAGGAAACCTTGTAAATATGTTTACTGTGGTGAAAGGGTTACCTTTAAGTTATAATAGAGATTTGCAGGAAGATAAACCATCTTTATTTTCTTCTGTGGATGAACTAAAGATAACATTAAAAGTTTGGACTGGGTTTTTATCTCATATTGAATTCAATATTGATGGGATGTATAGGTTTTCCTCTGAGGATTTTCTTTTTGCTACTGACATAGCTGAATATCTTGTGCTAAAAGGTATGCCATTTAGGGAAGCACATAAAGTTGTAGGAGAGATAGTTAGATTTTGTGAGGAAAATAATAAAAAATTTAGAGATCTTTCTCTTGAAGATTGGAGGCGTTTTTCGGATCTTTTTGATGAGAGTGTATTTAGTTTATTAACTCCAGAAAGCAGTTTAAAATTTAAGAAAACCTATGGAAGTCCTAATCCAGATATAAATAGAGAAGTAATTAAAAAGAGAAGGGAAGAAATGAAAAATACAATTGAAAAATGGAATATTTTGAGAAATAATTTACCTGATTTAGCGAAGTTGTTAGAAGGACTTTACTAAATATAGTCTTTTATAGGCTTAAGATCTTCATAGTTATAGAGTATACCCATGGCTTTATTTTCTGCCTCAATATCTGCTTCTATTATGCCAGCAATAGGATTTAACCCCCCCACTATTACAAGGGCTGAGGTTCCTTGAGTAACAGGAACACCAAAAAGTTCTTGATTGGGTTTTCCTAAGTAGATTTTGCCTTTTATATCTATTTCTTTTAGCTCTTCAATTATATTTTGAGCATCCTCCCGAGCAGAATTAGGTATTTCCCTAAAAGTAGCGAGAACTCTTCCTTCTTTCTTTTTTACCACTGAAGAAATAGAAGTCATCTTACTTTTTATGAATATTTCTAAAGGATCAAGAGTTGAACCATTGTAGGTGATTGCTTCTAAGAATCTTGTAGGTTCATGATCTTTTACTTCTAAAACTCCTGCGAACTTTGCATTCACAGGAATGCCATTTTTTATAAGGACACCATGGATGGTTACGCTACAAACAGTTCCTAAAATTACAGATTTTTCAGGGACTATTACCCCTGGAATTATTTCCTCCTCTTTTTTATCAAAAATAATGATTTTCTCACTTATCCCATAGCCCTTTTTAAGTATATCTTTCATTATATTTAAAGATTTTTGGAGATCTTTTTTAGGAATAATAGAGAGGTTTAGAATTACTTTCCCCTTCCCTGTAGATCTATCAAGGGTAACTTGATAAGCAAGATTTTCTATTTTGCTTATAATAAAGCCTAACTTATCAGCTATTAAAGCCTTTTTAATCTCTTCTCTGCCCTTCTCTGTTATAAGTCTTCCCTTTTTTCCTACTACTTTTGTTAGTCCCCGTTCGTCCATTATTTTTAAGTGATATCTCACAGCTCTATCACTTAGCTCTATACCTTTCTCCAAAAGCTTTTCTGATATGGTATTAGCACCAACAGGCTCGTTATAGTTGTTGAGTATCTCAAGGATGGCAATAACTTTTCTTTCAATATCCTTATTCATTGCTCTTTATTTAATGTATGTATGGAGATGGGGGAAAGAAGAGATCAAAATCGTCTTCTTGCTTTAGCCAACCTTCTTGTTGTAAGAATTTTTTAGTAGCTAAAGCAAGGAATTGAGCGAGAATCATTAAATCATCACTATCTACTTCCTCGTCAAATTCATCTTTTAACCTATCGGAAAGTTCCAATTTATCAACATAATTCTCAAGAGCTGTATAATAAAAGGCAATTAATTTTTCTTCCCAATCAAAGGTAGATTTGAATCCCTTTTTCAATATAAGCTCCTCCTAATTATTATTGTTCTTTCTTTAAATTAATTTGTACTGCAGGATCTTCAAGAACCCACCTTAATACAGAGATTATTCTTTGGGCTGTTTCTCTCCTTATATACTCTGGGCCAAAGCTATCTAATAATTTTGAATGTTTATAGTCACTTAATTCTTGTATTAATTGTCTTATTTCTTCCGGTTTTCTCATTTCTATCTCTTACCTCCTTGTTTATTGTAGTTTTTATATTGTGCCTTGGATAGTTTAGCATAGAATAAGGTCTGTGACAAGAATGTGTTAGAATTAGATATATGAATATTGAGAAGGGGGAATAAAAAGTATGGAGATAGTCTGGACAGGAAGTAATTTGATAAGTCTTTCTTTAACAGAAGAAATAGATTTGATAAAGGAATATTCAAAACTTATAATTTTTGATCATCACAAATTGGTCAATTTTTTAAAGGGGAATGATAAGGAGAAAATAAAGGATATTTTGCTACGAAATGATATAAAGCCTTTGTTAATCTCTCATGATTTCAAACTCCCTTTAGAAGGAGAAAATAAGGAGATTTTAGAAATTTATGAGCTTTCAAAAGAATTAGACCTTCCTTTTCTCCTTATTAATCCTTGTGAGAAGCCCTCTAATATAAGCTTTAATGTGGCTTTGGAGATGTTTGCAAAAAATCTTTCAAGGTCTTTATCAAAGATTGATTTGCTAATAGTAATAAGGATAAATGCTTTCTCAGTAGTTAACACTTTAAGTAAAGCTTATAAGGTTTTGAACTTAATAAAAGAGAGGGAAAGATTAAGTTTAGCTTTTGATACTTTTCATTTTTACTTAGGTGGAGAAGATTTTGATGTATTTAGAGATAAGGATTTTTCTCAAATAAAATTTGTTTTTTTAAAGGATGCAGAAAACGTTCCAAGATATTATCTAAAAGAAAATCAGCAAGTTTTTCCAGGCGAAGGGGTTATTCCTTTAGTTCAGATTTTAACTTATTTAAGAGATGGGGGATTTAATGGGTATATTGTTCCCGAGGTAGTAAGGCCAGAATACGAGAAGATGAAGCCAGAAGAATATGTTTCTAAATTAATGGAAACTACAAGAAGGATAATGAGTTATCTATAAAAGTTTTTTGTTTTTGATTCCTATTAGTAATTTTTTACCGGTCTTTTGTAGAAAATTTTCATCTTATAACTCTATTGACATTTTTACACCCTATAATATTATAATTAAACATAGAAATATACTTTAATTTTTTATTTTTGTAAAAATTTTTCTTAAAAGAAATTATCATAGTGCTCAATTAGGAGTTGAAGAGGATATATTGAAGCAGATTAGACAGGGAGCTAATGTAGGGCAGAACACCGATGCTGCAAGAATGGCTATGTATTTGCCAGAAATTGGTGTTATGAATTGCCCTTACTTTGTGGACAGTCCTGAAGAGGTGGCAAAGTTAAAGAAGATGCCAACAGTACATAATTGGTTAAAGACCCTTGAGGAGAAATATGGCTTTAAGGTACTTTCTTTTACTTGGATTCAAGGATTCAGACATTTTATGACTAATAAACCCATTAAAAAACCCGAGGATTTAAAAGGGTCTTAGAATAAGAACTCCTGGAACTCCAGTTTGGCAAGAATCTATCAGAGCTCTTGGAGCAACGCCAGTTGCTCTTGCTTTTGGAGATGTTTATCCTGCTCTCCAGCAAAAGGCTATAGATGGTGTAGAGCTAGTATATAACAACATACCAGGAATGAGACTTTATGAAGTATTAAAGTATGTGAATGAAACTAGACATATTCTCCTTATTAACTTTGAGGTTGTTAGTGCTAAATGGTTTAGAAGCTTGCCACCTACTTATCAGAAGATCTTAGAAGAAGAATGCGATAAGGCAGGACTTGAAACAACCAAGGTTGTGTTCCAGAGAGAAGAAGAAGTAAAGAAGTTAATACAAGAAAAGGGTATGGTAATCGTCCCTACAAAGGATATTGATCTTGAGGCGTTTAAGAAAGCTGGAGAAAAGGCTTATGAAGTATTAAAGGTAAAAGAAGTGAAAGATAGAATCTGGAAAGAGCTGAGGAAGAAGTAGGTGAAAAATTTCAAGGGGGTCCGTTCAATGTAGGACCCCCTTAAATTTTCTCTATTCTTACAGGAGGAGTTGAAAAGCAATGAGAAAAATATATGAGATATTAGGAAAGATTGAACTATATATGGCAGAAATTCTTTTGGTCTTAATTGTAGTATTGGTTTTTTCTGCCGGTGTCTCAAGAACTTTAAGAAGTCCTATATATTGGGCTAATCCATTAGCAAGCTTCTTTTTTGCTTGGGCAACAATGTTTGCGATGGATGCTGCTTATAGAAGAGATAAACTTATGAATGTGGATCTTTTAGTTAAAAGACTTCCTCAAAGGGTTCAGAGTTATATAAAAATTTTTAACTACATTATTATTTTAGCTTTCTTAATTTATCTTATTGTGTTTGGGATTAGACTTGCTTTTGTCCAAAAATATAGAACCTTCGAAGGAATGTATGGTTTTAGCTATATGTGGGCTACTTTAAGTATTCCTGTAGGTTCTTTTCTTTTGGCAATAACAACCATAGTAAAAATTATTGACGAAATAAATAATTTGAGGAAATGGAGGAAATAGCTATGCTGTTGGTTATAATCTTCTTTTTCCTTTTTATGCTCCTTGGAATGCCTGTAGTTTTTGCTATAGCAATTTCAGGTTTTCTTTTCTTTTTACAACACCCAGAGATTCCAATAACAACTCCTATTCAATTGCCTTTAACCCAAAATATTAACTTTGCATTACTTGCTATTCCTTTATTTATTACTGCTGGGAATATGATGAACTATACTGGTATTACTAAGAGATTAATAGATCTTTCTATGGTGCTTGTAGGACATTTAAGGGGAGGACTTGCTCATGTGACTTGTGTCCTTTCTGCTTTGATGGGAGGAGTATCAGGTTCTGCTATTGCAGATGCAGCAATGGAAGCGAGAATGCTTGGACCTGAGATGATAAAAAGGGGACTTCCTAAGGGTTATGCAGCAGGAGCTTTGGTTTATTCTTCTCTTGAAGTTCCAACTATCCCTCCAAGTATAGGATTGGTTTTGTTTGGAACCATTGCCCAAGTCTCCATAGGAAGATTGTTTGCAGGAGGCATTATTCCAGGACTTTTAGTGATGACATTTTTAATGATTACTGTTGCAATTACTTCTCGTATAAGAAATTTTGCACCTTTAAGAGAAAAGAGAGCTTCTATTGTGGAAATTGGAATTTCTTTCATAAAGAGTATTTGGGCTATAATCTTTCCAGTAATACTTATTGTGGGATTGAGAGGAGGACTCTTTACTCCCTCTGAAATTGGAGCTTTATGTGTGGTATATGCATTGTTTGTAGGGATTTTGGCATACCGAGAATTGACTTTAAAGAATTTCATCGAGGCTCTTAGAGATTCTACTATAGATATAGGTGCAACTATGTCTTTAATTGCTTTTTCCAATATATTTTCCTATGGAATTGTTTGGGAGAGAATTCCAGAAATAATTTCCAGCTGGATTTTAGGTATAACAACTAATCCTTACATTTTTTATTTGATTTTAATTGCTTTACTTCTTGTTGCTGGATGTTTTATTGACGCTACTGTTCTTATATTGATGCTAACTTCTATATTTTTCCCCATCGCTATTAAGCTTGGTATTGATCCTGTACATTTTGGACTTGTCTTTGTTATGACTTGTGCTATAGGTAATTTTACCCCTCCTGTAGGTGCTGCCATGTATGCGGTATGTACGATTCTGGATGTTAGCTTAGAGGAGTTTTTAAAAGAATCCTGGCCTTTTCTTTTAGCTGTAGTCCTTGCGATTGTTACTTTGATCTTCTTCCCAAGTCTTGTGCTCTTTATCCCAAACTTAATCTTTGGAAAATAGGAGGGAGAAAAGATGAACTTTAAGGGTAAGGTAGTTCTCATTACTGGTGCAGGTTCTGGTATTGGAAGAAAAACTGCTATTATGTTTGCAGAAAGGGGAGCAAAGGTAGCAGTAAATGATATTTCGGAAGAAAAAGGTAAGGAAACTGTTGAAATCATAAAAAATAATGGTGGTGAAGCTATTTTTATTTTGGGAGATGTCTCCTCTCCTAAGGATGCCGAAAGGATAATAAAAGAAGTGGTTGAAAATTTTGGCAAGATAGATATCCTGGTTAATAATGCTGGAATAGTGGTATATGGTAAGGTGGAGGATACTTCTGAAGAAGATTTTGATAAGACCATGCTTGTGAATGTAAAAGGTCCCTTCTTCCTTTCAAAGTATGCTGTTCTTGAGATGAAAAAACAAGGTGGAGGAGTAATAGTAAATGTATCTTCAGAGGTAGCATTGAAGGCAATTCCCGAAAGATGTGTTTATAGTATGTCAAAGGGAGCCCTTATTTCTTTGACAAAATCTATGGCTATTGACTATGCAAGAGAAAACATAAGAGTTAATGCGGTATGTCCAGGAACCACTTTTACTCAAGGACTTGCAGAAAGGTTAAAGAAATTGCCTAATGCTGATGAGGTATTAAAGCAGATGTCTGAAAGACGTCCTATAGGAAGATTGGGTAAAGAGGAAGAGATTGCTTTTGCTATACTTTTTGCTGCTTGTGATGAGGCAGGGTATATGACTGGAAGTATTATCTCCATTGATGGAGGATTTACCGCTTAGGGAAGGAACAAAGATGTTCCTTCCCTTTTTACCCTTTAATCCCTCAGAAGCTGTTCCTCCTTATTGAAAATTTTTTGCAATTTTGTATTATTAGTATTATAATTATTTTCGAAAAGTATATCTAAAAAGTATAAATTGGAGGGATGAGAATGAAACCAAGAAAAATAAAGGAAAAGGTTTATTATGTGGGAGTGCCTGATTGGAACAGGACACTGTTTGATTCTCTTATTCCTTTGCCTGATGGTACCAGTTATAATGCCTATTTAGTTATAGGAAGTGAGAAAACTGCCTTGATAGATACTGTTGATCCCACTAAAAAAGATATACTATTCTCCTATTTTTCTAATATATCTAAAATTGACTATGTAATATCCCATCATGCCGAGCAAGATCATTCAGGAAGTATTCCTTTTGTTTTAGAAAAATATCCATCAGCTAAGGTAGTGACCAATCCAAAAGGTAAGGAGCTTCTTAAGTCCCATTTACATATACCTGATGATAGATTTATTACAGTGAATGATGGTGAAGAGCTTTCTCTTGGAGATAAAACTTTAAAGTTTATATATACTCCTTGGGTACACTGGCCCGAGACCATGGTAAGTTATCTTATGGAAGATAGAATTCTTTTCACCTGTGATCTTTTTGGTTCCCATTATGCTACTTCAAGTTTATATGTGGAGGATGAAAAAATTGTTTATGAGGCTGCAAAAAGATATTATGCCGAGATCATGATGCCATTTCGTAGTATAATTCAGAAAAATTTGGAAAAGATTAAAGAACTTCATATTGATTTAATAGCTCCAAGTCATGGGCCTATTTATAATAACCCTAATTTTATTATTAATGCTTATAAGGATTGGATAAGTGAAGATCCTAAAAATATAGTAGTTCTTCCCTATGTTTCTATGCATGATAGTACGAAAATAATGGTGGATTATTTAGCAGATAAACTTATTGAAAAAGGAATTGCTGTAGAGATATTTGATCTATCCACTGCTGATATTGGAAAGATAGCTATGGCACTTGTGGATGCTGCAACCATTATAGTGGGAACTCCTACGGTACTTGCTGGACCTCATCCAAAGGCTCTTTATGTTACTTACCTTGCAAATGTTCTTAAGCCAAAGGCAAAGTTTGTATCCATAATTGGATCTTACGGATGGGGTGGAAGAACTCTTGAAATCTTAAAGAATAATCTTACAAATTTGAATGTAGAAATATTAAATCCTGTGCTTGTTAAAGGACTTCCTGAGAAAGAAGATTTTAAATTATTAGATGAGCTTGCTGATGCTATCTATTTAAAACATAAAGAGTTAGGTTTAACTTCCTAAGGGGAGGGAAATTTTCCTCTCCTATTTTTTAATTTCTTGATTCATGCTCCCTGTTCTGTATCCCTCAAGGTCAAGAGTTATATACTTATATCCCAGCTCCTTAAGTTTTCTGATAATTTTCTCCCTTATATCCTTTTTTAGGATCAAAGAGAAGTTTTCTTCCTCTATTTCTATTCTTGCCATGTTTTTATAGTCTCTAACCCTAACCTGATTGAACCCTAATTTAGTCAAATAATCTTCTCCTTCTTCTATTCTTTTTAGCCTTTCTATCTCAATCCTTTCTCCGTAAGGGATTCTTGTGGCAAGGCAGGCGAGGGATGGTTTTTCTGAGGTGGGAAGATTAAATTCTCTTGACAACCTTCGAATTTCTTCCTTTGAAAATCCTAATTCCAAAAGAGGGCTTAAGATTCCTAACTCTTTAAGAGCCATTTTTCCAGGTCTATAATCTTTTAGGTCATCTACATTGCTCCCATCAAGCACACAATCTATATTATTTTCCTTTGCAACTTCAATTATTTTTTGAAAATTATATTTCTTACATATGTAGCATCTTTCAGGAGGATTTTTAATAAACTCTTCATGCTTCAAAAGCTCGTCATTTTTCAGTATTATGTGCCTTACTCCAAGTTCTTCTGCAATTCTTTTTGCCTCTTTAATTTCTCTTTCTGGGAAAATAGGGCTTATAAGGGTTACCGCTAATACATTGTCTCCAAGGGTGTCTTTTGCAACTTTTAAAAGGAAAGTACTATCTACACCTCCCGAGTATGCTACTACTACTTTTTTACAATCTCTTAAGAAATTTTTAAGTTCTTCTAATTTTTCCTTCATATGCTTCACCTCAATTGGTTTTTAAAATATTATACTTAAAAAGTATGAATTGTGAAATAATTTATTTTCATGTGTTATAATTTATTCAAAGATTTTTTACTGGGAGCTTGACATGGCTAAAATTGTTCGCTTTGGGGTTTCTATAGAGGAGGATCTTTTAGAAAATTTTGACAAAATAATAGAAGATAAAGGATATAATAGTAGATCAGAGGCTATAAGAGATCTAATAAGAGATTATATTATAAAGGAAAAATGGAATTTAAAAAAAGAAAAGGTAGCAGGAAGTATAAGCCTCATTTATGAGCATGATGTTTATGGACTTTCTGAAAAGTTGACGGACATACAGCATCATTACCATGATGTAATTATCTCTACCTTGCATGTTCATCTTGATGAAAAAAATTGTATGGAAGTGATACTTGTAAGGGGAAAAGTTGAAAAGATAAAAAGACTTTATGATGAGCTATCTTCTCTTAAGTGGGTAAGACATACAAACATTGCCATAACTGATATTATTTAGCTTCAGATTTTTTTCTTTACGCCTTTAATATATTGATATATAATTTTTTAGTTTTTTAGTAGCACTTTTTTTAAAATTTATAATACACGGAGGTGTGGGTAATGCATATACCTGATGGTTATTTAGGGCCAGAAACTTATGGAAGTCTATTTGTTTTAATGGTTCCTTTTTGGGCTAAAGCTTATAATGCTGTAAAAAAATCTTTAAAAGAAAAAGATGTTCCCCTTCTTGCTATCTCTGCAGCTTTTTCTTTTGTGATTATGATGTTCAATATACCTATTCCCGGAGGAACCACAGGGCATGCAGTAGGGAGTGTCCTTATTGCTATACTTCTTGGACCTTGGACTGCAACTCTTGTTACCTCTATTGTTCTTATAATACAGGCACTGATTTTTGGGGATGGAGGAATTACTGCTATTGGAGCAAATTGTTTTAATATGGCAATTGTTATGCCTTTTTTAGGATATTATGTTTATAAGCTTGTGAAAGGGAAGGCAAATTTAGGTTCTAAAAGAGAAATTATTTCTGCAGGAATTGGAGCATATGTAGGGATAAATGTGGCTGCTTTGCTTACTGCTATAGAGCTTGGTATTCAACCTTATATAGCAAAGGATGCTAATGGGCTTCCTCTTTATTGTCCTTATCCTTTGAAAGTTGCTATTCCTGCGATGATGGTAGAGCATCTTTTAATTTTTGGTATTGTGGAAGCTGTAGTTACAATGGCTGCGCTTTATTATTTAAGAAAAATAGAAAATAAATAGGGGGAGATAAAAAATGAGTAATTGGAAAAGATTGTTTATAGGTATTTTAATTCTTGTACTTTTGTCTCCCATAGGTATTATTTTGCCTACTCTTCTCAATGCTGGATCTGCATGGGGAGAGTGGGGACCTGAAGAGTTAAAAGAGATGATAGGTTATGTGCCAAAGGGAATAGAAAAACTTTCTTCTCTCGCAAAACCTTTATTTCCTGACTATAATATAAAGGGTTGGGAGGATAAGGATGTTTTGTATCAAAGTATTGGATATATAATCAGTGGAATAGTTGGGGTTTTAGTTGTTATACTTATAACTTATGTGATAGGAAGGTGGAGTGTAAAAAAGAAAAAGAATGAATAATTTTATAGATAAAACTTTATATGAGATAAACAGAATAGTAAAGGACTTTCTATTCTTTGAGGTAGTAGAGACTCCGGATTTTTGGAAGGATGTGAAAGACGATATAAAAATAGTAATCTTAATTTTGTCTTTAATTGGAGTAAGTCTTATTCACAATCTTTGTTTTTTATTGTTAGCCTATTTTCTTTTACTAATCTTTGCTTATCTTTTGAAGATAGACTTAAGGAAATTCATGAAGCGCTCTTTTAGTTTTGTATTATTTTTTACAGTTCTTATTGTTATTCCTTACCTTTTCTTTAATCCTGAAACTCTTAATATAGGTTATTCCCATAAAGGGCTTTATGTCGCCCTTAGGTTGATATTTAGAGTTCTGATCTCTATTTCCTTAGCAAATATTCTTTTCTTCACTACTCCTTGGATAAATATAGTAAAGGGTTTGAGGATGCTTGGAGTTCCTTCTTTGGCTATCGCTATTATTTATATGACCTACAGATACATATTCTTTTTTGCTAATTTAGCTCAAGATATTTTTCTTGCTAAAAAAAGTAGAACTATTGAGTTTAATTACAAAAGGGAATATTCTTTTATTGGTTCTGCTATTGGACTTTTGTTTATGAAGGCAAGAATGCTCTCGGAGGAAGTATCTCAAGGAATGATTTCTCGCGGTTTTGGTAAAGAGTTTCATCCTATTATTAAGAGAGAAAAATATACTATAAAGGACTTTTTGCCTATAATAATGGAAATTTTAATAATTGGAGTTTTAATATGGATGGATCGAAAATTTTATTTAAATTAGTAGATGTAAGTTTCTATTATGTTCCTGAAAGGTTGGCTTTAAATTCTATATCCCTTGAGATAAAAGAAGGAGAAAGCATAGGAATATTAGGTCCTAATGGATCAGGAAAATCTACCCTTTTAAAAATTCTTGATGGTCTTTTATTTCCTCAAGAAGGAAAAGTTTTTTTTGAGGGAAGAGAGCTTAGGGAAAAGAGTTTTGAGGACCCTAATTTTAATCGTTATTTTAGAAAAAAGGTGGTCTTACTTTTTCAAAATGTAGATGCTATTCTATTTTCCCCTACTGTAAGGGACGAGCTTGCTTTTGGGCTTCTTCAACTTGGCTATTCTGACTCCGAGATAGAAAGGAAAATTTATGAATGTAGTAGGAAGTTTAGGATTGAAAATCTTTTGAAAAGGTCCCCCTTTCAATTGAGCGAAGGTGAAAAGAAAAAAGTTGCTCTTGCCTCGCTCCTTATAATAGAGCCCGATATTATTCTTTTGGATGAGCCTACAAATGAACTTGATCCAAGAAGTGTTAGAGAGCTTCTTTCCTATATTAAGGAGTTAAGAGCTGCTGGTAAAACTATAATTACTGCAACTCATGATTTACAGATGGTAAATGGATTTTTTGACAGAATTTTTGTTATGAACGAGGAAAAGAAAATTTTGAAAGTAGGTGATTACAAAACTATTTTTTCCGATAAGGAGTTTTTAAAAGAGGTAAATTTGATATAATTTTTTCTTATGAGAGTAAGGAATTTATTTGATATAAGTTTTGTTGAGGATAAAGAATTAAGAAAAAGTTTGAGCCTTGTAATACTTGGCGTATGCTTTGGTATTATATTCTTTAATGTTACCCAAGGAGCACCAATAGCAGGTTTTGCTAAGGAGCTTGGTTTTGGAGATCTTTTATACGGAGTTATGTTGGCAATGCCTGTTCTTGGTGGTGCTATACAACTTTTTGCCTCATATGTACTTGAGAAAACAAGAAAGAGAAAACTTCTTTTCTTTTTAGGTGGATTTATTCAAAGACTTCCATGGCTTTTAGTGGTAATTTTGCCCTTTTTTGTCCACGATAAAAATGTTCTTTTTTCAAGCATTGTTTTTTTATTAAGCATTACTGCTATTGGTAGTGCTTTTATAAATGTAAGTTTTATGTCTTGGATGGGGGATTTGGTTCCCATAGAGATTAGGGGAAGGTTTTTTAGTCATAGAAGTATGCTTGCAACTTTTGTTTCGTTGATAAGTGGTCTTTTAATTGGTGCGTTTCTTGATAGATTTTCTGATCTTTACGGTTTTGCAGTAGTATTTATATTTGCAGTAATTTTGGGAATTTTTGATATTTTGTGCTTCATATGGGTATACGATCCTCCTATGAGGGGAAATGATTTTTCAAATGTTAATTTTGCTAAACTCTTTAAGGAATCAATAACTCATCCTAAATTTTCTCATTTTCTATTATTTGCTGTTCTTTGGAACTTTGCTCTGAATATCTCGGCTCCTTATTTTAATTTATACATGATAAAGTACCTAAAAATGAGTTACTTTGATATAGCTCTTTATGTACAGATCATTAGCAATGTTACTACTATTCTTTCGGTAAGAATTTTGGGAAGACTAATAGATAGATTTGGGAATAAGCCTGTTCTTCAAATAAGTACTTTTATTGTGAGTTTTTTACCTTACATATGGTGCTTTACTACTCCCAATAATTGGTTGTTCTTTGTGATACTCGTACAAATCTTTGCAGGAGTTTTTTGGCCTGGTATTGATCTTTCTTTTAATAATTTAGCATTGGGTCTTTCTCCTAACGAAAACAGGTCTTTTTATATAGCAGTATTAAATTTGTTTGTGGGTATTATCAATGCTATATCTTTTATTCTTGGAGGCTACATTATAGAGTATGTTGCTCCTTCAATAGTTAATTTCATAAATAGTCTTCTCCATATTCATCTTGTGGAGTATCATTTAATATTTATTCTCTCAGGTATGTTGAGATTTACTTTTTCAAGAATCTTTATTCCCAAAATCTCCGAGGAAAGATCAAAACCTGTTGAAGAATTAACCAATCATATTGTTAGAAGAATTAGAAAAAGAACTCCCTAAAATTTTATTGATTTTTTAAAATAATTGTTTTAATATTAAATTATCTTTAAAACTGGGGGGTTATTATGAAGAAAATAATTCTAATTGGCATCCTTTTTGTTTTCCTCTTTTTAGGCTTTGCAGAAGGCAATCAAGAAGGTTTTAATGTACCGAGTATATCTCCAAATATTAAGAGTATAAAGGTGAGATTAAATACTCCTCTTATACTTAGCTCTTCTAATATTAAGATAATTACTATTAAAAAGACTCCTATTGCTTTTAAGCCTTTTAATTATAGCTTTTTTAAAATAACTAAGGACCAGATAATAACTTTAGAAAATGGAAACAAAATTACAGGAGAAGAATTCTTAAAGGAAATAAATGATATTGAGAAGAAATTAAATGATTATGGATACTCTTTAAGGGATAAAGAAGAGGAAATTGTAATTCAAAGGATTTTAATAAAAAGAGAAGATTTAGAAATGCAAAGAAAACTTATGCACAGTATTACGCCTTTTGCTACTTTTGAGCCTGTTCAGAAGGAAGAACCTCTAAAGGAATTTAAGGACTATAATTTTTCAAGAAAATGGGAATTACCATTAGGGGATGATAATTTTAATATTAATATATTTGCAAATCTGGAGATGAAAGGAAGAGAAGATCAAGTATTAACAAACGCCTATGCTTTAGCAGAAGCCAGGGTTTTAGGGCGTAAAGCTGAGCTAATAAAGATTGAGGCCGATCTAAATTCGGCAAGAAATAGTAATAATGATGCTAAATTAAATGTGTACATTCTGGGAAATAAGGAATATTCAAAAAACTTTAATGTCAGTTATAGTTTAAAGGAAAACTTAAAATATGATGTAGACTGGGGATTTCCTATTACTGCTCCTGTGGGACCTTTTAGCATAACAGGAATTTTTGGTATAAGAGGCGGCATAATATTGGAATTAAATTCTAAATTGGATAGTTTGAATTGTTCTATAGGTGTAAAGCCATCCATAGACACAAAAGCTTTTGCAGAAGTTGGGATTGATTATAAGGTGGCTTCTGCAGGAATGGGTGGTGAACTTACTATTTTGAAAGACAGTCTTGAATTAGGAGGCAGTTTGGGATTAGTTTTACAAGACCCCATATATAATTCCTTTTTTGACATCTCTGCTTTTGGAAGAAATAGTTTAAATGCTTTATCAGGAGATTTATATTTCTTTGTAAAAGTAAACTATCTTGTAGGGTCTAAAAAATTTAAGGCACAAATATATGAATGGGATGGATTTTCTTATGAATATTCTCTCTTCAATTATTCTCTAAATGAGCCTGTCTATAAAGATAAAACCGTCTGGTTGGTGGTAAAGGATATTAGGGGAATAACTCCTTATACTGCAAGAAATGAAAAGATTAATATCTCTTCGAAGAGGTTTTATGTGGAAGCTGAAATAGGGGGAGAGATTTTCAGCACTGTAATACCTGACAGAAATGGTGACGGTATTGCTGATTCTAATTGGCTTTTAAAGATTCCCTTGAGTAGCAAAAATACAAAGGTACCCATAAAAATTAGAGTAATTCAGGAATATTCTATGAGAAGCCTGAATTTCAAGAATAATCTGGATATTTTAAAAGGAGAAGGAAAAGATTTAGATTTTGTTCTTGATTTAAATACAAATACTTTAAGTGGTTCAATTAATGGTCAGATAGAAAGGGACTATATTTGTAAAGGGGATACTAATTATTTTGGAGAGAGATATCATAGCATAACTGTAAAGCTTACAGAATCAGTATTTACGCCTGCTCCTGCTCAGGCACAATAAAATTTGACAAAAAAAATAATAAGTGTATAATTAAAGAATAAATTTTTTTAGGAGGTACGTTAAATTGGTTAAGACACTGTATGTAGGCAACCTATCGTGGCAGACCACCGAGGAGGACATCAAGGGACTTTTCGGAGGAGAAGGAGAGATCCAAAGTGTTAGATTGATTACTGATCGTAATACTGGAAGATCCAAAGGATTTGCTTTTGTGGAGACCACAGAAGAGGTAGCACAAAAACTTATTGATTCTTACAATGGTTATGAATTCAATGGAAGGAAGATTGTTGTAAGCGAAGCAAGACCTAAGGAAGAGCGAAGATCTTCTTCTAGCAGAAGCCATAACAGAAGATTTTAAATTATCAAAATTTTGATGGTTTGAAAAAGGGAAGCCCCTGTGAAAAAAAGTAGCAGGGGCTTTTTATTTGATGTATAATTGAGTCCATGAGAACGAGAAAAATTTATTACGAAGATTCAGAAATTTTTAATTGGAAGAGTAGGATTGAGGATATAAAACAAGAAGGAGATTTTCTTCTCTTAAGCTTGGATGAGACCATCTTTTATCCCGAGGGTGGAGGACAACCTTCGGATCGAGGAGAAATAGTGGGAGAAGCCTGGAAGCTTGAAGTAAGTAAAGTCTTTGAAAAAGACGGGGTAATATGGCATAAAGGTAAAATATTTGGGGAAAATTTTCCTAAAATAGGTGAAATTGTTGATCTCTTTATAAATATAGATCTTCGTAGGGAATATATGGAACAGCATACTGCCCAGCATCTTCTCTCTGCTATTTTAGAGAAAGATTATTCTCTTGAGACTACAGGTTTTCAAGTTTTTGAAGATCATACAAAGATTGAGATTCCATATAAAGGGTTAGATCCAGAGGGTTTTATTAAAGAGGTGGAAGGAAAGGTTAATGAGTATATCGGAAGAAATATCTCTATTTCCATATATTGGAAGGATGAAAGTACAAGAATTGTTGAGATTCCAGGTCTTGATGTAAATCCTTGTGGGGGTCTTCATGTGAAAAGTTTAGGAGAACTAAAATTATTAAAGATATTAGATTTTTACAAAAAGAATAATCTATATTGGCGGGTGGAATTTGTAGCAGGCAGGAGAATTATCAAACAGCTTGAGAAAAGGGAAAAAGAATACAAAATTATTAAGGAAAAATTAGGGAATCCTAATATTGTGGAAGGAGTAGATATGCTCTTGTCAAAGGCTGATAACTTAGAAAAGCAGATCAGAAAGCTTAAAGAAGAATTGAATTCCTATAGGTTGGAGGCTTTGTTAAAAGAGACAAAGGAATTTAAAGAATATAAATTTGTTGCAAGAATGATGGATCTTGAAATAGGAGATTTAAAATACGTAGCTCAAGGGCTTTTTGTAAAGGATAAAGTAGTAGGGGTTTTATTTAATCCACAGGGGCAGGGATTTGTATTTGGAAGAAGTGTAGAGAAAGATCTTTGGAATAGTATTTTATCTTTTCTTTTTAGAAATGGATGGAGAGGGAGTAAAGAGGGAGAATTTTTACAAGGAAAGATTGAAAACCCTAAAAAAGTTATAGAGGAAATTTTCTTAGAATTTTTCAAAGATTGATGTTTTATTTCTTTCCCTTTTAGCTTTGTAAAGGGCATTGTCTGCTAATATTAAAAGTTCTCTGGGGTTTTGAGAGTGAATAGGTGAATTTGCTATCCCTATACTTAAAGTTCCTGTTTTTTCTTGAACATTTATAGGTACTATATGCCTTTCTATGTTCCATCTAATTCTTAGCTTTTCTCCTACTTTATAAGCTGAATCAAGGTCTGTTTCAGGTAATATACAAACAAATTCCTCTCCACCAAATCTACCTATACTGTCTATGTTTCTTGTGTTGCGTAGGAGAAAAAGAGCAAGTTCCTTTAAAAAATTATCTCCTATTATATGTCCATACATATCATTGATGTTTTTAAAATGATCAATATCTATGAACAGTAGACTCAAAGGACGGTTATATCTTAGTGCTCTATTTATCTCATTTTCTAAGATCTCATCAATTTTTCTCTTATTGTATACTCCTGTAAGAGGATCAATACAGGAAAGCTTTTCAGTGTGTTCATAAAGAAAAGAGTTTTCAAGAGATATAGTAAGATGATACAGGATCGAAAGTATAGTGTCCTGTAAGTCATAGGAAGAGGGCATTGATAATCCCACAAATCCGTATAATTTTTCATTTCTCTTTAAAGGTATGAGAAGATAATCTTCTGGGATATTATAAGCAAATAGTTTTATATCCTTTGAAGTATAAAAACTATTATCATGACCAAAACTAAGTATATCAATTATCTCTTTTGCTTCTTCTCTACTAATTATTTGAAAATCTTGATAAAATTCTTCCATTACAAAGTTTAGCCACTACTCTTGCTACGTCCACAGGCTTTTTTGCCATATTTAAGTCAGAGATACACTGAAGAAGTATACTTGGATTGCTTCCTTTTTGTTGAAGTAGCCTTATCTATGATTTTTCGGGTTAAATCTCCGATTTCGTCTTTTCTATTTATTTTGTTCGGCTAATTTTTCAAGGGGTTTCACGTAGGTATATTTCATGGAATAGTAGAAAAGCATAGTAAAGAATATTTGAAGAGTAAGAAGAGGCAAAGAAAAAGAAACAGCAGAACCTATAATTTTGTTTCTTAAATCCTTTATGTCAAAACTAAATATTAGCTCTACTGAGTTTAGTGAGCTTTTCGTTAAAGTATAAACATAAAAGTAATTATCTTTGTAATATATGTTCTTTTGAGTAAGGAGATTTTGGGGGATGTCCTCGTATTTTATATTGGGTATTAGTTTATATGTATTGCCATTTTGGAAAATTATACCTTCAACTTTACAACACTTACAAAAATAACTTCTAAAAAAGTGAAAAAGATTAAAGGGAAAATTCTTTTGATTTTTATACCACAAAAGTTTACGTAATTCAATAAATTATTTTAATAGTTTTTATTTCAAAGGGTCTGAAATGCAATTTAAAACAAGAGTTTTTCTGGGGTATTTCTTGTTCTATTTCTTCTAAAAGATTTGTTTCATAAACTTTTTTGATAGGAATATCAAAGTTTATATCAACCTCTTCTTCTTTTCCAAGATACTCTATAAATCTTAAAATTATTCCTTCTTCATCCTCCGATTTTTTAAGCGCTCCAATAATAACGTTTCTTTTATCCCAACTTAAAAATCTTTTTTCTCCTTTATTTTCAGATATTTCCATAATATACAAAGGTCTGTTAAGTGCTTCTGCCTCTTTTAAGGTTGATTCATCTAAGCCTCCTAAATGAGGAAAAACAGAGTATGTAAAGTTATGGATACCTATGTCTGCCATATAATCAGGTGTTATAGGAGATCTTAAGAGGGTAATTCCTATAATATTTTCGTCAATACTATGACCATATTTTCCATTGTTGATTATACTTACCCCAAAATCTCTTTGGGATAGATCAATAAATCTTTGTACTGGGATTTCAAATTGAGCTTTTTCCCAGGAGGTATTTTTGTGTACAGGTTTCCAATAAATTCCATAAGGAACTTCGTATTGAGTAATTGGAGTAAATATATTTATAGGGAAATAAACTCTAAGCATAGTTCTTCTTTCGTGCCATTCAATTTCATTGATAATGTCTAATCTTTTTGAATAGGCATAGAGAGTGTAGTATTGAGTTATTGTTGAACTTTTATATTTTTTTACAACTTTTATTTGGGCTCTTAAAGGTCCCTTTTCCACTATCTCAATTTTTTCTACGTCTTTTATCTCTTTTCCAAATTTTTCATATTCTAAAGGTATATCCCATGCTTCCCAATATCTGGGTCTGTCTGGAAATGCAAATATTTGATTTCCTCTTTCTTTAAAAACTTCTCTGTTTAAGTCTTTATATAAAACGTTTATGGTTCCATCTCCATTTATTTTTACTTTGAGAAAAGAATTTTCTAAATGATCTTCTCCGATAATGAGATCAGTACTTATTTTTTCGTAGGTTTCCTCTTTTGAAACTTGAAGGGTTATAAAACTGAAAGGCTCAATTAATACGTCTCTCGAGTAAACTAACATTTTTTTGTCATAAGTTTTTTGAGAGGGCAAAGCTTTATTTTTGTATACTAGGGTCAAATCTTGATTAGAATCTAATTCAAAATTTAATTCTTGAGGAAAGGAAGTTGGATTATATATGAGAAGGAAATCTCCCTTATCTTTTGAGGTTAAATTGATATTAAAATCAAGGATTTCTTTAAGTTCTTTTTCTGTATCTTCATAGACTTCTCTTATGGAGGATCCTGGAAGAATATCATGAAATTCATTCCTTAAAAGTTTTTTCCATTGCTTGTCTATTTCTTCCTTAGGATATAAAGTATTTTCAAGAGCATTAAATAGGGTAGCTAAACTCTCAATAGTTATTAGGTGGTTTTCTGCTATTCTGTGGAGTCTTTTTATCCTTCCTTGTGTAGTAAAGGTTCCTCTATGAAGCTCTAAATAAAGATCTCCATAATATATAGGAAGTTTTTCTTCATTTATTTTTTCTAAAAACTTAATAGGATTTTCCTTTCTTATTTTAGGAATTAAGGGAAAATCTTTTAAAAGATTGAGCCTTTCAATCATTTCAAAAGTAGGTCCACCACCGCCATCTCCATATCCATAGGAGTAGATAAGAGAGTTTGATAAGTCTTTTTGTTGAAATTCCATAAAGGTTTTTATAATCTCTTTAATATCTGTGGTTCCGTTATAGCCGCAGTGTTTTCCAAAGATGTGAGCAACAATCTTTGTTCCATCTATTCCTTTCCATAAGAAAAGATCATAGGGGAATGTATTGGTTTCATTCCAAGTTAGTTTAGTGGTTGCAAAGTATTTAATACCTGACTTTTTTAGGATTTGAGGAAGGTTAGGGTTAAAGCCAAAAGTATCAGGAAGCCATGCTAATTTACATTTTATCCCAAATTCTTTCTCAAAAAATTTTTGGGCATAGAGAAATTGCCTTACAAAGGATTCTCCAGAAGGAAGTTGACAATCATTTTCTACCCATGTTCCTCCCTCAATTATCCATCTTTCTTCTTTTGCTTTTTCTTTTATCTTCTCAAAAAGATATTTATTTTTTTCTTTTATATCTTGATAAATTTGGGCACTACTTTGAAGAAAGACAAAGTCTGAATAGTTCTTCATAAGAGTGAGAACAGTAGAAAAGGTCCTTTGTGCCTTTCTTATGGTCTCTTCTCGAGGCCATAGCCAAGCATAATCTATATGAGCATGCCCTATGGCATAGAGTTCTCCCATGTTAGGATATTCATTTTTTAATTCAGAGAGCCTTTTTAATGCCAATTGAGAATAATGAGTAATAGATTTTTTTAGCTCCTCAGGTATAGGTTTTTCAATATTTTCAAATTCAGGTTGGCTCCAAAGTCCATTTATAAGGTCCATAGTAAATTTGGTGTTTTGAATTCTTAGCATAAACTCAGAATAAGAGCTTATTAAATCAATTTTTCCAAGGGTCTCCTCTAAAATATTTTGGATTTTCTTTTGGAGTTCTTTATTTGTGTCTTCTAAGGCAAGTCCAAACTCTCTTATGAGATAAAAAGTAAGCCATGCACGATATAATTCTTCATCTTTCTGATAGATATAGGCTTCTTTGAAAATAGGGTTTTTTTGATTTTGCCCAAAAAGCCCTTTGGGAACTGCCTCTATTAAAAAGAGATATTCTTCTTTGTAGGGAATTTTATGATCTTGGTGATAGGGATTTATACCAGCGTAGGGGATATTGTTTAAAAATAAAAATGCCTCTCCCCCTACATCAAGATGTATATAAAGAGGGAGAGCCGACACCTCTCTACTTAACTTAACTCTTTTTATAAAGTATACGGGGAGAGAAATCTTCTTCCATCTCTCCCCAAGTTTTATAACCTCTAAATTTGATAAAGTTTCAATATCTTCCCTTCTATCTGTAAATCCCCACTCATCAAGAATAAACTTTCTGAGAATAGAGTAACTATAAAGTTCATCTAACCAAAAATTCCATTGTTCTAATAGATATTTTTCGCTCATAGCTCTAATCTTATAGTGATTTCAGAAGGATATCCTTGTTTTATTAATTCTTCTCTTACCTCCATTACCGCTTTAACCATATTTTCCAACTTTGCTTTTGCTTCTTCCCAGGTTCTTGTCTTTAAGCCACAATCGGGATCAATAAATACCTGTTCTGGGCTAAAATGTTTTAAGGCTTCTTTTATTCTTGCTTTTATCTCATCTACTGTTTCTATTCTGTGGGAGTGTACATCAATAACCCCAACGGCAACATATTTTTCTTCTGGAAAACCCTCTTTTTCTATAAGAGGATAAAGTTTGTCAGCATTATTAGTGAATTCAAGATCAAATTGATGTACAGGAAAATTTACTACTTCTTTCCATATAGGTCTAAAATCACCGTAACAAATATGGGTTATAAGGAAACTTCTTAAACCTCTTGTAGTAATTTTAAAGGCTTCCTTTGCAATCTCGATCTCCTCAGGATGGGTTGGAACAGCAGGTTCATCTATCTGTACAAATAAGGCTCCCGCCTTTTCTAAGTCTAAAGCTTCCTGATTTATCACTTCTGCAAGGTCAAGGACTAAATCCCTTTTATTGTCATAATATTCGTTAAAGGACCAGTCTGCTATGGTGTAAGGTCCTGTTAACATCCCCTTTACAGGCTTTTTAGTTAGACTCTGGGCATATTTAAACATTTCTACAGTTATAGGTTTTGGTCTTCTTATTTTTCCTATCACAATAGGTTTTTTGTAATATCTATTTCCATAGGACCTTACAAGGCCACTTATGGTAAATCCTTCTAAATTTTCGGCAAAGTAGGTTGCCATGTCGCCTCTTTCCATTTCTCCATGTACCAATATGTCTATTCCTATCTCCTCTTGAAGTTTTATAACCTCTTCTGTGGCTTTTAGTTCTAATTCGTGGAGAGTAGAATAAGGGATTAAACCTCTTGAGTATTGGTTTCTTGCCTTCACCAAATAATCTGGCTTAGGAAAACTTCCCACACTGGTGGTAGGTAATATGGGTAGTTTTATCTCTTTCATCTTTTCTCACCTCTTACTAAATTTACTCCTTTTGCAAGATTTACCAGTTTATCATATGCTCTCTCTCTGGGTAGGTATTCAAGACCACAGCTTGGATTTACAAAAAGTTTGTCTTCTGATATCCATTGTAAAGCTTGTTTTATAAGATCTGCGATTTGTTCTGGAGTTTCTAATTTTGTATTTCTTGCATCCACTATTCCATAACCTAAGGCAAGATTTTTAGGAAATTCTTTTAGTATCTCAAAGTTTTCTTTCCTGGATACAAAATCAATGCCAAAAGTGTCTATTGGAAGATCTTTAATTCTGTTTTTGAGGGGAATTACTGTATGAAAATAAGTGTATATAGCTAAATTTCCTGAAAAATATTTTCTCATTTCTTTATATACATCTATGAAAAGGTCTATATCTTCAGGATAGTATTGAATAGATGGTTCATTAAATTGAAGGTATTTTACCTTGTTTTCTTCAAGAAGTTTAGTTTCTTCTATAAGGGCATTGGTATAGGCTTTTACAAGTTTTTCAAAGTTTTTGTAGTGCTCATCTCTGCTAAGTCTTGCCATAGTGTATGGTCCTGTAAGTACTGCTTTTACTGGAATGTTTCCTGCCCATTTTTGAGCTTTTTTCCAGTCTTCTATAACAATTGGTTCTTTCCATTTTATTTCACCCACAATTACTGGCTGTCTATAATAAGTATTGTTATCAAAATACCTTATAAGTCCTCCGATTTGAGCTCCGTCAAGTTTTTTAGCAATATAGCTTTGTCCATCCTCCCATCTTATTTGTCCATCGGTTATTAACTCTACTCCTGCCGAAATCTGTTCTTGTATAACTTCTTGGGTTACCTCATCAAATATTTTTTCTAATTCTTCTTTTGTAATTTTGCCTTGGTCATAAGCATGAATAGCTTTTCTTAGTTTTGGCTCCTTAGGTGGATTAGGTATTTTAGGATAGTGATCTACTACTGTGATAATCATTTCTTACCCTCCTTTTTATTCATATATGTCTTTTAAAACTGCACCCTTGCTTGCAGATGTAACCAAAGCTGCGTATCTTCTTAAATAACTAAACTCAATATCTCTTTTAATGGGCTTCCATTCTTTCTTTCTCTTTTCAAGCTCCTCGTTACTTAATTTCACATTTAAAGTCCTATTGGGGATATCTATCTCAACAATATCGCCATCTTTGAGAAGGGCTATGGGACCTCCTTCGGCAGCCTCAGGAGAAATATGTCCAATAGCAGCTCCTCTACTTCCTCCTGAGAATCTGCCATCGGTTATTAGGGCTACATCTTCATCAAGTCCCATTCCAGCAAGGGCTGATGTGGGTCCGAGCATTTCTCTCATTCCAGGCCCACCCTTAGGTCCCTCGTATCTTATCACTACTATATCTCCTTTTTTAATATTACCAGCATATATTTCTTTTATAGCTTCCTCCTCGCTGTTAAATACCCTTGCGGGTCCTTCATGCTTTAACATCTTAGGTGAGACTGCGGATTTTTTAACTACAGCACCTTCTGGTGCAAGATTTCCATACAATATAGCAAGACCGCCGTCTTTTGCATAAGGTTCTTCCAATGGCCTTATGATGTTTCTGTCTCTTATTACTGCACTTTCTGCTATTTCTCCTATGGTTTTTCCTGATACTGTTAAGGCATTTGGATCTATTAGGTTCCCTTTGAGAAGTTCTTTTAATACTGCGGGTATTCCTCCCGCCTCATGAAGGTCTTGAATATGTTGAGAAGAAGCTGGGCTTAACTTACATATATTTGGGGTTCTCTCGTTAATTTTTTGGAAAGTGTCAAGAGGTAGGTCCACTTTTGCTTCTTTTGCAATTGCAAGAAGGTGAAGTACTGTATTTGTAGATCCCCCAAGAGCCATATCAACTGCAATGGCATTTTCAAATGCAGATCTTGTTAAAATATCGCGAGCCCTTATATTATCTTTTACTAATTGGACTATTCTTTTTCCAGCTTCTTTTGAAAGTCTTTTTCTCATACCATCATAAGCAGCAGGTAGTGTCCCATTGTAGGGTAGAGCTATACCAAGAGCTTCTGAAAGGCAGTTCATGGTGTTCGCAGTAAACATTCCTGAACATGAACCACATCCAGGGCAAGCATACTGTTCCAATTCATAGAGGTCTTCTTCTCTCAAATTTCCTGCTTTTACTTGTCCTATTCCTTCAAAGACACTTATAAGATCTACATCTTTTCCTCTCCATCTTCCTGCAAGCATAGGACCGCCACTCAATATAAGGGAGGGTAGATTAAGCCTTGCTGCTGCCATCAACATTCCAGGGACGATTTTATCACAATTGGTTATAAGTATTATTCCATCAAGTTGATACGCCTCTACCATAGCTTCAATAGAGTCTGCAATTAATTCTCTGCTGGCAAGGGAATACTTCATCCCTTTATGTCCCATGGCAATTCCATCACATATTCCTATAACCCTAAATTCTAAAGGAGTACCTCCTGCTTCCAAAATACCATATTTTACTGCTTCTGTGATTATATCTAAATGGATATGTCCAGGAATCATTTCATTTCCAGAATTTACTACACCTATAAGAGGTTTTTCTAATTCATCCTTTGTATATCCCATGGCATAAAACAAAGATCTATGAGGTGCTTTTTCTATCCCTTTTTTAACAGCATCACTCCTATGCATAAGCGAGCCTCCTTTTTTCCAAAATGAGAAATTTGCATAATCTTAACAACGATGAGATTATTATGTCAAGGGATTTTTTATAAGCACATCTCTAAAATTTTATACACATCTTCTTTATTTAGTTTCTTTACATTTCCTATGGGTCCAAATTTAGTAGCTTTTTCTGCCATTTCCTCTAAACGTTCATTATTGATTCCTATTCTTGATAGATTAGTAGGAATTCCTAAGCTCTCATAAAAGTCTATAAGTTTATCAATGCCCTTTAGTCCTACTTCAAAATCATCTTCTCCTTGAATACCCCATACATTTCTCGCAAAATTAGCGAATTTGTGAGGAATTACATCTATAACATATTTCATCCAATGAGGAAAAACAATGGCAAGTCCAAGACCATGGGGTATATCATAAAGGGCGGAGATGGCATGTTCAATTGCATGAGAAGCCCAGTCTTGTTCTTTTCCTACGCCTATTATTCCGTTGAGGGCATTAGTTCCGCACCAAAGAATTATGGCTCTACTTTCAAGATCCTCGGGATTTTGGGCAAGTTTTGGTGCGGTTTCTATTACTGTTCTCATTATAGCTTCTGCAAATCTGTCTTGAAGTATGGCATCTTCAGTTCTATCAAAATATTGTTCAAATACATGGGACAATATATCTACAATTCCATAAAGAGTATGGTTTAGGGGAACAGACACAGTATTTTGGGGATCAAGAATAGAAAATTTAGGATAGAGATAAGGACTTGAAATTGCTAACTTTTCTTGGGTATCCATGTTGGATATGACTGCATTACCGTTCATTTCTGAACCTGTCGCAGCTAAGGTTAGGACAACTCCAATAGGTATAGTAGGTTTTATGGGAATTCTTTTGGTAAATAAGTCCCATACGTCTCCCTCATAGGTTAGCCCTGCTGCAATTGCCTTTGCGGTATCAATCACGCTTCCGCCACCCACCGCAAGGAGTATGTCAATTTTATTTTCTCTAACTATTTTTATTCCTTCTCTTACAAGGTCTACTCTTGGATTTGGTTTAACTCCAGAAAGTTCATATATTTCAAGTTCTTCTTTTTTGAGTAAATCTACTACTTTATCATATAATCCTATTTTTTTGATGCTTCCTTGTCCTGTAATGAGAAGTACTTTCTTTCCATAATTTTTTGTTTCCTTTCCCACTTTATTAGTTGAGTCATTTCCAAAGATGATCTTTGTAGGATTATGGAATACAAAATTTCTCATTTTTATGAAAGCCTCCTTTTTTGATATATGTTTTAAAAAAAATTATATCACTCAATTTCTCCTTTTTCTAATAATTCTAAAAATAATTGGGCAATCTCTGGATCAAATTGTTTGCCCATATTTTTCTTTATTTCATTAATGATCTCTTTCTTAGAAAGGCCTTTTCTGTAAGGTCTATTGGATTTCATTGCAGAGTAGGCATCAGCTACTGCGAGAATCCTTGCAAGAAGAGGAATTTCCTTTCCCTGAAGGCTTTGGGGATATCCTTTTCCATCATATCTCTCATGGTGATAAAGTACTGCCTGAAGGAGTTTTTCCATTTTGGGAAGTTGGTTTAATATAAGGTAGCCTAATCTTGGATGTTCCTTAATAATCTTCCATTCCTCATCGGTTAGAGGTCCTGGTTTTTTAAGTATTTCGAAGGGTATTCCAATTTTTCCAATATCATGAAGTTTTCCTGCAAGCTCTAATATCTCAAGATCTTCTTTAGAAAGTCCTAATTTTTCTCCAATTTTTCTTGCATATTTGGCTACTTCGTTACAATGAGTATAAGTGTAATTGTCCTTGTTATCAATGGCATTAATTAAACCAAGAAATACATCAAATTTAGGGGCTTCTTTGGACATGGGAGTTTTGTAGGAGCAAGATATGGTACTAAAAGAATCTCCTCCTGAAGTTTTAGCTTTGTACATGGCTGTATCTGCAAGGGTCAATAGTTTCTCTGGTTCATTAGTATCATCAGGATAAGATGCTATTCCCATACTTATTTTTATAGGGATTTTGTCGTTCGTAGGAGTTGTAATGGTTAAGTTTCTAATACTCTTTAATAATCTTTCTGCAAGTTTAATAGCCCCCTCTAAATTGGTCTCTGGTAAGATTATTGCGAATTCATCTCCTCCATATCTTCCTACTAAGTCCGTTTTTCTACATGAATTTTTTAAAATTTTCGCTAACTCTCTTAGTACTTGGTCTCCAAAAGTGTGTCCATAGGTATCATTAAATAACTTAAAATTATCCACATCTATTACTATTGCAGAAAGGGGTCTATTGTATCTTTTTGCCCTTTCTACATCTTTGTTAAACCCTTCCTCTAAAGCTCTCCTATTTAGAACTCCTGTAAGAGGATCTATGGTTGCTAATTTCTTTATCTCTTCAAATAGAAGGGCATTTTCAATAGCTATAGAAATATAATTGGCAATAGCTTTTAAAAAGTTTACTGTCTTCTCGGTGTATACATCATTTTCATGTTTAAGGACTATGGCACCTTTTACTCCTCTTCCTGTAATTAATGGTACACATAAAATGTTTTTGTTTTCTTTCTTTATAAGCATAGGGTTATTATTTTTTATTGACTCTATTATTATGTTTTTGTCTGCATTAGTTAACTTTTCATGAGTCTTTTTAAGTTTTTTCACTTTTATATCTAAGATATTTTCATTTCCATTTAGAAGAGCTAAGTAAAAAGCATCATAATCAAATAGATTTGCTATTTTGCTTGAGACAAGATCCCATATTAGATCTAGTTCGATGGAGGAGGTTATGGTATTTCCAATCTCATTTAGAATTGATAACTCTCGGATATGTTCTATTAGCTGATCTTCATATGCTCTTCTTTCTTCAAATAATTTTGCTCCCTGGATTCCTGCACTTATTTGGGTTCTTAGAATCTCATAAAAAAATCTATGTGGGATACCAAGTTCAAAAAGAGCATATCCAAAAAATGTATCTTGGAAATATAGGGGTTCTATAATATATGTAAATCTCCTTTTAGGGAGAATTCTTTTAGGTATAAATTCGTCTGAAAATTTTATATCTTTATGTTCTGCATTTTCTGAATAGCCAAAAAGTAAATTCTTTTTATTCTGAGAATTTTCCTGCTCTACAATATAGAAGCTCTTTATACCAAGATCAGGTAAATTATCTTTTAGATAATTTACAATAGCATCTTTATTAAAGGAAGAAATTAGATTTATTCCAAAACCTGTCAGATTTTGAAAATCTTCTTCTAATTGAGCTTTTTTATATCCCTGAGACCTTTCTGCATAATCGCTTATTATGACCCTTGCTTGATGCCAAAGATTTTCTGCAAAGGCCAAATCATCTTTATCCACATAATATATGACAAATCTTCTTAATGTGGAAATGTAATCTTGGAAATATCCTATTTGAGGGGTGATTAATTCCCTTGTCTTAAGGAGTTTCTGGAGATAATTGATAAAATAGTCTGGATTTTTCTCTCTTAAACTGGCAAGAAAGCTTTTGTAAAGTTCTATTAACTCATTTTTTTCTAATTCATACTGGACTTTACTTGCCACTTTTACAAATTCCTCTTTTAAGTCCTCTAATTTCTCCCAGGAGAGGCTTATGTTTACTTTTTTAGGCTCCACCTTTGCTCTGTCCAGCGCTGAATATTTACATCCGCAAGATTCCCTTATAATTAATTTAGTGGGAAGAGGTTCCATATTTTCTATTTCTCTTCCCTCTATAATATTTACTAAGGTCTCTATAGCTTTTTCGCCCATCTCAAAAAGGGGTTGTCTTACCGTAGTGAGAGGTGGAGTTATAAAGCTTGCTTCTTCTACATCGTCAAATCCAGTAATTTTAATATCTTCTGGTATAAGAAAGTTTCTTTTTTTGAGTTCTTCAATAGCTGAAAGAGCCATGTCATCATTGGATGAAATAATAACTTCGGGTTTTATCTTTCTCTCATCAAAAAAGGTTTTTATAGCGTTTTTCCCTGATTCATGTAGAAAATCTCCATAATATATGTGATCTTCTGGTACCTTTATATCATATTGAGACAAAGTCTCTATAAAAGTTTCATATCTTATTCTGGCTTCAATATTATCCATGGGCCCAGTTATAAAAGCAAACTTTGTATAACCATGGTCTTCAATGAGATGGATCAAAAGTTCTTTGAAACCATTAATATTGTCAACAATAAAGCTTGGAACCTTTTCTAAGGGAAGTCCAATACTTACAGTAGGTATATTTTCAGAGAATAGTTTGCAGAATTTTATGGTTTCTTCATTAGGGATGTGAGAACTTAAAGCAGAGGTGAACATTATCAGTCCATCAATATCTTTTTTAGAGATCAAATAATAGATTTTATTGGCACATTTTTCATAATCAAAGGGAGAGTTTAAGGTTTTTCCTACAATACAATAGAGATTTATATCCTTTCTCTCTGCATATGAGAAAATTCCCTTTAAAATATTCCATTGATATACATTTAAATTGTCTACGAATATTCCAATATTTTTCCGCATTAAATTCATCCTCCCCCGCTTTGATATTTAATTTTAATCTTTAAAAACTTGCAATAGAATATTGCTTTCCTCCTAATCTTTTTGCATTATACATTGCTGAATCAGCAAGACTTAAAATTTTTTCTGGATCTTTACTGGTTTCCGGATATGATGCTATACCAATACTTATACTTATGTATATTTTTTCACCTTTGGGAAATTTTATCTCCATTTTTTCAAGGTTTTTTATTATTTTATTTGCAACTTTTATACTCTTTTCAAGATTCGTTTCTGGCAGGATTATTACAAATTCGTCTCCTCCAAATCTTCCTACGGTGTCTACTTTTCTACAAGATTTCTTCAAATTTTCTCCAATCTTCTTTAGTACTTCATCTCCGTATTGATGACCCAAGATGTCATTTATAATTTTGAAATTATCAAGATCGAGCACCATAACCGACAATGGTCTTGAATATCTTTTGGATCTTTCTATCTCTTTTCTAAGTTCCTCTTCAATATATCTCCTATTAAAAAGTTGGGTTAGTGGGTCAGTAATGGCTAATCGGTTTAGTTCTTCGCAGATTTTTGCTCCTTGAATGGCTGCACTAATCTGAGATCTTAAAATTTCATATATTACACCTCTCTTGGGACCATACTCCAATACCATATATCCAAAAAAGTTTTCTTGAAAATAAAGAGGTTTTACTATAAGTTCTTTTCTTTCCTTAGGATAAAGTTTTTTAGGTATTATTTCATCAAAGCTAAGTTTTATTTCTTCTCGAACATTTTCATCTCTTAAGTGGGCAAATATAAGCTTTTTCTCTTTTAGGTTTTCATCGGTGAATACAAGGTAAAAACTGTTGATATTTAACTCTGGAAGTCTTGCAGATATCCTTTCTATAATATCCTCCATTCTAAAACTTGAAAGTAGATCAGAACCAATATATCCTAAAAGTTCTATTTCTTCGTTAGTTTTGTATTGGTCATATCTTAATAACTTTTCTGAATAAGTACTTATTATTCTTTCTGCTTTCAGGATTAGAGTTTCTGCATCTTTCTTTAAATCTTTTTCTAAATATGTTTTAGTAAAGGAGTCAATTAAAAACACTATTTCTTTTAACTCTTCTGTGGTGGAGAGATTTTTTTCCAAGTACTCATGAATTTTTTCTAAAAAGATTTGTCGTTTCTCAAATAGGGAGGTAAAAAATAGATCATAAATTTTAGAGAACAACTCATAGTTTTCCTTTTTAATTTGAGAATCTTCTGTTAGAAATTCTAAAAATTTATTTTTTAGAATTTTAGCCTCAGTAATATTTACTATTTTCTTTTCCGATGGTGGAATTGCTTTATTAAAAATTTCTTCTTTATGTCCACAAGATTCTCTTATTATTAATCTTGTGGGGAGGACAATATTCTCTTTTACTTTTTCTCCTAAGATTATAGATAAGCAGATCTCTAATGCTTTTTCTCCAAGCTCGTAAAGGGGCTGGTTTACGGTAGTAAGAGAAGGGGTTATAAAATAGGATTCCTCAATATTATCAAAGCCGGTTATTGCAATATCTTCTGGAATTTTTATCTTTCTTCTTTTAAGTTCTTCTATTCCACCTATAGCCATCGTGTCGTTGGAAAAGACAATTACATCTGGCTTTAACTTTCTCTCGTCCAAAAAAGTTCTTACTGCATTAATCCCAGAAAACTTTGAGAAATCCCCTTCGTAAATATAGTCATCTTTTATCTCTATATTGTTCTCTCTCATTATTTTCAAAAAGATCTCATATCTCTCTTTTGCCTCATCATTGTTTAGAGGTCCTGTTACGAAGGTAAAATTTTTGTATTTATGGTCTTTTACAAGGTGATCAAGTAGGTTAATAAAGCCCTTTGAGTTATCAATGGTAATAGAAGGAAAGTTTTCTACGGTAAGCCCAATGCTTACTGTAGGTATATCACTAAAATTTTTATAGAATCCAATAATCTTTTCTTTTGGTATGTTGTATCCAAGGACTAAACCAAGAATTATTAATCCATCAATATCTTTATAGTTTATCAACTGATATATTTTATTTCTCTGTAGGTTTTCTATATCATAATTTAGATTTCCTCCCACAAAGATGAAAAGATCAATATTATACTTTCTGGAAGTATTAATTATTCCAGAGATTACCTTTAATTGGTATTCCTCATATAAGTAGTTTACTATGACTCCAATCCTCTTTCTCAAGTTATACCCCTTTTAGAAAAGTTAACTTTCTTAACAATATTATACATCAGTTAAAAATTTTTTAAAATTCCTAAAAATTGATATAAAGTAAGAATAGTAAATCTATCTCTTATGTATAAAGCGTACTGAATTGCTTTTTTGATATCTTCCTTTTTAATACCCCAGTACTCTGGATTTGTAGAAAATCCAATTTTATTACATGCTTTTGTTATCTCTTCTTTCTTATCAAGGAGATTTTCTGCAATGGCATATATTTTGTGCTTGTTCAGTTTTATTCTCTCTATCAGATCTTTTCTAAAAGATAGATCGTTAAATTTTTTAATCCTTTCTATGTTTTCTTTTATTATTCTCTCACTATTTTTAGGAAAGTGGGTTTTTATCTCCCCTTTCCACTGGTCTATATCTATTCTGTAAGCTAAATATTCATCAATATTATCAAGATTAAGCTCAAGAAGTTTTTCATATAGATCTATTACATAGAAGGTGGAAATGCCAACTTTTATTCCGTGAAATATCTCATAACCTAAGAATTCTAGATAATGAGCAATATGATGTTCTGCGCCCGATGCAGGTCTGGAATTACCTACAATTGCCATCAATTCTCCTGATTTTACAAGGGCTTCAAGAAGGAGTTTTTCAAAATCGGGTTTATTTATGCTTTTTACAGTATTCTCACAAGCTTTATACATCTCATTATAAACTTTCTCATTTAAAGGCTCATCTATGAGAATATTTGCTAACTTCCAATCGGAAAGAGCAGTATACTTTCCTATTAGGTCTCCAAAACCAGCCCTTTTAAGTATATCGGGAGCATTTTTTATAATCTCAAGATTGGCAAAGATCTTTTTAGGAGTTTTTGCTATTACCGTAGTTTTTATATCCTCGATTGTAAGAGCTGCAACTGAAGAAGCATAGCCATCCATAGATGGAGCTGTGGGCACAGATATAAATTTAAGCTTCATTTTATAAGCGATAAATCTTGCAATATCTGTTAGACTTCCTGAACCTATGGATACCATCATGTGATGGTGATCTACATAAAGCATTACTTTACAGATGTGTTTCTCATTTGCATGAGTATCCCTGGGCAATATTAACAGATCATAGTTAATGTTTAGTTCTTTTAGTTTGTTTTCAATTTCTTTTCCACATACTTCGTAGGTGTTTTCATCAGCAAGAAGAAAGGGTTTTTCTTTTTGAATTTTGATATAGGAGATTAATTTTGAGTAATCTTTGTCCCAAACTAACATTTTTTGTCCCCCTATAAAAATGATATAATTTTTTTCATATGGCAGAAAGTATCTTAATAAATGTGCTTGTGATAATTATAGGGTATATTGCAAAAAAAATAAAATTATTTCCTGAAGATACAGGAACGGTCCTTAGCAGACTTGTAATATATATAACCCTTCCTGCAACTGTTTTAAAAGTTTTTATTTCTTCAGCTTTGAAGCTTGATCTTTTTATAGTTCCTTTAATTTCATTCTTTTTTGGACTACTAATATTTCTCATTGGTTTTTTACTTTTAAACAATTTGGAGTTAGAAGATAGATTAAAATGGACTTTACTGATAGGAATATGTGGTTATAACGTAGGTCTTTTCTCTTATCCTTTCATTAAAAGTCTTTATGGTGATGAGGGACTTCTCTATATGGCGATGTTTGATATAGGAAATTCTTTTATTGTTTTTGGGCTTTCTTATGCTCTTTCCTTAGTGTCTGAGGATGGATGGTCCTTTAATAAAACTTCTCATCTTTTAGAGAGAGTTTTTTCTTTTTTCCCTTTGCAGGTTTATATAATTTCTATTCTATTAAGTCTTTTAAAAGTTAATTTTCCAGAAATTTTTATCTCTCTTATATCTCAACTTTCTATTCCCAACTCTACTCTTGCTCTTTTTACCCTTGGTTATTTTTTAGATTTTAGGTTAAATAAAGCTGAAATAAGAGCCTTAATATATGGAACTTTAATAAGATTTATCCCAGGAATAATTTTTTCTTTGGTATTAAGATCTATATGGCATTCTTTAATGGTTAAAATTATCTCCATAGGGGTACTGCTTCCAGCACCCCTTGTAGTGGTAATTTATTCCAACGAAAAGGGTTTAAATTCAAAATTTGCCTCTTTTTATGTATCCCTTACTATACTTTTAGGTATAATTTTTCTTGTGTTGTTCAAATAAATTTTGAAAGGGGGTTAATCTTATGAAAATAGCTATTGTAGGAGCAGGAAGTATTAGGTTTTCTTTACAGATTATTGGGGATATTGCTAAAACGCCAAGATTAAATGGGACTTTAATATCCATGGTAGATGTACATGAAGAAAGGTTAAATGCCTCTTATATTCTTGCTAAAAAGTATATAGAAGAGCTTGAAGCTGACTTAAGATTTGAAAAGACAAAAAGTCTTGAAGAGGGGATTGAAGGAGCAGATTTTATTATAAATACTGCCCTTCCTTTTCCTCAAGGACACGAAGATGGATTTATAAAATATGATTTAATTACCCAAATTGGAGAAAAACATGGCTATTATAGGGGAATTGATAGTCAAGAATTAAATATGGTGTCTACTTATACTTATGGGCTTATTTCCTATTACGATTTAAAGCTTGCTCTTGATATAGCAAAAGCCATGAAAAAATATGCTCCATCTTCATGGTTACTTCAAACTGCAAATCCTGTGTTTGAGATTAGTCAGCTTTTGAACAGGTTAACTGATATAAAGGTGGTAGGTATATGTCATGGCTTTCATGGAGTATATGAAGTGTTCAATTCTTTAAGATTAGATCCGAAAGAGGTGGATTGGCAAGTTGCTGGTGTTAATCATGGGATCTTCTTGAACAGATTTTTATATAGGGGCAAAAATGCTTATCCTCTTCTTGACGAATGGATTGAAAAAGAGGCTCAAAATTGGGAACCTAAAAACCCATGGGATCTTCAAATGAGTCCTGCGGTAATAGATATGTATAAATTTTATGGGATGCTTCCTATAGGAGATACCTGTAGAAATGGTACTTGGAAATATAATTATAATCTTGAGACTAAGAAAAAGTGGTATGGAAAATTTGGGGGTATTGATAATGAGATAGAAAGACCTAAATTTCACGAAGAATTGAGGAAGGGTAGAAGAAAGATAATTGAACTCGCTAAAGAAGTGGAAAAAGATAAAAGTATAAAGCTCATGGATATATGGCCTGAGCTATTTAATAGAGATAAGTTAAGCGGTGAGCAACATGTACATTTTATAAATAGCATTACTGGCGGAGGTAATTCAAGATTAATACTAAATGTTCCTAATCGGGGTACTATCTCTGGAATTCCTGATGATGTAGTGGTGGAGATTCCTGTATGGGTAGATGAATCGGGAATAAAGCATGAAAAAATAGAGCCTGATCTTACTCATAGAATAAAAATCTTCTATTTAATACCAAGAATTTTAAGAATGGAATGGGCATTGGAGGGATTTATTTCCAAAGATGTAAAGGTTCTGGAAGAGATATTAATTAGAGATCCAAGAACTAGGTCTTATGAGCAAGTGCTTTCTGTTTTAGATGAGATCCTATCTCAGCCTTTTAATAAAGAGCTTAGAGATTACTTGAACTACTAATATTTTATTTTTGACTTATTTTTAGTAAAATTATTACTAAAAATTGAAGAATATTTTGGGGAGGTGCATATATGGGTAAATATGCTATTGGTTTAGATTATGGGACCAATTCTGTGAGGGCCCTTGTAGTAGATATAAGTAATGGAGAAGAATTAGGCACGTATGTTTATAATTATGAACATGGAGAAGATGGCGTAATTCTTGACCCTAAAAATCCTAATGTGGCAAGACAACATCCGGCAGATTATATAAAAGGTCTTGAGGTAACTATAGAAGGAGCATTAAGGGAGGCAGAGAAAAATAGTAAGGAGTTTAGTAGAAAGGATGTTATAGGGATAGGAATAGATACTACAGGAAGTACTCCTTTACCAATAGATAAGGATGGGGTTCCTCTTGCCTTTCATGAAGAATTTAAAGATAACATTAATGCTTTAGCGTGGCTTTGGAAGGATCACTCAAGTTATGAGGAAGCCGAGGAGATAACGAGACTGGCTAACGAGAAGGGATATCCTTATTTAAGGAAATACGGGGGTGTATATTCCTCAGAATGGTTCTTCTCCAAGATATTACATTGTTTAAGAGTAGATCCTAAGGTGTTTGATTCTGCATATACTTGGGTTGAGATATGTGATTATATACCAGCAGTTTTGACAGGAAAGACTAAACCTCATGAGATAAAAAGAAGTATATGTGCAGCAGGGCATAAAGCTATGTTCAATTTGGAATGGGGAGGATTGCCCAGTAAGGAATTTCTTTCTCAGTTAGATCCTAAGTTAGCAGATTTGAGGGATAGGCTATACGATAAGGCTTATACTTCTGATGTTCCTTTTGGATATATATCAGAGTATTATGCGGATAAATTTGGCTTAAATAAAGATGTAGTAGTAGCTGTAGGAGCTTTTGATGCTCACATGGGTGGAGTTGGAGCAGGAATTAAGCCTGGTGTGCTTGTGAAGGTTATAGGCACTTCTACTTGCGATATGATGGTGGTACCAAATACTGAGAAACTTCCTGACATACCTGGGCTTTGTGGAATAGTAGATGGTTCAATTCTTCCAGGATATTATGGGCTCGAGGCAGGGCAGTCTGCTGTAGGAGATATATTTAACTGGTTTGTGAAGTATTTAACTCCGAGGGAATATTTTGGAGAAGAGGGAAAAAACAAGGATTTGCATCAACTCTTAACAGAGAAGGCAGAGAAGCTAAAGACAGGAGAAAGCGGACTTCTTGCTTTGGATTGGAATAATGGAAATAGAACAGTACTTGTAGATGCAAAGTTAACTGGCCTTCTTATAGGACAAACCCTTCATACAAGACCAGAAGAGATCTACAGAGCGTTAATAGAAGCGACAGCTTTTGGAGCAAGAGTGATAATGGAAAGATTTGAAGAATATGGAGTGAAAGTCAATGAAGTTATAGCATGTGGTGGTATACCTGAAAAGAATCCTTTTATGATGCAGGTTTATGCTGATATATTAGGAAGGACAATAAAAATATCCTATTCTTCTCAAACGCCGGCTCTGGGAGCAGCTATTTTTGGAGCGGTAGCTGCGGGATATGAGAAAAGCGGGTATAGGAATGTGGAGGAAGCACAAAAGGCTATATGTAGAGTAAAGGATAAAGTATATTATCCAAGGCAAGAAGATAGTGAGATTTACAATAAACTTTATAAGTTATATAGGGAGCTTCATGATATTTTTGGAACCAAAGAAGCCTCTTATAATTTGTACCATGTGATGAAAGAATTGATTGAAATTAGAGATAAGGTTAAAGGAGTAAAGTAGTTTTTGTGATATAATCTTTCTCAATGGAGGAAATAGGAGAATATTTTGATTATTATTCATACTTAAAAGACAAGATTAATTCAGGGGGGTATGTAGGATATATGTGTTCCTATGTACCTCCCGAGATTATTTCCGCTTCAGGTTTTGAACCTCTTCCTATAATTTTTCCTCCTTTATATCCAGAAAGAACTGACGAGGTATATCCTAAATATTTCTGTCCATACATCAGAAATGTGAATGAATATATTTTAAGAAATGGTTTAAATTTGGAAAAGATCATTCTTACCGATGGTTGTGATTCCTCAAAGAGAATATATGAGTGTTGGAAAGAGTTAGGAGTTTCTAATAGTATTTATTTCTTAAGAATTCCCTTTAATAGTGATGAGAATTCTGTAAAATACTTTGCTACTGAACTTAAGGAACTTTTTAAAGACCTAAACGGTGGTATAGAAACGGAAAAGCTTGTTAAGACGATTGATTTTTACAACTCTTTAAGGGATAAGATTAGGAGAGATGGGTTAAATCCTTTATCTATATTTTCTCTTCTTACTGGAGAAGCCTATACTAACTTTGAGAATAATTATGATCATAACCCTCAAGTAAAAGTTTATTTACTCTCTTCTATGTTTCCTCTTGATTTTATTAAATACTTACATAGCTTAGGAGTTGAGGTTGCTTATATTGATTCCTGTTTTGGGGGGAATTTATTAGAAAGAGTTGAAAATTACCATAAAGATCCTTTTTATGTTATCTCCGAGTATTATCTTAAAAGAACTGCATGTGTTAGAAGTTTGGGGCAGGAAAAAAGGATTGAAAATATAAAAAGGTTGAAGGAAAATATTGATGGAGTTATTATTTATACTCTAAAATTCTGTGATCCTCTTATCTACCAATCAGCAAGATTGAGGGAGATTATTAAAACTTTGAATCTTCCAGTTCTTACAATTGAGGATGATTATACCTTAGGGAATAAAGGACAAATAAGAACAAGAGTTGAAGCTTTTGTGGAGATGATTTATGAGCGTAGAAAAGTTAGTTTATGAAAGACAAAATTTAATAAAAAGTTTTGTGGGTTCTTTTCCTGTCTATTTAGGGGCAAAGATCTTCATCAACGCGAAATACAAGGAAGACAAAGTTACAAAAATCTCCTACCTATATGCTTTAGATCTGATAAAGTACATATATGGTAAGAAGAGTAAAAAAGTTATGATAAATATTTTTACTCCCTCAGAGATATTCTATGCTTTAGATATATATCCCCTTCTTCCAGAAGTAGCATCAGGTTTTTTCTCTGCTCTTGGTTTATTAAGAAGAGCTCTTAATGAAAGCGAGGGAATTTTGGGAAATTCTGATGTATGTAGTGTACATAGAGGTATTTTGGGATTATCAAAATTAAAGGTTTTTCCTACTCCTGATTTCCTTGTAAGCTATACAAAGCCATGCTTTTCTCCCATATTTTCTTTTAGTCTCATAAAAGAATTGAATGGAGGAGAGATTTTTGTCATAGATTCTTTTGAAGATGAAGAGTATTTAGCTTCTCAAATTGAGAGGATATATTATGAACTTACTAAAAGGCTCGGGGTAAAAGATGGAATAGAAAGGCTTAAGAAAGTTATTATTTTGTCCAATGAGGCTTATAATTATTTTGAAGAAGTGAAAGAACTTAGAAGAGATTACGTAGTGATGGATGGTAAAAATTTTCTTGATTATGCTGGGATGATTTTTTCAGTTTTTGGCTCTAAGTATGGAGTTGAATTCTTTAAGACCCTAAGAGATGAGATAAAAAGTAGAATTCAAAAAGGTAAAATTATAGAACCAAAAGTAAGATTATACTGGATGCATCTTGGCCCCTATTTTAAGACAGACCTTTTTAAGTGGCTAAATGATAAAGGAGCGTACATTGTTTTTGAGGAATCTACATCGGTCTCTTGGGAAAGGCTTGATATTAATAACCCCTTTGAATCTCTTGCTAAAAAGCTAATAAATCTTAAAGCCTTCTCAAGTTTGGAGGATAGAATAAAGGTAGCATTAGAAAACGTAGAAAAATATAAAGCTCATGGGGTGATAATTTTCAATCAATGGGGATGTAGACAAGGTTCAGTACCTACTTATATAATTAGGCAAAAACTTGTAAGAGAGGGAGTTCCCTCTATTGTAATTGATGGAGACCTAGTAGATGAACTTAATTTTCCAAAAGAGCAGATTAAAACGAGAATAGAAGCCTTTTTAGAGGTGATATCATGAAGTATTTCTTAGGAGTAGATATTGGTTCAGCTACCACAAAGGTTGTTTTGCTTTCATCCAATGGGACAAAAGATAATATTTTGGGTTATGCTATAAGAGAAACAGGTTCTGATGGGAATAAAACTGCTTTGGATCTGATTGACGATTTGCTAAAAACTCATAATATCTCTTTAAAGGATATTAACAGTATTGTGGCTACAGGTTATGGAAGGATAAAAGTGGATTTTACTGACAAATCCAAAACTGAAATATCTTGTCATGCTAAAGGTATAAATTTTTTATTTCCAGATGCAAGAACAGTGATAGATATAGGTGGACAAGATAGTAAAGTGATAAAAATTGGTAAAAATGGTGCTGTACTTGATTTTGTAATGAATGACAAGTGTGCCGCAGGGACAGGACGCTTTTTGGAGATCATGTCTAAGGTACTTCAAGTTTCTTTTGATGAATTTGGAGAAATTCATCTTAAAACCTCAGATTACGTGGATATAACTAATATTTGTACTGTTTTTGCAGAATCTGAAATAATAACCCTAATTTCTGAGGGCGTACCTAAGGAAAAAATTATAAAAGGAATTAATTATTCGGTAGCTAAAAGAGCGGTTGCTCTTGTCAAGAGGGTAGGCATAGATCAGGAGGTAGTTATGAGTGGGGGAGTAGCAAAAAATATTGGAGTTGTAAAGGCATTAGAGGAGTTAATAGGAGTAAGTATAAAAACTCCCCATGAACCCCAAATAGTTGGGGCTTTAGGAGCTGCCCTTTTTGCTAAGGAATTATCATAAATTTTTATTTAATTGGTGCAGGGCCAGTGGATTTTCTAATGACAAGGTAAGTATGGATATAGGATACTGCTTTCTCTCCCTTTTCTATGGCTCTAAGTATTAGTTCTGCTGCTTTTGTTCCTACTTCTTGTTGAGGGAATACTACTGTGGTTAAAGAAGGATTTACATAAGATGCCATCATGATATCATCAAGACCTACAATGGATATATCTTCTGGAATTCTTAATCCTTGGTTTTGAGCCTCTCTTAAAGCACCAATTGCCATCATATCGTTAGATGCGAAAACTGCAGTAGGTCTTGGGTCAAGTTTTAAAATTTTTCTCATGGCCTCTTCACCACTTCTCATTTTGAAGTCGCCCTCAAAGATTCTATCCTCGGGTAAGTCAATATGATATCTCTTAAGAGCCATCTTAAAGGCTCTGAGTCTTGCTTGGGCTGTCTCTAAATCAAGGGGTCCCGTAATTATGGCGATATCTGTATGTCCTAAATTGACAAGGTGAGTGACAGCTTCGGATATTCCTGACTGGAAATCTACTAATAACCCGCTGACATCAAGACCCTCTATATTCCTGTCAAAGACTAACACAGGAATATTATACAGTTTAAGAAGTTCTATTACTGAGTCATCCAATCTGTTAGTCATTATTATTACACCATCTACGTTTCTGTCTATGAACCTTTTTATAGATGTACATCCAAGGTCAGGGTCATAATCAGTATTGCAAAGGAAGAGACTATAACCATGTTTTAATAAGACACTCTCCACTCCTATAACCACTGCTGGATAGAAGGGATTTGTAACATCACTTATTACAAGTCCTATAGTATAAGTCTTTTTTAGCTCTCTTTCTGGAGTATAGCCAAGTTCTTGAGCAATTTTTAAAATTTTTGTCTTTGTCTCAGGATTAAGAGATCCTTTGTTATTTAATGCAAAGGATACTGCTGATACAGATACCCCAGCAGCTTTTGCAATATCTTTTAATGTGACCTTTTTCTTTATATCTTCTCTCCTCATTACTATCACCTTTTGACATTAAGAGATTAAAATTTTACTTAAAATATACAATTATTTTAATTAGTAGTCAACAGTTTAAATTAGTCAACAGTTTAAACTTGACTTTAAAAGTAAGTAGTGTTATATTATTTAGTGAAGTTTTTACTAAAAAAATTAAGGGGGCGATAAGGAGTAAGGAGTTTTGTAAATCTTTTAAAGATCCTCTTGGGGTTTCCAAATTTTCTCAAAGGGGAGGGTTATTTATGAGAAAGTTTTTGGTTTTAGCTACCGTTTCTTTATTCCTATTATTAATTGTTGGGGGATATGCCCAAAAACAAGTAGTTTTAAATGTATTTTGACCCCACTATATGGCATATAGCTGGTATATGGGCAGAAAGGAATATAGGTATACCTTTTTATTGTAATACCTTTAATTACTAATATACAGATAAGTTTTCACAACTGGAATTTATTGGGACAAAAGGTTTATGTGGGACTGCAGAATTATATAAGAATATGGACTGATGATAGATTCTGGTTGGCGGTAAAGAATACAGTAATTTTTGCCATAATTAGCATACCTCTTACCATGGCTGTTGCTATGATTATCGCATTAATACTTAACCAAAAGGTATATGGCAAACTATGGCTTCTTGTTGCTTTTGTTTCACCTACCTTTTTTGGATCCGTAGGAATACTTACTACGTGGAAGTGGATATATGCATCCTATCCTACAGGTCTTGCAAATTATGCTTTATTGAAACTTGGTTTTTTAAAAGAGGCAATTTCTTGGTTTGAAACCCCTACAAGGGCTTGGGCTTGTATAATTATAACTACAGTTTGGTGGATTGTTGGGTTTAGCGTCCTCCTTTATTTAGGTGCCCTGCAGAGAATTCCTCCTGAACAATATGAGGCTGCAAAAGTGGATGGCGCTGGTCCTTGGAAGACTTTTTGGAATATTACTCTTCCATGGATGAGAAATGTACTCTTTTTTGATGTGGTCAGACAAGTATTACTTGCTTTTGGTTTATTTGATCAAGTATATTTCTTCACAGGTGGAGGACCCGCAGGGAGCACAAGAACTATGGTGTATTACTTATATTTAGTGGGATTCACAAGACAGGAATTAGGCCAAGCTGCTGCTATATCATGGTATATCTTTGCAATAGTTTTAATTTTTGCTTTGCTTCAGTTGATTTTATTAACAAGGACAGTGAGGAGTGCAGAGGAGTGATATTATGCGATATATAAAGAATTGGAAACAATTTCAGAGAGTCCTAATATCAATTTTTTTGTGGATTATAGCTGCTATTTGGTATATTCCTATTTTTTGGATGCTTTCTACTTCTCTAAAATCCACTCAAATAGCGATTACAGAAGATCCTCCAAGGTTAATTCCTAAGGAACCTACTCTTGAAAATTATAAGACTGTTTTTTCAGCGGCAAGTGGTATAAGTGTTATGAGAGGTATAATAAATAGTATCATTGTAGCTGTTGTCTCTACTATTTTAGGATTAGTAATAGCCACCCCTGCAGCATATGCTTTGTCTCGTCTTAATTTTAAAGGTAGGAATGCTATATTTTGGAGCTATGTAGCAATTTTGGCTTTTCCAGGGGTTTTGTTTTTAGTTCCTCAATATTTCATAATACATAGACTTGGGCTCATGGATAATTTTCTTGCTCTGATTTTACCTGGATTAGGGAGTACCTTTGGAGTATTTCTTCTTAGGCAATACATGTTGGGAATTCCAAGGGAATTAGAAGATGCTGCTTGGATTGATGGGTGTTCCCGTTTAAGATTTTTAATAACAGTGGTTATACCATATGTGAAGCCCGCTCTTACTACCTTAGCGTTAATGTCATTTTTAGGATCGTGGAATAGTTTTTTGTGGCCATTGTTGGTTATGAATTCTCCAGAGAAATTAACCTTACCTATAGCCTTAGTTAGATTTAGTGCTGGGTGGGGAGATCCTTTTAGAGGGATTGGCCCATTAATGGCGGGAGCTTTTATATCTGTTTTGCCTACTCTTATAATTTTTGTGGTCTTTCATAAATATTTGATGCAAGGTATATCTTTAAGTGTTGGAGAGAAATAAGATTTAGTGTTTTATAAAGAGGTGTAAAATATGCGAGTGATTAATTTAGGATTGTTTATTGTTGCTATATCATTTTTAATGCTCCTTGTTGGAAGCTATTCTCAAGGCATTATTTATCCTAAGGAGCCCCCTAAAATTGAGCTTATGGATGCATCTATAGTTAATGATGAAAGTAAATGGAGTATCAATAATGTTCATGATCCATCTATAATTAAAGCAAGTAATGGATGGTATTATATCTACTCTACTGATGTGAAGGCTTATGGTATTCCAAGACCAGGGATACAAATAAGAAAGTCTAAGGATCTGATTAATTGGCAATTTGTGGGCTATGTATTTAATGACGATAAATATGTCTTCAAGGGTATACCTCCGCAAGCTTTTGAGTGGGGTAAGGCTTCTACTCTCTGGGCTCCTGATGTTAAGTTTATGAACAATAAATATTATCTTTACTATTCTGCTTCTACTTTTGGAAAAAACCAATCATATATTGGTTTGGCTACAGCTAATAATCCTGAAGGTCCTTGGAAAGATGAGGGTGAAGTAATAAAGACAAGACAGGGAGATCCTGTCAATGCTATTGATCCGTGTCTTGTGTTTGACGAAAATGGGGAACCTTGGCTTTCCTATGGCTCTTTTTGGAGTGGTATTTATATAATTAGGATTGATAAAAAAACTGGAAAGCCAGCTGAAAAGGGGTTTGGAGTAAATATTGCAAGGAGAAAAGGAACCGTTGCTGGCGCTGTTGAGGGATCTTATATAATTTATAATCCTAAGTTTAAGAAATATTATCTCTTTGTGTCATATGATTCTTTGTTTTCAGATTATAACGTAAGAGTAGGAAGAGCTGATAAAATAACAGGACCCTATGTGGATTATAATGGAAATCCTCTAACAGATTTGACTTTGCCTCCTGAGGAGGTTGGAACTAAAATTCTTGGAGGGTATAAATTTGAAAATGACAATGGCTGGATTGCCCCTGGACATAATTCGGTTTTAAATGATGGAGATAACTGGTATATAGTACATCATGCAAGGCCAGCTCTCAATAAAAATTGGATGTATTTGCATATAAGAAGGATGTTATGGACAAATGATGGGTGGCCTGTGGTTTCTCCAGAAAGGTATGCGGGAGAAATTATTCAAGAAGTACCTCAAGAATTAGTGATAGGAACCTGGGAAAGAATTGTTTTGGACCCTTATGACAAGGTTCAATCTCAATCAAAGAGACTTATATTACAAAAGGATGGGACGTTTGTTTTTGGAGATAGAAAAGGTACATGGGAATTTACTTCTCCTAATAATTTAAGCCTTATTTGGAGAGATTCCAATGAAAAAGAAAATCTCCTGGTTTTGGCTTCTTGGGATTGGGAAAATTGGAGGCCTACTCTTGTTTTCACAGGTTTGAATTCAAGGGGTATTGCTATCTGGGGAAAGAAGATAGAGTAAATTTGTGAATTTATAAATTTTATTGGGGAGCCATGATCATTAGTTTTTATTGATTATGGCTCCCTTTTTGATTTGGTATAATATTATATGTTGTTCAATGCTTTGAGATTTGAGGAGGATAGTTTTATGAATGTGAAAGAGATATATGAAATGTTTATTGATTTGGGGATGAAGAATGATCCGAGGGGTTGGGATAAGGTTCAAGAGATTTTGGAGAGAGCTAAGAAAGATTATGAGAAGTTAAGTGATAAAGAAAAGGAAAAATTTGATTTAGAGAAATTAAGAAATCCATATACTGATACAAGAATATTAAATGGTGATCCTAATAAAGAGGTAAAAAGGGTACTTGTGGGGATAGATATTGATACTTCTGAAATTTTGCTTGCAAAAGAGTTAGGAAGAAATGGAAAAGAAATAGACCTTGTTATATCTCATCATCCTGCAGGTTATGCTTATGCTAATTTCTATGATGTGATGCATCTTCAGGAAGATCTACTTGCAAAGTTAGGAGTTCCAATAAATTATGCTGAGGGTGTTTTATACCCCAGAATTTTAGAAGTTGAGAGAAAAGTAATGCCTGCAAATCATAATAAGAGTGTCGATGCAGCAAGACTTCTTAATATACCCTTTATGTGTTGTCATACTCCAGCGGACAATTGTGTTGCTACTTATCTTCAAAAGCTTTTTGACACAAAAGCTCCTTATAATTTACAGGAGATATTAGAACTTCTAGAGGATATACCAGAGTATAAAGAAGCAACCAAAAGGAATAATCCTCCTAAAATACTTGTGGGAAATCCTAAAAATAGGGCTGGTAAAATATTTGTAGACATGACTGGTGGAACGGAAGGACCCGTAGAAGCTATATCTAAGCTTGCAGAAATAGGAGTTGGTACTATAGTAGGAATGCATATGAGTGAAGAGCATCGTAAAGAGGCAGAGAAACATCATATTAATGTGGTCATTGCAGGACACATGGCTTCTGATTCTCTTGGTATGAATATTCTTTTAGATAATCTTGAAAAAAGTGGAATTGAGATATTAAATTGTTCTGGATTTATAAGGATCTCCAGATTAAAGGGGTAATACTATGAGGGAGAAGATAACTGTTAATATTGTCTCTGAGGCTCAAGCATGGGAGGTAAAAGGACAGGGAGTTTATACCGCAACTTTAGTACTAACAGAAGCTCTGAAAAAGAGAAGTGATGTGGAAGTTTATCTTAATGCCAATGGGTTATTTGATATTGCTCATCTTCATACACCAGGTCCCTATGCTATAAGTAAAGGACTTTTTACAGGAAAGAGATTAGTAATTAGTGCTCATGTGGTTCCAGAGTCCGTTTTAGGAAGTTTTATTCTTTCAAATTTATGGCTTCCTCTTTTTACCTCATATTTAATAAGGTATTATAACTTAGCGGATATGGTAATTGCAGTTTCACCCAAGGTGAAGGAAGAATTGGAAGAGATAGGGGTAAAAGCCCCTATAGTTTTTATACCAAATCCTGTTAATTTGGAAAGATTTTATAAAAGTCAGGAACTAAGAATAGAGGGTAGGAAAAAACTTGGACTTTCCAATAAAGATTTTGTTGTGATTTGCTCTGGACAAATTCAACCAAGAAAAGGAGTTGATACTTTCTTAGAAATTGCAAAAATTTTACCTTTTATTAAATTTGTTTGGGTAGGAGGACAACCCTTCTCAGTTCTTACTGCGGGATATATAGAAATGAATGAGAAAATTAAGAAGGCACCTCCTAATGTTATCTTTACAGGTCTTGTACCTTATGAAGAAATGCCAATTTATTTAAATGCTGCAGACATCTTTTTCTTCCCATCATATCAAGAAAATTTTCCAATGGCAGTTTTAGAAGCTGCATCCTGCGGGCTTCCACTTCTTCTCAGAGATAATCCTGAATATAGAGAGCCTTATAAGGACTGGTACATACCTGCAAAGAATGATGAAGAATTTAAAAACTATATTTTAAAACTTCATCAAGACATATCCTTTAGAGAAGAATATCAAAAGCGAGCCTTAAGGCTTGCAAAAGAATATAGTGCTGATAATGTGGCAGATATGATGGTAGAAGTCTATAAGGAGATATTAAGTAAACCACCACGGATGAAGAGAGATTTTCTCAAATTAGAACCTCTTAGGGAGGAATGGAGAAAGCTTTTCCAAAATTTAGGGCATAAAAATATCCATTCCTCCCCAAGAAAGAGAAGGTATTTAAATATCAAGAACATTCAAAATGAAATTAAGTAGTAATTTTCTTTCCTCCACTGCCAATTGATTAAGAGATTTTATGTAGTCTTCGAAATATGCTTTTATTTTGTTCTTAGGAATAATTTCGTAGATTTTTTTGCCTGCATATCCTACCATTAAAACAGGAAGTAAGATAAGCACTAATTCTAAATTAGATTGGAACACGCCTAAAATTAGGCTAATTATGGACTTTAATTCTTTAGAGAACTTAGCCTCTTTTAATATGGTTAATATAAGAGAAAGAATAATAGCAATTGAGATAGGATATTTATTTAATTCTTGAATACTTGTTATAGAGGTATTTATATCTTCTTTCTCTTCTTTAGGTTTAAAAAATATTTTTCCCCTTCCTCGTTTGTTATTCACAGAATTTTCAAGGTATACCGCTTCTACATATCCGTTTTTGTAAAGAGCTTGCATTATATCATAGGCTGTTGCAGGACTTACTGAAAGTTCTTTTGCAATTTCTGCATAATGTATAGGTCTTTTATTTTTTTTATATAAGTTCTCTAATGCTTGTAGAAATTGTCTTCTTCTTTCAGTAAGGCTCATAATTACTCAACTCCTACTTTCTCTTTTTCTTCCTCGGGGAGATCTCCATGAAATTCTTCAACCCATATGGGATTTAGAGCTTTTCTCACTCCCTTTGCATACTCGTCAATTATAGGAGCAAACTTTGTAATTATATCATCAGCTCCAGGATGGGTTGGGTGAGCACCAGTTTTTTGAACAATTTCTCTCAAGATCCAAGGAGAGTCTATAATCATGCAAGGAAGAAGGAGATTTTCATGGAATGGTTGTCTTTTTCTTATTTCTTTAAAGAATTCCGAATTAAGTACTTCTACAAGAGATTTTTCCTTTATATTATCTACTGCAAAATGGGCAAATATACAGGGTTCAACCTCTCCTTTATGGTTAATATGTAAGTATCTTCTTCCACCTGCTATACATCCACCTACGTATGGGGCGTCATTCCAGAAATCCATAGGAAATATGGGAAGATGTCCTCTTATCTTTCTTATGAATTTTCCATACTCTGCTCTTTGCTCTGGAGTAGGCATTAATGATGGATCGTCGTCTTTTCCAACAGGCATGTAAAGAAATGTCCAGCCAAAGAAGGCACCCTTATTGGCGAGCCATTGATAAAATTCAGGCTTTGTTACAGCCTCAAAGTTATTCCTTGTAAGGGTTATAGAATACCCAAAAGGAATTCCGGCTTTTTTCAAGAGATCCATAGCATTTACTACTTTTTCATACACCCCTAATCCTCTTCTATAATCTGTCTCTTCTTTTCCTCCTTCTAAAGATAAGACAGGTACTACATTCTTGCTCTTCCAAAATCTTTCTATCTTATTTTCATCCAGCAAGGTGGCGTTTGTAAATATCTGAAATACAGATCTTGGATGTCTATTGACTATATCCAAAAGTCCAGGATATACAAAGGGCTCTCCTCCAAGAACAGTATAAAAATAAGTGCCAATTTCTTCTCCTTCTTTTATTATTCTTTCTACAGTTTCTGGGGGAAGATCGTCATTTTTGGTATAGTTTCCTGCGTAACATCCTATGCATTGTAAATTACATCTCATAGTCGGGCTTATTAAAATGGTATATGGAGTTGGTATATCTTTTTTTTGATTTTCATTATTGAAGTATATCCAAAAGAAACCTACGTTCAGTATAACATTAGCAAATATCCTTGAAGCATAATTAGGATCATAATCTGTAAAAACTCTGTGTATCAACCTTTGGACAGCAGGATCTTTCTGTAAATATTCTTCTATGGTGCTTATAATTTTATCTGTCCCTTCGTCAGGGCTAAATCTCTTTACTAAATTCAAAAGTTTAGGAATTCTTTTCTTGTAGTCCTTTGCTACATACTTAAATAGGGACTCAAATAACATGTCTCCAAGATACATCTTAAACTTTAAACTTTGGGTACTCATATAGTTCACCTCCCCTAAATATCCAAAATAACCAAAAAATTTTATAAATTATACTTCCTTCTTATTTTCATTGTCAAACCTATTTAATTTAATTTCATAGCTAAACTTTTTATTTTAATTGACACACTTTTAAATTTAGTTATAATATTATTAAAACGATTGTATGATAGTTTTCCTTAAAGGAGGTGGAGATCTTCTAGTTTTAAGTTTGTGAGTTTTTAAGGTTCAGATTCTTGATAGAAGAGGGGGTTGTTTTATGAGGAAGTTTGTATTTTTCTCTTTATTATTAATATTTTTAATCTTATCGCAGGTAGGTTTTTCTCAGCTTGCTCCTAATGTACCAAGAAATGAGACATTGATTGCAAATATCTTGACAGGTAGGATTGTAGCACCTGATAATTTTAACTCTTGGACCTCTTCTTGGATAACTCCCGATAGAGGAATCCAACAGTTAATGCTTGAGCCTCTTTGGATCCCTTGCCCAAAATAGGTGACAAGTCCTATAAAATTAGTGCGCCAGGTGCCCCGCCCTCCCTCTTAAATCCACCTAAAGGATGTAGATTTCATCCAAGGTGTAGTTATGCTACGGAAGAGTGTAGAGAGTTTGTTCCTAGGCTTGTTGATATAGATACAAATCATAGAGTTGCTTGCTTCTTATATTCAAAGGAGAGGGAATAGTTATGAAACAAGAAATACTTTTGAGGGTTGAGAATTTAAATAAGGTGTTCACTATTGGAAGTATTTTTTCAAGGGTAAGAATTAGAGCTGTAAACAATGTAAATTTTGAGATAGGAAATTCCGAGATATTCACATTAGCTGGTGAAAGTGGAAGCGGAAAAACAACTGTAGCAAAGATAATACTTGGATTTTTAGAACCTACCAGTGGGAAGATATTATACAAAGGTAAAGATATCTCAGAATTACAAAAAGATAGGGCAAAAGATCTTTTAAGAAAAGAAGTGCAAGCGGTATTCCAAAACCCTTTTGAAACCTTCAATCCTTTGCGAAGAGTCAGTAATTATTTAATGGAAACAGTTAAAAATTTTGGTATAAGCGAAAGGCCTGAAGAAGTTATAGAATCTGCATTGAATCTTGTGGGATTAACGTGGAATGAGGTAAAAGATAAGTACCCCAGTGAATTTTCAGGAGGACAACTACAGAGGATCTCCATAGCAAGATCTTTGCTTACAAATCCAACTTTACTTGTTGCTGACGAGCCTGTATCCATGGTAGACGCATCGCTTAGAATGTCTATAGTAAATTTATTCAAAGATTTAAAAGAAAAGAGAGGAGTAAGTGTACTATATATAACTCATGATCTTGCTACCGCTTATTACGTAAGTGATAGAATAGCTATAATGTTCAGAGGAGAGATCGTAGAAATAGGTTCTGTAGAAAAAGTATTGATGGATCCAAAACATCCATATACAATGCTTCTTAAAGAGTCTATTCCAGAGCCAGATCCCAAGAAGAAGTGGACGAAGGATATAAAGATCCTTACTTTGGAAGAGGAAGAGTACCAGATGAAAGGCTGTAAATTTATAAGTAGATGTCCATATAGGATGGAAAAATGCAAAAATCCAGTGCCCGATGTGGAAGTAGATGATAGATTAGTAAAGTGTTATCTTTATACTTAGTTGATTCCTAGGTCCATGCCCTTTTTTTGTTGATATAATTTACTTAAAGGAATTTTAAGGAGGTGAAAGGGCATGGACTTTTTATTCGAAAAAGAGATTAGCGGTGTTAAGTTGAAGGTTGTTAAGGGAGATATTACCCAAGAAGAGGTTGAAGCTATTGTGAATGCAGCAAATTCCTATTTAAAGCATGGAGGAGGAGTGGCAGGAGCTATTGTAAGAGCAGGAGGAGAAATAATCCAGAAAGAAAGTGATGAGTATGTTAAGAGATATGGACCATTACCTGTAGGTAGTGCTACCATAACTTCTGCTGGGAAATTAAAAGCTAAATATGTGATTCATACTGTAGGACCTCAATGGGGAGAGGGTGATGAAGAAAAAAAATTGGAAAGGGCTATTGAAAGTGTTCTTAACCTTGCTAAAGAGAAAAATATTAAATCTCTGAGTATTCCTGCAGTAAGTTGTGGGATTTTTGGATTCCCTCCTGAGCTTGGGACCAGAGTAATTGTTAATAAGGTAGTGGAATTTGTTAAAGAAAATCCTGGAGTCTTTAAAGAAATACACTTTATTGGAATAGGAGACGATATCCCCTCACTATTTGCGGAAGCTTTAAAATCTGTGTAAATTAGGAGGTTTAGAGTAATGAAGGCACCCTTATACTTTATATCCATGAGAGCTACAAATGAAAATGAGTCTGCAAGATAAAAAGACTTACAAAAAAGTTGCTTGAGGGAAGAATAGAAAAGGGAGCTCTTGTAGTAATTAAACTTACTTTTGGAGATCCCGGCAATCATGCCTTTATAAGACCTGTCTTTATACGACAAGCTGTAGAAGCGGTGAGAGAACTTGGAGGTAAACCCTTTTTAACTGATGCTAATACTTTATATAAAGGTGGACGTGCAAATGCTGTGGATCATTTGGAGTCTGCTATCTATAATGGTTTTGGATATTCATCAGTTGGTGCCCCGTTGATCATAGCTGATGGTATAAATGGAGATTATTATAAAGAAGTTGAAGTTAATTTGAAACATTTTAAAAAAATTAAAGTAGCAGGAGCTATATATGATGCTGATTTTCTTTTAGTGTTAACCCATGTTAAGGGACATATGTCAGCAGGATTAGGGGGAGCTATTAAGAATGTGGGAATGGGATGTGCTCCCAGATCTGGAAAGCAAATGCAACATGCTCAATTTAAGCCAAACCCTAATCCCAATCTATGTATAGGTTGTAGAAGGTGTGTTGATCATTGTCCTACGGGAGCTTTAGAGATGGTGGATAAAAAATCGAAGTTAACAAGGCCTGAGCTTTGTATAGGTTGTGGAGAATGTGCAGTGGTGTGTCCTACCTCTGCAATAAAGATTTTATGGAACGAATCTGCTATTGGTCTGCAAGAAAAGATGGTTGAGTTTACTTACGGCATATTGAAACAAAAGGAACCTAAATATGCTTTTATCAATTTTGTCATGGATGTTTCTCCTGATTGCGATTGTGCAGGGTGGCATGATGCAAATTTAGTACCTGATGTGGGAATTTTAGGTGGCTGGGATATTGTGGCTATAGATCAGGCCTCTTCTGATCTTATAAATAAGCAAATCGGGTTGAGAGACACTGCTTTAAAATCTGGATTTAATCCTGGAGAGGACAAATTAAGGGCGGTGCATCCTGATATAGACTGGAGTTGGCAAATAAAATATGCCGAAGAAATAGGACTCGGAACAAAGGAGTATGAACTTATTAAGTTCTAAGGGAGAGCTTTTGAGCTCTCCCTTTTTAAAAATTACCTACAGGAACTGCAACTTCCTCCAGAACAAGAGGAACACGATGGTCCTGAAGAAAGTCCTTGAGTTGCAAATAGGGATAACAATTTTATAATCTTCTTACTGCCACATTTGGGACATGTGATTTCTTCTTCTCCCATTACTAATTTTTCAAATTTCTCTCCACAGTTTTCACACCTATATTCATAGATAGGCATGGTGTTTCACCTCTGAAAGATTTTGAATAATCTTCTTAATGGGTTTTCTGTAGTCTTTTGTTTTTCTGTAAGAATTCCTTCAGGAATATCAAGATTATACTTCCTTAAGGTCTTTATTATATCAATCCTTAAGTTCTCTTTCTCTTCAAGGGTAGCATCTTCTTTAAATTTTTCAAAAAGAAGTTCAAGGGCTGATTCTGGTTGTATTCTAAATTCTGTTGCAACTCCATTTTCAAAATGGATAAGTTCTGGGAAGAAAGGAGAAGAGTTTAGTTCTTTTAATTTTTGCATTAATTTATCTCTATTTTGATAACTGTTTTTGAGATTTTGTAAGATTTCATTGAAAGCGAATAAGTATATCTGGTGTTGTGATTCGTATTTTTTGATATAGTCCAAGCCTACGTCGAGATCATTGAGCCTTGATAGAAAATCAAGTATCAGATTTTTTCTTATTATATCTCCATGTTGAGGAAGAATAAGTTCAGGAAGGGGAGTTAACCTACCTATCTTATCAATGGCAAGTTTTAAAGCTTCCTTAGAGGGCATATATATCTCGTGGAATAATTTTATGCCTTCCCATGAATCTTCGTTAGCATATATTCCATTTACTTCTCTACTTGATAAACCTCCTAATAAGTCTCCTGAGAAAAGCGCTTTTCTCTCGGGAATATATAGCATCCATGCTCCTCTAAAGTGGCAAAAAGGTGTATGTATAAATTCTAACGTATCATCGGTTTTTAAAATCACTCTTCTATTGGGGAAATACTCTATAGGTTGAAATCTTTCTCTGTTTAATCCATAAAATCTTACAAGTCGCCATGTATCTTCAGAAGTGATGAGGATAGTATTTTTGCTCATATCCATAAGGGGTGCCACCGAGGATGACAAATCAGGATCCTGGTGATTCAGAAATATGATATCTATATTTTCTACCCCTCCTATAAGGTCTTTTAAACTTAGGACTAAATCTTTAAAAAATTCCTGAGGGATGGGATCTACTAAAATGTTTATCTTTTCTTCTTTGTTTTTTAAAGTAATAAGATAACTATTTGAGGTAAAAGGATAGTCAGGAGTTTGAATTGCTGTTATATATTCATCTATTTTTGTCACTTTCAAAGGCATATTTTTATCACCTCTACATCTTTTTTGTTATTATTTTACTACTTTTTTAATAAAGTGTATAGAATTATTTTTTTTGTTTTTCTAACTAACATATTAAGGCTTTAAGATAATTTCTTTCAAAAACATTTGTATAAACGATTTTTATCCTTTATAATATTTAACGAATACTTTGAGAGATGGGAGGATAATAATGCTTAAAAAGAGATTCTCTCTTCTATTTTTGATTACATTCCTACTAATCCTCTCTATAACCATTGGCTCTGAAGATCTTACTTTATATTTTAGTTTTGAAAATGGTTCAGAAGAGGGATTCCTGGGGACCAGTGAGAGGGTAAAACTAAGTATTGTAGAAGATGTAGTCTTAGATGGGAAATATGCATTAAAGGTACATAATAGACTCTCTTCTTGGGACGGATGTAGGGTAAGCTTGACTTATAATTTATTACCTGAGATGAATTATTTAGTAAGTGCTTTTGTATACCATACTTCTGATAAACCTCAGCCTTTTCAAATTGTTGCTCGTATTAAAGATATTGTAGGTGAAAGATTTGAACTTATTGGGGAAACCATAGCAATGCCTAAGGTATGGAAGGAGATAAAAGGAAATTTTAAGTTTAATTATTCTGTTTATTTAGAGGCATTAGATTTAATGATTGTATCTCCTAATGAATCTGGATTTGATTTTTATGTGGATAAGATACAAGTATTGGGTCCTAATAAAGTTTCTTCCCCAGGATCTGTGGTTAACTCAACTTTTGAAAGTGGTACTGTGGAAAATTGGGAAGCAAGAGGAGATGGGGTAAAAATCTTAGTTAGGGATAATGTAGCCAAAACTGGAAAGTACTCTCTTTTTGTAACGGGAAGAACAAGAAGTTGGCATGGTGCTCAAATAAATCTTTCAAAAATTTTAGAAACGGGTAAGAGCTATGATATATCAGTTTGGGTGTATCAAAGTTCTGGTGAAACTCAAAAAATAACTCTTACAATGCAGAGGAAATTTGACATAGATGAGAAAACAAGATATGAAACCATAGTCTGGCAAAAGAGTATTCCAGATAAGACTTGGGTTGAGCTTTCAGGATCCTACAATGTTCCACTCAATGTAAAGATTGAAGAGTTAATACTTTATGTGGAATCTCCTAATACCAATTTAGAATTCTATGTGGATGATGTTAAGGTAACCGATAGGACCTTAGTTTTGGGTCAACCAGAATGGGAAATCCCATCCTTAGCTGAGATGTTCAAAGGGTATTTTAAAATTGGAGTTGCTATTCCTTTTAAAGTTTTGATAAATCCTGTTGAGGCTAAAATGGTGGTTAAACATTTTAATAGCATTACTTCGGAAAACGAAATGAAGCCAGAATCTCTTCAACCAAGGGAAGGAGAGTTTGATTTTAGTAAAGCAGATGCTTATGTAAAGTTTGCCGAAGAAAATGGTTTGGTAGTGAGAGGACACACTCTTGTATGGCATAGTCAGACTCCTAATTGGTTCTTCGTAGATAAAGACGGAAAACCTGCTTCTAAGGAATTACTCTTAAAGAGATTGGAAAATCATATTAAAACAGTGGTGGGAAGATACAAGGGAAGGGTTTATGCTTGGGATGTGGTAAATGAAGCTATAGATGAAGCTCAACCTGATGGTTTTAGAAGAAGTAAGTGGTTTGAAATATTAGGTCCCGAATATATAGAGAAAGCCTTCATATGGGCTCATGAAGCAGATCCAAATGCAAAGCTTTTCTATAATGATTATAATACTGAGATTCCTGCTAAGAGGGAATTTATATATAAACTCGTGAAATCTCTTAAAGAAAAAGGTGTTCCGATTCATGGGGTTGGATTACAATGTCACATAAATATCTCTTGGCCAGAGATTGAGGAGATAGAAAATACCATAAAACTGTTTAGTACTATTCCAGGAATAGAAATTCATATTACAGAGCTTGATATGAGTGTCTATACCCAGGCTGGAGAAGAGTATAAAACTCTGCCAAGAGATGTGGCTGTAAGACAAGGGTATAGGTATAGAAAGTTATTCGATATGCTTAAAAAATATAAAAACGTAGTGACTAATGTAACCTTTTGGGGATTAAAAGACGATTATTCTTGGTTAAATCAGAGGGGAAGATTCAATTATCCTCTATTGTTTGACAAAGATTATCAGGCAAAATTGGCTTATTGGGCTTTGGTGTCTCCTAATGTTTTGCCTCCTCTTATTCAAATTGCTAAGATGGCAAGTGGACAGGCTGTGGTGGATGGGATAGAAGATAAAAGCTATAAATCTGCTATACCAGTAATTATAAATGATGGAGAAAGAGATGTAGCTGTGGTTAAACCTATATGGTATATGAGTAAGATATTTGTTTTTGCAGAGGTATTTGATGGAAGAAAAGATGATACAGATTGTTTAACTGTGTTTGTGGACCAAAACAATGCAAAATCCCCATATCTTCAAAGTGATGATGTATATTTTAAGTTCTATAGAAATGGAAAAATAGAAAGTAATTTTGCTCCCATGTTAAAGAATTATACGATAAGAGAAAAAGAAACAGGATATACAATTGAATGCGAAATCCAGTGGGAGATAATTGGAGAGATACAAGAAGGTTTGGAAATCTTGAATTGATACAGTAAGAAAAACCCCTGGGAAAAATATCCCAGGGGTTTTCACATTTTTGGCGTAAAGGAGGATCTTAAATATATGGCTGAAGTTAAACCTTATAATATGTGTTGGTTAGAGTATACAGCTCTTAGTAAGTATAAAAACAAGTATATTAAAGTGTTTGAAAATGTTGTAGTCTTAGGAGGCAATGAATTAAATTTACCCTTGAAAGAATTAAAAAATTTTCTCACCTTCTCTTTAAATATTAAACCTAAAATTTTTAAAAATACTCTTGTAAAAGGCCGAAATTATGTGTTAATTGGGAGGTTAATAGAAATTAAGAAAATTTTCAAAGAGAGTGAAAGATTTGAAAAATTGTTAAATGATGAGGGTTTTATAATAAAGAGAATAGACATTGATGGAAACAAGGTTTTGATAATTACAGCAAAAAGCTATAATGGTATTGTTTATGGGATATTTAATTTGATTGAAAGGTTAAAACGGGGAGAAGATATAGAAAATATAGACATTGTAAGCAATCCCTCTCTAAGGTTTAGAATGTTAAATCATTGGGATAATTTAGATGGGAGTATAGAAAGAGGATATGCAGGGAAATCTATATTTTTTAGGGAGAATAAGATACTTATTAATGAAAGAACTAAGGATTATGCAAGATTGCTATCCTCTATAGGAGTTAATGGGGTAGTGATTAATAATGTAAATGTAAAGAAAAAGGAAGTAGAGCTTATAACACCTTCTTATTTAAAAAAAATAGGAGAGCTTTCTAAAATTTTTTCAGCTTATGGGATTAAAATTTACCTCTCTATAAACTTTGCCTCTCCCATATATCTTGGTGGTTTAAATACTGCTGATCCTCTTGATAAAAGGGTAGCAGTTTGGTGGAAGGCAAAAGTAGACGAAATATATGAGTATGTTCCAGATTTTGGAGGCTTTTTGGTAAAAGCAGATTCTGAGTTTAATCCAGGACCTCATATGTATGGCAGGACTCATGCTGATGGGGCTAATATGTTGGGAGAAGCCTTAGAGTCTTATGGAGGATTTGTAATATGGAGAGCTTTTGTTTACAATTGTTTACAAGATTGGAGAGATACTAATACGGATAGGGCAAAGGCTGCTTATGAGAACTTTAAGCCTCTTGATGGTAAATTTAGTGAAAATGTTATAGTGCAGATAAAATATGGTCCTATGGACTTTCAGGTTAGGGAGCCTGTTAATCCTCTCTTCGGAGGATTAGAACATACAAATCAGATATTGGAGCTACAAATAACTCAAGAGTATACAGGACAGCAAATACATTTATGTTATCTGGGTACTTTGTGGAAAGAAGTTCTTGATTTTGATACTTATGCAAAAGGGGAGGGATCTAAGGTAAAGGAGATATTAAAGGGAAATGTTTTTGATTTGAAAAATAACGGTATGGCGGGGGTATCTAATGTGGGGGATGATATCAATTGGACAGGACATGATTTGGCTCAGGCTAATTTATATACCTTTGGAGCTCTTAGCTGGAATCCTGATGAGAGGATAGAAGAAGTTGTAAAAAGATGGATAGAATTGACTTTCGGAGATAATGAGAAGGTAATTAAAAATATTTCTTATATGTTATTAAGCTCTCATAAGGCTTATGAGAAATATACTACTCCTTTAGGATTGGGATGGATGGTAAATCCAGGTCATCATTATGGACCTAACCCAGAAGGGTACGAATATTCTAAATGGGGTACTTATCATAGAGCAAATTACGAGGCGATAGGAGTGGATAGATCTTCAAGAGGTACAGGCTATACTCTTCAGTATCACTCTCCTTGGAGAGAAATTTACGATAATATAGAGACGTGTCCTGAAGAATTGTTATTGTTCTTTCATAGGGTACCTTACAATTACAAATTAAAGTCGGGAAAAACTCTAATTCAGACTTATTACGATTTGCATTTTGAAGGGGTAGAGGAGGCAGAGGAGATTAGAAAAAAATGGATTGAGTTAAAGGGCGAGATTGAGGATAAGATATATGAAAGGGTTTTAAATAGGTTGGATATACAGATAGAGCATGCGAAAGAATGGAGAGATGTTATAAATACGTATTTCTTTAGGAGAACGGGAATACCAGATGAAAAAGGTAGAAAAATATATCCTTAAAAGGAGGAGGAAAAAACATGAAAGATAAAGAGTGGCAGATTTTGTTGGATTGTGTAAATATGAAAGAGCCTGAGGAGATTCCTATTGCTCTTATTGTGGATAGTCCTTGGATTCCTGGATATTTAGGAATTCCTCACATGCAATTTTATTTTATTCCTGATGTATGGCTTGAAGCCTACAAAGAGATCAAAAGGAGATTTCCTGAAGTTATTTTTATTCCCGATTTCTGGGTCGAGTTTGGAATGGCTCAAGAACCTTCTGCTTTTGGAGCTAAAATTGTCTTTAAGCCTAATGCTACTCCTAATATAGAACCTATATTAAGTTCTGCTGACGATCTTCCTACTTTTATTGCTAGGTTAAAAACTCCAAATCCTAAGACTGATGGATTTATGCCTATTGTTCTTGAGTACTATAAATATATTGAGCCTAAGGTAAAAGGGATGGGAGAAAAGATAAAAATCGTTGCTGCAAGAGGTCCTCTTGCTATTTCCTCTCATTTAATGGGAGTTACCGAGTTCTTAGTCTCGGTGAAGTTATATCCTGAGGAAGCAAAGAGACTTATTGAAATTGCAACAAATTTGGTAATTGATTTTCTTACTGCTCAAATAGAAGTCCTCCATGATGTGGAAGGTATCCTTGTACTTGATGATATTGTAGGCTTTTTCTCGGAGGAAGATTATCTTGAGTTTGCACATCCTTATCTTAAAAAGATATTTTCAAGCTTTGATTATCCAGTAAAGATTTATCATAATGATACTAATAACAATGTTTATTACAAATATTTACCAGAACTTGGTATCAACATATTTAACTTTACTCATCTCCAAAATATAAAAGATGTTTATAATTTAACCCAAGGAAAGATGTGCTTAATGGGAAATGTACCTCCCTTGGATGTTCTTGTTAATGGGAGCAAAGAGGATGTGAAAAGAGTTGTAGAAAAGATACTAATGGATTATGGAATGAAGAAGGGATTACTTCTTTCTGCTGGGGGTGGTGTATCTCCTGGAACCCCTGGCGAAAATATAAGAGCTATGATTGACACATCAAGAAGTTTTAAATTTTAGAGCCTTTGACATAATTTAATTAAAGTAATATAATATGCCTCGTATATAAAGATAAGAAAGCTTCCTGTTTTTTTAACGGGAAGCTTTTGTTTGATAAAAGGTGAGCCATGAATTTTAGTGAGTGGTTGTCAAATAAAATTTTGACTAAAAAAGAATATAGTAAAAAATATGCTGGATATTTGGAAGGTTGGGTAAGTATAGTAGGAAATCTTACTTTATTTTTATTTAAATACTTTGCTGGTCTTTCCTTAGGAAGCATTTCTCTAATTGCTGATGCTTTTCACTCTCTGTCGGACGTATTTACCTCAGTAGTTGTAATTCTTGGTTTTAAATTAGGAAGTAAACCAGCCGATAAAGAACATCCCTATGGGCATGGTAGGATAGAACAGATAGCTACTCTTATAATTGCACTTTTATTATTAATTGTTGCTTATGATCTCGTTAGATCTTCCTTTGAAAGATTGATGAATCCTCACAAGGTTGAATTTAATTTAGGAGTTTTTGTTTTATTGATAATTTCTGCTATTTTTAAAGAATGGATGGCAAGGTTTTCTATCTATTTAGGAAAGAGATTTGATGCTAGTCCTTTAATTGCTGATGCATGGCATCATAGAAGTGATGCTATTGCAACCCTTCTTGTGACAATAGGACTTTTGGGAAGTAAATTAGGTTTTTATAGGCTTGATGGTATTTTAGGAGTTCTTGTATCCTTATTAATTGCCTGGGTAGGAGTTGATCTTTTAAAAAGTGCTACTAGTTTTTTGATTGGTGAGGCGCCGAGTGGCGACCTTGTAAAAAAGATTGATGATATCATAGTGAATACCCCTGGGGTTTTAAATTATCATGACTTATCAGTACATGATTATCAGAACGAGAAGTATATTACTCTTCATATAGAGGTAGACAATAATTTAACTGTGAAAGAAGCTCATGATTTAGCTCTAAAAGTACAAGATGAGATTAAGTCAAAGATTGAAAACTCACAAGTTACGGTACATATAGATCCAAAAGGAGAAAGGGAGGATTAATTGTCCTCCCTATTTGTAAAGAGAGACAAATTTTCCGATAGATCTGTCATAGGTTCTTTCTACTTCAGGAGGAAAGTAACATGCAGGAAGTTCTCCATGACTTCTATGATAAGCTAAGCATTCACAGCATATGCCCTTTCTTGGACAAGGTTCATAGGTACAATTGCAATTTTTTAGGTTCTTTTCTACTCTACACTCTGCCATCTTTTCACCTCCCATCTTTGGTTATTATATCAAAGGCTTGAGGGTTTATGGGAAAAGAGTTTTCCTTTCAATGGCATATAACGGACTTTTGTAATCTGAGATGCAAGCACTGCTATCAAGATATTTTTGATAGAAGTAGAGAGCTTACTTATGATAGGTTAATCCATATTATTCAAGATATATCAGGGTTTTTAAAAGAGCAAGGGTTTGAAAGACTTTCCATAAATATTACTGGAGGTGAGCCTCTAATTTATCCCTATATTAATCCTATTTTAAAAGCATTAGACGAAATAGATATTATAGACGAGATAAATATTATAACTAATGGCATAATAATGCCCGATATTGTGCTCAAAGGGCGTTATGAAAGATTAAAATACTTAAAGGTTTCTCTGGAAGGAGCAAGGGAAGAGACTAATGATTTGATAAGGGGTAGGGGGATTTTTAAAAGGGTTATTGGTAATCTTAAAAATACTAATTATAATTTTCTTTTAATGTTTACTCTTGCAAAATACAATTATAGAGAGTTAGATGATATGTATAGATTATCTCAGAATTTAGGTGCAAAGGGATTTATCTTGGAGAGGTTTATACCTCTTGGAGAAGGGTCAAAAATCAAAGATATGGTATTAAATTCAAAGGATTGGTACCAGGTAGTGGATAGGGTAGCTACTTGGGCTGATCTTACTGTAGAAGATCTGCTTCCTTATAAGGCTTTTTATATTGATTTTGAAGAGAATAGAATCTTAGGAGCTCTTTGCAATTTAGGTGAATCTTGTGCAGTTATGCCTAATGGAGACGTTTATCCTTGTAGGAGGTTTCCTTTAGTTTTGGGTAATTTAAGTCAGGAAAGTTTTTCTAAAATATACCCAAAAATTTTAGATTTTAGGGCTAATTTTACTAAGGATAAATTGAAAGGAAAATGTTTTCTATGTGCCATGGAGGATTGTATAGGATGTAGAGCCCTCTCTTTTTCTCTATTTTCTGATAGTTTTGCTGAAGATTATCAATGCTGGCTTTAATTAGAATCCATATAATTTTTCTCTTAAAGTCTTCAAATTCATAACATCTTCCCTGTTATATTCTAATAGTAAATTTAAGGCATTGTAGTCATTATGTTTTGTATATCTATACCAAAGTATTACTGCTATCCTTCCATTAACTTCTTTCAGTTTTCTTTCAATTCCTAATTTTTCTTCGACTTTTTTTAATCCACCATACAATCCTCTCTCCCAACAACGATACATGAGATCTTCATGGAGAACATGCTTTTCTAAGTCTATTCCAAGTTTTGAATGAATAAAAGGCAAGTCAAATCTTGACCCATTATAGGTATATATAGTGTGTACTTTTTCTATGATGTACAAGAGATTATAAGAAGTTATTTCTTTCCCAATAAGTTGAATAAGGATTGATTCTTCTTTATTTTCAAGATATATTCCAATTACAGTAATATCTGAATATATAGGACTTAATCCTGTAGTCTCTATATCTAAGTAAGCTTCATACTTTTTCATCTTAATTTAACTTATTTAAGAGGAGCGCAGGATTCTCTTATAATCAATTTTGTGGGTAATATTACCTCTTTTCTCTTTTTTCTTCCCCTTTTTAATCTCTCAAAGAGTAGTTTTACTGCAGTCTCTCCTAATTCATATGCTGGTTGATAGACTGCTGTTAGGGGAGGAGAAAAATATGGAAACCAATCCATATCATCAAAAGATATTAAGGAAAGGTCCTTAGGAATTTTTAATCCAAGCTCAGTTATTTTTTTAAGAGCTCCAAGGGCCATAAGATTATTACTGGTAAAAACAGCGGTAGGTGGATTGCTAATGTTAAGTAGGACTTCTATCCCTTTATAACCGCCATCCTCCTTAAAGTTTCCTTCATATATAAGGTTGTCATCCTTATTAATTCCTGACTCCTCTAAGGCTTTAAAATATCCTTCAAGTCTCTCATAACCTGTAGTTGTATCTAAAGGACCTGTTATTATTCCTATCCTTTTATGACCTAAGCTTATCAGGTAATTTATTGCTTCGTATGTTCCTCCCACATTGTCTGCGAGTACCACATCTTCTTCTAATCCTTCAATTTTTCTATCTACAAGAACTACAGGAATGTTTTTCTCTCGAAAAAGATCCAGGTTTTCTCTTGTTTCGCTACTTTTACTTGGAGTAATGATAAGTCCATCAACTCTTCTACTAAAAAGAACCTCTATGTAATTTTTCTCCTTTTCTACGTTTTCATCAGAGTTGCATAGAATAAGATTATAATTGTATTTTGCTAAGTAGTCTTCAACTCCTCTTACTACTTCAGGATAAAAAAGGTTTGTAATGTTAGAGATAATAAGCCCTATGGTGTTAGTTACTTTTTTTCTCAGACTGCTTGCGAGAATATTTGGCCTATATCCTAAGGTTTTTATAGCTCGATAAACCTTTTCTCTTGTTTCAGGCTCTACATACCTGGTCTTGTTTATCACATGGGATACAGTACTTATAGAAACGCCTGCAAGTTTAGCTACGTCCTTCATTGTAGGTGATTTATTTTCTTTTCTCCTCATGTTTCAACTCTCCTTTTCATGTTTTTAAACTTTAACACCACAAGATATAATTGTCTAATTTTTTTTATTCTATGAATTTTTTTTGCATATTTCAAGATTTTTCTTATTTATAAAAGATATTGACTTTGAAAGAGATATAATGTATATTTAAATAAAAACGATTAGCAAACGTTTTTATTGTATAAAATATTTTTTAGGGGGCAAAAAAATTTCATAATTTCTATGTTTCTAATGAGAGGAGGCTAAACTCAGGTGAAAGAGTATCTATTAAGAAGAATCCTTTATATGTTGTTAACCTTATTCTTTGTCTCCATAATTGTTTTTGTAGTAATTCAACTTCCTCCTGGTGATTTTTTGACCTCCTATATAGCTCAGCTTGCCACTAGCGGTGAATCGGTGAATTTAGAGACCATAGAGGCTTTAAAGAAACAATATGGACTTGATAAACCTATATGGGAACAATATCTTCTTTGGATTTGGAATGTTTTACATGGAGATTTTGGGAGGTCTTTACTTTACAATAGACCTGTCAGTGAGCTTATAGGGGAAAGACTTGCTATAACTTTTGTCATATCTTTGTTTACCCTTGTCTTCATTTGGGTAGTTGGTTTCTTAATAGGAACTTATTCTGCTACTCATCAATATTCCTTTGGAGATTACTTTTTTACCTTTTTAGGATATATTGGACTTTCGGTTCCTGCTTTTATGGTGGCTTTGATTCTTCTTTGGGTGGCTTATGCTTATTTTGGGCAGAATTTGACAGGACTTTTTTCACCAGAATATTTAGAAGCAAAATGGAGTTTTGCTAAGTTTGTAGATATGCTGAAACATATATGGGTGCCTGTGGTTATTATTGGTTTAGCAAATACTGCTGGAATGATTAGAACTTTGAGGGCAAATCTTCTTGATGAATTAAATAAGCCTTATGTCTTAACTGCAAGGGCAAAGGGTTTAAAGGAATGGAAAGTGGTATTTAAATATCCCTTAAGGGTTTATGATTCCCTTTATAAGTACTGTAGGTTGGTCTCTTCCCTTTCTGGTTTCTGGTGCTGAAATTACCGCTATAGTTTTGAATCTTCCCACATCTGGCCCTTTACTTCTTGAGGCTCTCAGAAACCAAGATATGTACTTGGCAGGTGCCTTTTTACTTATGTTAAGTTTTCTAACTATGTTAGGGACTTTAATATCGGATCTTCTTCTTGCATGGGTAGATCCTCGCGTAAGGTATGAGTAAGAGGAGGGTATCATATGGCAGAAGTTGAGAAAAGAGAAGAATTTATAGAAGAGGTTCCAGAAAAAGAAGAGAAGATATATGTTGCTTCCAAGTGGAAGTTAATGTGGTGGAGATTTAGAAGGAACAAACTTGCAATTGCTGGTTTGGTGGTTCTTATAATCTTTTATATTATTGCAGCTTTTTGTGAGTTTTTTGCCCCTTATGATCCTTACAAATATGATGTAAGATATGTTCTTGCTCCTCCCCAAAGAATTCATTTTGTGGATGAGCATGGATTTCATTTGAGACCCTTTGTATATGCGTATAAAATGGATATAGATCCAAATACATTAAGAAGGATATACAGTGAAGATAAAACCCGAAAATATCCTATTAAGTTTTTTGTAAGAGGGCATGAGTATAAACTTTTAGGTCTATTTAAGACAGATATACATCTTTTTGGTGTAGAAGGAGATGGGCATATATTTCTCTTTGGAACTGATAGTTTAGGAAGAGATGTGTTTTCAAGGGTTATATATGGTACCCGTATTTCTACTACAGTAGGGCTTGTGGATATATTTTTAAGTTTTCTTTTTGGAATTATTATAGGAGGAATTTCGGGATATTATGGTGGACCTTTTGATATTATTATTCAAAGAATAATAGAGATATTAAGAAGTATTCCTACCTTACCCCTTTGGATGGCTTTATCTGCCGCTGTTCCTGCCAACTGGTCTCCTGTAAAGGTATATTTTGCTATCTCTATAATTCTTTCCTTTATTGGTTGGACAGGACTTGCAAGGGAGGTAAGAAGCAAATTTTTGTCTCTGCGTGAAGAAGATTTTGTAACTGCCGCAAAGCTTGCAGGAGCAAGCGAAGGTAGAATAATCTTTAGACACCTTCTTCCCTCTTTCTTGAGTCATATTATAGCTTCCTTGACTTTATCTATACCTGGTATGATCATAGGTGAGACTTCTTTAAGTTTCCTTGGACTGGGGATAAGACCTCCTGCCATAAGTTGGGGTGTTTTAATACAGGATGCTCAAAATTTTAGAACTGTAGCTTTAGCACCTTGGTTACTGCTTCCTGTGGTTTTTGTTATTCTTGTGGTGCTTTCTTTTAACTTTGTGGGTGATGGATTGAGGGATGCTGCAGATCCTTATGCAAGGTAGGGAGGAGTAAAAATGGATAAGCTTTTAGAGGTAAAGGATTTAAAGACCTATTTTATATTGGATGAGGGTACAGTAAGGGCTGTAGATGGAATAAGTTTTGATGTAAAACCTGGAAAAACTCTCGGGGTAGTAGGAGAATCAGGTTGTGGAAAGAGTGTAACGGCACTATCTATCTTAAAACTTACAGGACCAAGAAGTAAAATTCAAGGAGAGATTTTGTTATATAGAGATGGACAAATTATAGATTTAGCTAAATTAGACCCTAAGGGGGATGAAATAAGGAGTATTAGAGGAAAAGAAATAGCTATGATATTCCAAGAGCCAGGAGCCTCATTTTCTCCTGTGCATACCGTGGGAGAGCAGATAATAGAAGCTATAATGCTCCATCAAAAATTGGATAAGAAGTCTGCAAGAGATGCAGCTATTGAACTCATGAGAATTGCTGGAATTCCAAGACCTGAGTTAAGAGTCGATGAGTATCCTCATCAGTTCAGCGGTGGAATGCTCCAAAGAGCAATGATTGCTATGGCACTCTCTTGTAGACCAAGGCTACTTATAGCAGACGAGCCAACTACAAACTTAGATGTGACGATACAGGCTCAAATTCTTGAGCTTCTCAAAGAGTTACAAAAGCAATTTGGTATGGCAGTTATGATGATAACCCATAACTTAGGGGTAATAGCTGAGATGGCTGAGGAAGTTATTGTAATGTATTTAGGTAAAATTGTAGAAAGTGCTCCTGTAGAAGAGATTTTTTACAATCCAATGCATCCTTATACAAAGGCGCTATTAGAATCTATTCCCAAAATTGGTAAAAAAGTTAAAGGGAAGAGATTAAAAGCCATTAAAGGGATAGTTCCAGATCCTTACAATCTTCCTACAGGCTGCACTTTTCATCCCAGATGTCCTGAATTTGTAAAAGGACTGTGCGATGTAAGGGTTCCAGAACTCATAGAGGTAAAACCAGGACATAAAGTAAGTTGTCTACTTTATGGAGAGGTGAAGAGTCATGAATAATTTGTTGTTAGAGGTGAAAAATCTAAAAAAGTATTTTCCCATAACTAAAGGCTTTTTAAGGAAAAGAGTAGCAACAGTTAGAGCGGTAGATGATATAAGTTTCTTTGTAAGAGAAGGAGAAACTCTTGGGCTTGTGGGAGAGTCGGGTTGTGGAAAGACTACCACAGGAAAAGTGATACTTCGTGCCTATGATCCTACTGATGGAGATGTAATATTGCATGTAGATGGAACAGAAATAAATGTAGCAAAACTTTCTCAAAAGGAACTAAAAAGTGTGAGAAGATATATGCAGATGATATTTCAGGATCCCTTTAGATCTTTAAATCCCAGAATGACAGTAAGGGATATCATAGGAGAACCTTTAATTGTAAATAATGTGGCAAAGGGCAAAGAGTTAGATGAGAGGATAGCAGATCTTATGAGGAAAGTAGGTTTAAGACCAGAATACATGAAAAGATATCCTCACGCTTTTTCTGGAGGGCAAAGACAGAGGATAAGTATTGCAAGGGCACTTGCTTTGAATCCTAAGCTTGTAATATGTGATGAACCTGTATCTGCTCTTGATGTTTCTATTCAAGCTCAAGTTCTAAACTTGCTTATAGATCTTCAACAAGAGTTTAAATTAACTTATCTTTTCATATCTCATGATCTTTCCGTGGTAGAGCATATATGTGATAGGGTGGCAGTAATGTATGTGGGGAAAATTGTAGAACTTGCAAAGACAGAGGAGATATTTGAAAATCCTAAGCATCCATATACTGAAGCTTTACTTTCTGCTGTACCTAAGCCCGACCCTAAGATGAAGACTCGTAGAATTCTTCTTAAAGGCGAGGTTCCTGATGCCTCTAATCCTCCTTCTGGATGCTATTTCCATCCAAGGTGTAGCTATGCAAAGGATATTTGTAAGGAGGTGAGACCTGAGTTAATAGATATTGGGAATGAACATTATGTGGCGTGCCATTTTGCTAAGGAATTAAATTTAAAGGGTATTCCAATAACTTAGGTGGGATTAAGTTATGAAATATGTTAAGTTTTTGAGTATTCTTTTGATTTTCATACTAATATTCAGGAACACCATTGTAGGACAGAAAAAGTATAATGAGTCTCCTATGACTGCAGCACTTGTAAGGGAAGGGAAACTTCCACCAGTAGAACAAAGACTTCCTAAAAATCCCATTGTGGTAAAACCTTTAGAAGAGGTTGGAGTTTATGGTGGAACTCTCAGAAGAGCTTGGATGGGACCTGGAGATAGGTGGGGAATAGCAAAGATTTGTTATGATGCAAATAATCTAATGAGATGGGCATCGGACAGTAAAACTATTCTTCCATGGCTGGTAGAAAAATATACAGTCTCAAAGGATGGTAGAGTGTTTACTTTTAAATTGAGAGAAGGATTGAAGTGGTCTGATGGACATCCTATGACTACTGATGATGTAATCTTCTGGTATGAGGATGTAATAGGAAATGAGGAATTAACCCCTACATTTCCTTCTGGTTTTGTTCAAGATGGAGTTAGAGCTAAATTTATAAAAGTAGATGATTATACTTTTAGGATTGAGTTTAAGAATCCCAATCCAATGTTTATTTATACCTTCCCAACTCAGGGGTGGTTTATTGATAATTCCAAAGGTTCTTTTGCTTTCTATGCACCAAAACATTACTTAATGCAATTTCATCCTAAATATACTCCTAAGGATAAATTAGAGGCTCTTGCAAAACAAAAAGGCTTTAATAAGTGGTATGAATTGTTTCAGTTTATGATAGATTACATTCAAAACCCTGATCTACCTACCATGTCTCCATGGAAGATCGTGAGCAAGAGCCCCAATGAGCCTGTATTTGTAATGGAGAGAAATCCATATTATCCTGTGGTGGACACAGAAGGTAATCAATTGCCGTATATTGATAGGGTAGTTCATTACTTAGTAAGTGATGCAGAAATGATCAACATGAAGGCTGTAGCAGGAGAAATAGACTTCCAAGCTCGCCATATGAGATTACCTAACTACACCCTATTTATGCAAAATAAAGATAAAGGTAATTACAGAATTCTTATTTGGAGAACAGGAACAGGTGCAGATCCTGCCATATATTTGAACCAGAATGTAAAGGATCCAGTGAAGAGGAAACTCTTCCAAGATGCAAGGTTTAGACAAGCCTTATCCCTTGCAATAAATAGGGAAGAGATTAATAAGATTTTATTCTTTGGTCTTGGAGTTCCAATGCAAGCAGCTATTCCACCTGGATCAGCCTATTATGATAAGGCATGGGCACAAGCTTATGCTCAGTATGATCCAGGAAGAGCGAAGATATTACTTGATGCTATTGGGCTTAAGGTTGGAAAAGATGGATTTAGAATTGGACCTGATGGAAAGCCAATTGAGCTTATAGTAAGTTTCACTACATATCCCGGTAGTGCTAACATGAGTACCATGGAGCTTATTAAGAGTTATTGGGAAAAGATAGGAATAAAAACTATAATCAAGCAGGTAGATAGAAGCTTGTATACTACGCAATGTAATTCAGGTGATATAGAAATAGGTGTTTGGGTCATGGATAGAATGAGTAATGTGGCAATTTCTGCAGGAAGACTTCTTGGTACATGGACCGATGGACCATGGGCACCACTCTATGCAAGATGGTATTGGACAAAAGGGCAAGAGGGGGAAGAGCCAACGGGAGACATAAAGAAGATCTATGACTTGTGGGACGAATTCAATAGAACTGTTGATGCAAGAAAAAGAGATACAATTATAAGGCAAATTATAGCTTTACATAGAAAGAATATTTGGATTATTGGAACGGTAGGAGGAATTCCTCAACTTGTGATCGTAAACAATAAGTTAAGAAATGTGCCCGATGGGATACTATGGGATGATCCATATAGATCTGAGTTAAATTCCTTCCCAGAGCAGTTCTTCTTTAAGCAGTAGAAAAAGAGGAGGGGAATATATTCCCCTCCTCTTAAAACCAAAAGGAGGTGTTTAAATTGTATAAGAAGCTATACTATTTGCTTTTGGTGTTATTTTTGATCTTTGTAGTTTCCGGTTGTGCCCCTAAGGAGACAGGGATGCCTATTGCTGTTTCTCAAGAAGCTGTGAAAGAAGTAACTAAGGAAGTTCCAAATATACCTAATGCTGTTCTTATTACTACTTTTGAATCTGGAAAAGAAGAGGGATGGACTCCTAATGGAGAAGGTGTATCCATAGCTGTGGTTGATAAAGATGCGCATACAGGAAAATATAGCTTATATATTACGGGAAGAAAAGTAGGTTGGAATGGAGCTCAAATTCAACTAAAGGATCTTTTAAAACCAGGAAAGACTTACAGTATATCTTTATGGGTTAAGCACAATTCTGAATTACCTCAGCATATTGGTATCACTATGAGAAGAAGGTATGATAGTGATAGTAGTACTCAATATGATTGGATAAGCCACAATCAAGAGACCCCAGGTGGCAAATGGATAGAGCTTTCTGGAACATATCAAATACCTGCAGGAGTAAATATCCTTGATTTAGCTTTATATGTAGAAGTACCTAGTAATTCTACCCTTGATTTATATATTGACGATCTGGTAATTGTGGAAGGGAAACAGAGTTTTAGAATTACTCCAGAACTTTTTAATTTGTTTGCAAGCTATTTTAAAGACTATTTAAATTAATGTATAAATTGTGATATAATTTAAGCAAGGGGAAGGCTCTAAGATGGAGTTCTTCCCCTTCTTTATAAAAATATTATTAAGAAAGGAGAATAACTAATGAGCCTTAATGGGGATCTGAAAAGTGTCTCCTTGTGGGAGGTTTTAGAGATACTATCTTTTAGTAGGAAAACTGGTAGACTACAACTTACAAAGGATAAAAAAAAGACTGATGTTTACTTTGAGGATGGAAAAATAAAGCATATAAAGGCAGACACCTGTGAGGATGAAGATGCTATTTTGCATCTTGCTCTTTGGAAAGAAGGAAATTTTGCTTTTTATCCTGATGAAAAGGCTCCTAAAGCTAATTTAAATCTTGATCCTCTCCATATTTTGGTAGATGTATCAAAGGATATTGATTTAATAGAATATCTTGGGGATTTAGTGTTTCTCTTTGTTAATGTTGCTAATTTATCTGACGAGGAAAGACAAGTAGGAAATCTTTTTGATGGGATTAGAACAACAAAAGATATAATTTTAAATTCCCCTTATGGTGAATATAGAACCCTTAGAATAATTGAGAAATTAAGAAGAAATAAGAATCTTTTAAGAATTGATGATAATATTAATTTATTCTGGACCTATACTTTTTGGAGATACTTCATATTTACCCTTGAAAGAGAAAATGAAAGAGATTTTAGGAAGAAATGGTCCGATCAATTGAATAAATTGACTACTTATAAACTTGCTTTTGAGATACTTACGAAGGATAGAAAAGTAGAATGGTATAATGTCTATCCTTTAATTAAAGATGCTCCTTCTAATGAATATTTTAACGTAATAAAAAATGTATTTTTTTCATAGAAAATTATAGAAAACTTGAGATCAATAATGTGATTGATACTGGAAAGATTTTATTCTTATCTCAGGAATTGGATCCTTTCATGTCTAAAATCTACGTCCCTATAAAATATAGTGAAGTAATTGAAGAAAATATTGTATTGTGGTCTCTTGATGGAAAAAGGACCTTTAAAGATGTAGAGAATATTTTACCCTTTGGAGATCTTAGGAGACTTCAGTTGATAAAGTCGGTCCTTGACAAGAAGTTAGTATTGCCTTTGGGGTATAACATAAAACTTGATCTTCTGAACTATTTCTTTATGGCTTGGCAGGAGATGCTAGCAAAATTTGAAAAAATAGGCAAGAGAGAAGAGTTTGTGAAGGAGTGGGACAGATTTATCTCCGAGAGCTTATCTGATGTCAAGCATTTATTCTCTTATCTCCCATCAGAATCAAAACAGAATTTCCCATATTTTTACAGAAATATTGCCAATTCTCAAGAAGAAGAATTGAGAGCATTCTTGAAAGAAGCCCTTAAGTTAATCATAGATTTTGCCTCTAAGACTTTACCCAAAGAGGAAGTTGATAACTTAATTAACAAGATTATGGATCATGCTAAGACTTATGCATCGGACAAACTAATTGAGGCAGCCCAAAGGATACTTTCTGAGGTCTATGTAAGCTAATTGATGGTTCAATATTTTCTCTATTGGTGATAAAATTACTCTATTGTGAAGAGTAATAGGGTAAATTTTTTAACAAAAATTTTAGTGCTCTTGAGTGTTGGGGGAGTTGGGCTCTCTTTTTTTCAGGCTTTTCGTGGGTTTTCTTTGATATTTTTTATAAACAAGTTTGTTAATTCAAAATCTCAAATAGGGGTTCTACTTTCCTTAGGAAGTTTAGTGGGTATTTTTGTACCACCTTTAGTTGGATTTCTATCAGATAAACTAAAAAAGTTAATAAAAGGAAGAAAGTATCTAATAATTGTCTCTCTGTTTTTTCTTTCTTTATCTATATACTTTTTAGAGAAGACCAAAAATCTTTCAGAATTATATCTTTATTTGACTTTGACTTATATATTCTTTTATTCTGCTATTTCTTTGTATCAAGCCCTTGTTCCTGATCTTTTTAGTAAGGATTTTTTTGCAAGGGCAACAGGGGTTTTAAATTTTGCTTCACAATTTTTTCAAGGAATTTATATTTTTATTATAGTCATATCTCATGCTTCTAATTTGACTTTTACTTTACTAAAATGGAGCATTTTTTTATCCTCATTTCTTTTCTTCTTTATACCTGAAAAAGAAAATAAAAGAATTTCACAAAATTTCTCTATGGATATGAAATTCTTAAGGAGAAAATTTTGGTTTAATCTCTTTCTTTTACAGTTTTTTGTGTGGTATGGAATTTCTTCTGTAAGTTCCTTTATACTACTTTTTTTTCAAGATGTCCTTTCTGCCTCTTTAAGTGACTATATGATTATACTTGTTATTTTTGGAGTGTTGACAGCTTTGTCTACTTTTTTCTCAGGTTTTGTTGCTGATAAGTTTGCAAAGGAAAAACTTTCTGCTATGTCTCTTGCATTATTTGGAATAAGCAGTTTTTTGTTTTCCCAAACTCAAAGAATTAATATGGCTTTTATCTCCTCGGTTTTTTATGGGATAAGTCTTGGTTTTCTCACAGTTATTCCTTATAGTTTGATATTGAGCTATATTCCGAAAGATAAAGAAGGAAGTATTGTAGGGATTAACGCATTAGTGGTTTCGGTTTCTCAAGTTATTGCTTATTTAACATCAGGAGTTATGATTGATATTTTAGGTTATAGGGCTAATTTTTTACAGGGCTTAATTGCTACTATTTTAGGACTGTTAGTACTAAGGAATGTTACGAACAATAAAAAATCATCTTAACTTACCTTTTACAGTAAATGCATATTTTTCTAAAAGCTCATTAGGATAGGGATTTTTGTTCTTAAATTCATAACTTAAGGTTTTATCATTTTTAAAAGGCTGAAGAACATAAGGCACATCTTCGCCAATTGTCTTTCTTATCTCAATGAGATCTTCTTCCTCTACAATTTCAGGTACCACTGTGGTTCTTATCTCAAATCTTACGTTATTTTCTTTTAAAATTCTTAAGGATTCAAAAATATTTTTAAGATATTTACTTGTTTCCCTTTCGGAAAGTCCAATGGCTTTATGATATTTGGGAATAGAGGTTTTAAAGTCCATAGCTACATAATCTAAAAGCTTGCTTTTTATGATTTCCACAAGCATTTTTGGATTAGAGCCATTAGTATCAAGCTTTACTAAAAGTCTTCTTTTCTTAAGCTTAAAAAGGAAGGAGGGGAGATCTTCTTGAAGTGTAGGCTCCCCTCCTGTGATAACAACTCCTTTAATTAATTTTCTTCTTCGATCTATTTCTTCCAGTATAAATTCTTCTGAATATTGTCCCTTCTTTCTTTGCGATATTAACTCAGGATTATGGCAGAAGGGACATCTAAAATTGCATCCTTGTGTAAATATCACAAAACTTGGTATTCCAGGATAGTCTATTAGACTAAATCCCAGGTAACCTGAGATTTTCAATTCTTCTCCTCTCCTTTAATGTCAAGATAAAGGTCTTTCTCAACTTAAATTCTTCCTGTTTTCCTTTATTCCAGCTCTTTACGGGTCTATAGTATCCTACAACTCGAGAGTATATTTCTGTCTCTCTTCCACAAATTGGACATTTTTCATGACTTCCTCTTTGGTAACCGTGTTCTGGGCATATGCTAAAGGTAGGTGTAAGGGTAAAGTATGGGAGTCTGTAGTTTGAAGTAATTAGTTTTACTGCTTCTTTAACCATCTCTATATCTTCTAAGGCTTCTCCTAAGAATATATGGAGTACTGTTCCACCTGTATATAAACTTTGAATCTCGTCTTGATGCTCTAAGACTTCAAAAGGATCAGCGGAGTAATCTACAGGAAGTTGCGTAGAATTGGTATAGAAAGGTTCATCAGTTCCCGATGTATAGATTTCAGGATATTTGTTCTTGTCTATTCTTGCAAGTCTATAAGAAGTGCCTTCTCCAGGGGTTGCTTCTAGATTGTACAAATTATTTGTTTCTTTTTGAAATTCTATCAATTTCTCCCTCATGAATTTTAAAACTTTTATGGTAAATTCCCTTCCTGCAAGAGTTTCTATACCTTCTCCAAGGAAGTTTACACAAGCCTCATGCATTCCAATAAGTCCAATAGTGGCAAAATGATTTCCCCAATATTGTCCTGTTAGTTCATAAATTCCAGAGAGATAATATTTAGAATAAGGATACAAGTTCTTATGAGTTAGGTCTTCAATTACTTGTCTTTTAATCTCTAAACTCTCTTTTGCAAGCTCCATAAGGTAAGATAATCTTTCAAAAAATTCCTCTTCGCTCTTAGAAAGATATCCAAGTCTTGGCATATTGATGGTTACTACGCCTACACTCCCTGTTAATGGATTGGCACCAAAGAGTCCTCCTCCCCTATGTTTTAGTTCATCTACATTTTTGGTATTGTTATTCAAAGTGAAACTTAAGGCTCTTTGTCTTACCAAGGAATTGTCAAGCCTTAATCTACAACACATGGATCTTACATCTGAAGGATCCATATCCGAATTTACAAAGTTGGAGAAATAGGGTGTACCATATTTTGCTGTCATTTCCCAGATTTTCGTAAGGTTTGATTTTTCCCATGGAAAGTCTTTAGTTATGCTATAAGTAGGAATTGGAAAGGTAAATATTCTTCCATTGGCATCACCTTCTATCATTACTTCAGCAAAAGCTTCATTCAAAAGATCCATCTCTCTTTGGAATTCCCCATAGGTCGCTTCTTTTCTTTCTCCACCTATTATTACTTTTTTGTTTTTTAAATCTTCTGGTACTACAAGGTCAAAGCTTAGATTTGTAAATGGGGTTTGAAAACCTGTTCTTGTAGGTATGTTTAAGTTGAAAATAAACTCTTGCATGGCTTGTTTTACTTCTTTGTAAGTGAGACCATCATAGGCTATAAAAGGAGCAAGAAAAGTGTCAAAGTTAGAAAAGGCTATAGCTCCTGCTGCTTCTCCTTGTAAAGTGAACATAAAGTTTACTATTTGTCCTAAGGCTGTTCTAAAGTGTTTAGCAGGCTTGCTTGCTACTTTACCTTCTACTCCTCCAAAGCCTTTGAGAAGTAGGTCTTCAAGATCCCATCCTACACAATATACCGATAGAGAGCCCAAATCATGTATGTGGAAGTCACCACTTTGATGGGCTTTTGATATCTCTGGTGGGTAGATTTCTTCAAGCCAGTATTTTGCGATTAAAGAAGAATATAAATAGTAGTTTAGTCCTTGTAGAGAATATCCCATATTGGAGTTTTCATTAACTCTCCAATCTTCCCTTGTTAAATATTCTTTTATTAAGTCATTCAGATTGCTAATCATGGCTAATCCCCCTTAAGTTAAGATTATTCTTCTTTCATTTGAGATAAAAGCTTTGCAAATTCTTCTAAAGAGCTAAATTCTTGATAAACAGAAGCAAATCTCACATAAGCGACCGCATCTAGATCCTTTAGTTTCTCTAACACCATTTTTCCAATTTCTTTTGAAGTTATTTCGCTTACTCCTTGTTTTCTTATATTTGTGATGATCTCGTCAATTATAGCCTCCAATTTTTCGTTATCTATATTTCTTTTTACTACTGCTCTTTGAAGTCCAGCAAGAAGCTTATTTCTGTCAAAAGGTTCTCTTCTTCCATCTTTTTTAATAACCATGATAGGTTTTTCTTCTATCCTTTCATAGGTAGTAAATCTGTTTTTACAGTTAGGACATTCTCTTCTCCTTCTTATTACCTTCTGATCCTCAATTTCTCTAGTATCTATGACAAAAGTATCCTCATATCCACAGAATGGGCATCTCAATTTTTACCCTCCCCACTAAATATTGTGGTTATATATATACCACAACCCAACATATAGAGCAAGATGGAAAAATCAAAGAAATTAGTATTTTTTTACCTAAATTCTTTTATTTATTTGTATTTTTAGGTTTTTTTGACTATAGGTTAAAGTGAGGTTAAAAATAATGGGGGAGAAAGTCCTCCCCCATCTTTAAAGGGCTTATCTGTGATTTTCAGCAAGAATTAATTCAAGTTCGCCTCTATGGTTTTCTGGATCAAAGTAGCATTCAATGATTCTATCATGAGGTAATCTTTCAATTCTTTCATTCATAATTTGAAGAACTTTCGTATTGATCTCAATAGCCTTAACCACAGGAATTCTCTCTGGATTTATATCTATTCCAAAGTATCCTTGATACCCTACCATTTTTAGGGTGTAAAGAAGAGCCTCGGTGGAATCCCAGTCAACTACTCCTATATTTAGATCTTGGTCATAATTTCCTAAGGGTTGGCTATTCCAATGGGTATGGAATAACCTTCCTTCTCTCGCTACTCTTGCGTAGGCATAAGGAAGATCTTCAAATCCCATTCTTACATGACCTACTTCAGGATTAAGTCCTACAAGAGCATGACCTTCTTGTAAAAGTTTTAAATTTTCAGGATTCTTTAATCTTGCCTCTATGTCTCTTGCAGCTAAAATTCCATCAGCAGTAGTTCTATATATGTTATTAGGAGCAGGCTCATATGGTTTTGGTTCTATAGCTACTTGTACTCCAGGTACCTCATCCATGGCTTGTGCTACAAGTTCTTCAAAGGTATCCCACATATGATAGTATAGATGCCCATAGGAATAAGTATATCCGTCAATTCCAGGCCAAATAATACAAATATCTGCATTAGCCTCTTTCACTAATTTTAATCCATTTACTAACCTTTCATAGGCTATTTTTCTATACTTTTCATAGGGATTAGAAAGAGAGCCAAATTCAAAGATCTTATCATAGAATAGGCTCAGTGGAACCGCAACAAGTCTTATTCCTGTCTCTTTTTCTAACTGTTTATAAAGATGAAGGTTTTCTTCATTTACCTCTGCTGGATAGTGGGCTTCAATTCCTTTTACTCCATATTTTGCCATCTCAGCAGCCATTTCTATTCTTTCTGGGATACCTTTTTGTTCTACATAGGGTTCATGGAACCTACCACCACCAGGGGTAAAGTACCAAATTCCTACGGAAAATTTCAAGTCTAACTTAAAGGTTTGCATGTGTTTGAGAAGTTCTTCTTTTGATCTTCTAATTTTTTGATTACGGTGATCCACAAAAGGCATATTTTTAACCCTCCCGTTTTTTATTTTTATAACATTTTACAATAACATTAACTTTTAGGCAATCGTTTCAATAGGATTCCTAGTATGATTATCCAAATTAGAAGGATAATTACTCCTGAAATCCAATTCTTTTTCAAAGATGGATCTTGCTTTTCAATAATTTCCTCATATTTTTTCAATTTATCTTGGGGAATTAATTTATAACAAAGATATATGCCTATGGGAAGTATTATGTAATCGTCTAAATATCCAAGTATGGGAATAAAATCAGGGATAAGATCAATTGGACTTAAGGTATAACCAAGGAGTATTATGGCAGGAAATTTCTTTATAAGAGGGACAGTAGGATCTTTATAACAGTAGGATCTTTATAAAAGAGGTATAAAATTTTAAGCTTTCTCTTAATATTCTTAACTTTGTTTTTCATGTTTTAAATGGCGGAGAGGGTGGGATTCGAACCCACGAGGCATTTAGCCTACTCGCTTTCGAGGCGAGCGCCTTCGTCCGCTCGGCCACCTCTCCATGAATTATTTTAACACAAAACTTGATATTATAAATCTTATGTTATAATTTTTTCTTAGATATCAAAAAGACTGGAGGTCTTAGACATTATAAAGATAAAGAGTTTTAGATTTAGAATAACAATCTTAGCTTCTGGCGTTATATTGTTGGCTTTTCTCTTGATTTTTCTGCTTTCTTTTCATTTACTTGCTCTAAATCTAAGGGAAAGAGTGACCGAAGAAGTAGAAGCTTATAAGAGAACAATTTTATATATCATAAATAGGGAAAAGCAGATTTTAAAAAATCAAATAAAAGATTATACTTATTGGAAGGACCTTGGTGAGAATGCAGTTGTTAAAAGAGATAAGCTTTGGATTAAATCAAATATAAATCCATGGATAAAAAATACCTTAGGTTATGATGTGGTGCTTTTTACTGAGGATAGAAGAGTAATAACTTCTTCTTTTAATTTTCCGTTAAATAAGATTCCATTAAAGAGAGAGATAGAAATTTCTCTAATGGAGATAAATAAAGATTTTTATCTTTATGCTGTAGGACCTGTGTATGATGAGAATAGAAAAAAATTTTATGGTGCTTATCTTCTCTTTGCGAGGAAAGTCGATACGGAGTATATAAAAGGATTGGAAGAAATTATGGGTATAAGACTTACTTTTGTTTCTAAGGATAGCTCTAACAAAGTTAGTTTAGAAGATTATTACAAGTATCCTTATCTTCATATGGTGGTTCCTTTGGAGAATGGGATTTATGTTGTTATGGACAAGGAAGATACTTCTTTACATAAGTTTAATAAGATGATGCTAATTATTTTTGGTATATCCTTGGGGATTATTTTGATTTTGTCTATATCTCTTATAAGAGTCTTATTGAATATAACTTTTAAGCCTTTTGAAAAACTTGTGGAGGTCTCTCACAAAATAGCAAATGGCGAGTATGAGATAGAGCTTATAAAAAATAGAGATGATGAGCTTGGAGATTTTATTAAGGCATTTACATATATGATTTCCAAGATAAAAGAAAGAGAAGAAAAGTTAAAGTGGGAGAAAAGAGAAACAGAAAAATTGGCTTATTTAGACCATTTAACAGGAGTTTATAACAGAAGATTTCTTGAAGAAAGTTATGAGAATATAAAGAGAAATCATAGTTTGTTTTCTTTAGTTTTTGTTGATCTGGATAATTTTAAAAATATAAATGATAGATGGGGGCATGAATTAGGAGATAGGGTACTTGTAAATGTATCAGAGTTTTTTAAGAAAAACTTTAGGGATTATGATATCTTGGTAAGATATGGGGGAGATGAATTTTGTATTATTTTATTAAACATTGATAAGGATACTGCAGAAAAAATAGTACATAGAGTAAAGGAAAAATTTGAGATTGAAATGATGAGTTCTTTTGGATTTAATTTAAGTTTTACCTATGGCATAGCAGAATATCCTAAGGATGGAGAAGATTTGAATACTCTTTTAAAGGTAGCGGACGAGAGAATGTATAAGTATAAGGATTGATATTATTTTGTTAACGGTGTAGCTTTCTTAACCCTTGGTCCTTGAGGAGTATCTTCAATAATGTAGCCCTTATTCTTTATTTCTTCACGTATTTTGTCGGCTTTTTCCCAGTCTTTGTTTTTTCTTGCTAACTCTCTTTCTTCCACGAGTTTCCAAATTTCTTCAGGAATTTCTATCTTTATCTCTGGGGGATTATTAAGGGAAAGTCCTAAAACTTTATCAAACTGAAGAAGAGTTGCTCTCTTTACTTCGGGAGGTACCTGATCATCTTTTACTAATTCCCAAGTTATGGCAAGGGCTTTTGGCATATCTAAATCATCATTTATAGCTTTATGAAATTCCTCTTCGTATTTTTTATCATAGGAGGCATTTTCTTGAGGGTATCTCTTCATGTTTTCGTATAATCTAAATAGGGCTCTTTGGGCTGATTCTAAAGCAGTCCAAGTAAATCTTAATGGACTTCTATAATGGGCTGTGAGGCAAAAATATCTATAGGATAGAGGATGATATCCCTTTTCTTCTAAATCTGACAAGGTGATGAAATTGCCCTCGGATTTTCCCATTCTTTTTTCACCCATTACAAGGAACTCTCCGTGAAGCCAATATTTTGCCATAGGTTTGTCGTAGGCTGCTTCTGATTGAGCAATTTCATTAGTATGATGTATAGGGATATGGTCTATACCACCACAATGAATATCAAAAGGTTGTCCTAAATATTTTGTGGACATAGCAGAGCACTCAATATGCCATCCAGGAAATCCTATGCCCCATGGAGAGTCCCACTCCATTTGTCTTTTTACATCTTTTGGAGAAAACTTCCATAAAGCAAAGTCTGTAGGATTTTTCTTCTCGGGATTGTATTCTACTCTTGCCCCAGGAAGAAGATTTTCTAAGTCTTGTCCTGCTAATTTTCCATAATCAGGAACTTTTGAAGTATCAAAATAAATTCCGTCAGAAGTTTTATAAGTGTAGCCCTTCTTTTCTAAAATAAGTATTAAATCAATAAAATCTTTGATGTGATCAGTAGCCTTACACCATATATCAGGTTCAAGAATATTTAATTTTTTAATATCTCTTTTAAAGGCTTCAGTATAAAATTCTGCTATTTCCCAAGCGGTTCTTCTTTCTTTTTTAGCCTCTCTTTCTATTTTATCTTCTCCTTCGTCGGCATCAGAGGTAAGATGCCCTACATCGGTAATGTTCATCACATGTTTTACTATATAACCATTATATAATAATACTCTCTTTAATATATCCTCAAAAATATAAGTCCTCAGATTTCCTATATGGGCATAGTTATATACTGTGGGACCACAGGTATACATCCCCACATAGGGCGGATTTAAAGGTTCAAATTTCTCTTTTCTTCTTGTTAGTGTATTATATAAGTAAAGTTCCATAGTGAATAAGATTATAACATAATATAACAAGAAATTTCAAAGGGAGGAAATGTGAAAATGAAAGTATATATAGCTTACCCTTTAAAAGAAGAATATTTAGAACGGATAAAAGAGGCAAGAAATGATGTTGAGATTGTGGAAAATATTGAAGAAGCTGAGGTGTTTTTAGGGGGACATATCTCTAAGGATGATCTTAAAAAGGCAAAAAATCTTAAATGGATTCAATCTTCCTCAGCAGGTATTGATAATCTTCTTTTTGAAGAACTTCTTAATTCAGACATAATTATAACTACTGCAAGTGGTGTTCATCCTAAACCAATTGCCGAACATGTGTTTGCTCTTTTACTTTCTTGGACCAGGAGAATAAATATAGCTCTTAGGGGAAAATTTGAGAGGAAATGGAATAGAGATGAGATAAAATGGTGTGAGGAACTTACAGGAAAGACCATGGGGATAATAGGCTATGGGAAAATAGGTCAAGAGATAGGAAGAATCGCAAAGAGTTTTGGTATGAAAGTTATAGGAGTAAAAAGAGATATAAATCAAAAGGATGATATGGTTTTTCTCCCTGACGAGCTTTTTTCCTATAAGGATTTACATGAAGTGTTGAGAAGATCAGATATTATTGTTTTAGTTTTACCTTTAACTTCTGAGACAAAGGATTTAATAGGTGAAGAGGAATTTAAAGTGATGAAGAAAGATGCCATCTTTATTAATGTAGGAAGAGGGAAGACAGTAAAAGAAGATGCTCTTGTAAAGGCATTAGAAAATGGGCAGATTCAGTGTGCTCTTCTTGATGTGTTTTATGAAGAACCTTTACCAGAAGAAAGTCCATTATGGAATCTTGAGAATGTAATTATAACTCCTCATATAGCAGGAATGACCCCTTATTACGATGGTAGGCTTGTAGAGATATTTATTCATAATTTAAAAAATTATCCTAAGATTAGTAGAATGCTGAATGTGGTAGATAAAAGCTTAGGATATTAAAAATCATGGGAGGGGTTTTCCCCTCCCATTAAATTTTTATTCTTTTTTAGAGAGTTGATCTTTTAACTCTGAATATCCAAAAATGATTAATATTATCCCTAAGAATAAAAGAAATATTGGAACTACTGCCATGAGAGCCTTAACAAAATAAGACCACCAGATTATTAGGCCCCAAATTCCAAGAATTATGGAAGCAAGTCCAAAAAGAATTATTAGGATCTTACTTATCATTTTTGCACCTCCCAAAACCTCAAGGATACTATATTATAACACCTTACTTTATTTAGATAGTAGAGGAAGGAGCTCAAAAAGATCTTTAAGATCTCCCATAAAATCAGGCTTATGATCAAGATTTAAGATGAGATTATTGTGAGGGGTGTATAAAAAGGTTAAGATTCCTAATTTGGAGGCTGAAAGGTCCTCTTTTATATCATTTCCTACCATGAGAGTTTTCTCTGGAGTTACATTTATCCTTTCTAAGATCTCTTTATAATATTCTAAGTTCGGTTTACAGGAGTGCATTACCTCCATGGAAGTTATCAAATCATAGGGATAGTTAATAAGATTAGCCCATTTAAGTCTTTCTTTTATGGCTATAAGGGGAAATACCGCATTAGTAGCAATCACTACTTTTAATCCTAATTCAAAGGATTTCTCAACGACCTCTTTAGCATAGGAATTTGCTCTTGCTTGGGAGAGTTCTTTTAAAAGAGGAAATTTTTTTGAGTAAAAATCCATAAAGAAATCTTCCATGTATTTTCTATCTTTTCCTGTAAGCTTTGTAAACTCTTCCCAGAATACATCATAGTTGGTTTTTGGTCCCTTATTTGCGAGCATCTTTTCAATGGCAAAATTTAGATTTTTAAAAAGATCTTTCTCATCTCCTATCTTTTTGAATTCTTCCATTAGAAGGGAAAAATAATTCTTCATAAATAAATCAAAATTGTTCATAAGAAGGGTGCCATCAAGATCAAAAAGAATTGCTTTAAGCATGTTCTTCCTCCGATTTAAAGATAATAAGCTTTTGGCCTTTTTTCCATATCCACCTTCCTACCCCATAGACTATGGGCAATATAAGAATTGATAAGTACCATTTTGGAGTAATAATTAAAAAATCATATAAGGCATGCCAAAATACAGGATAATAAAGAGCTTGGAGTAGATGCTTTTCAGGATTTGCTCCAAACTTAGCGAGTCCAAAAGAATATCCCATAAATAAGGAAAAAACAAAGTGAGCAGGTACCGCAAGAAAGGCTCTTGTAATTCCTACAAAATATCCTCCCGAAATTACATAAAAGAAGTTCTCAATAGTAGCAAAACCCATTCCTACCATTACTGAGTATACTATGCCATCAAAGGGCTCATCAAATTCCTCTTTTGGATATATATACTTATATATCACATAATACTTTGTTCCTTCCTCTATAATGGCAATGCCTAAAAGGGAATAAAGAAAGAGTGAAACAAAATCACTATTAAAATTAAAAGGAATGATAGATTCCATAATGAGCTCAAAAATAGCAGCAGGAAAGGAAATAATTACTCCAAGGATGAAGGACCAAAGAATCAATTTTGATGGTTCTTTGTTCCATTTATCTTTATTATATACATACCACGCTATAGAGATCCCAGGAGCGAGAGCTAAAATTATAAGTCCCATTTTTTGCAAATCCTTTTTCTTTTTGGTATAGTATAGCATAAATCTTGATATAATTAATTTAAAGAGGTATTAAGGTATGATTATGAAGTTTAGAAATATACTGTTATCAATCTTAATATTTCTTCTTATAAATCTACAGGTTAATGCTCAAAATTCCTTAAAGATTATTGTTGATAAAGATTATCCCCCCTTCACTTTCATAGATGAAAAGGGAAATTTGATAGGAATATCAGTGGATTTTTGGAAAATATGGAGTGAAAGAATGGGAATAAAGGTGGAACTTTTTCCTATGGAATGGGAAAAAGCTCAAAGGGCGCTTCTTGAAGGGAAGTTTGATGCTATTGATACTATCTTTGAGACTCCTGAAAGAGAAAAATACTTAATTTTCTCAAAGCCTATTTTTAAAATTACTTCAAGCATATATTATAAAACTGAAATACCTAAGATCTCTTCTCTAAAGGATTTAACTCCATATCTGGTTGGTGTGGAAAGAGGAGATGCTTTGATAGAAGTTGCTTTAAAGGAGAACCCATATATCAGCTTTAAATTCTTTGATGATTACTCTGAGATTGTAGAATCTGCTAAAAAGGGTGAGATAAAGGTCTTTCTCATGGATGATATACCTGCGAGTTATTATCTTATTAAGCACGACCTTTTGTATAAATTTAGTAAGGGACCTGTTATTACTACTAATTATCTTCATGTAGCAGCCCTTAAAAACAAAGGTTGGGTTATAGCTCTAATAGATCAGGGTATTGATAGAATTGCCAAAAGAGAGTTGGAAGAATTAACAGAAAAATATTTAATCTCCGAAGAGAGAGGAAAAACCTTAATTGAAAGATATGTGTATCCTATATTAATTTCTATTTCTCTTATTGGTTTTTTAATATTTCTCTATAGTAGGCTGCTTTCTTATGAAATAAAAAGGACAAGGAAAAAACTTGAAGATTCCGTAGAGAGATTCTGGAGTTTTTTTATGGGAATATCAGAGATGTCAAATTTGACTTTAAAAGATGAAGAGTTCTTAAGAAAGGTTCTTGAGGTGGTCATTGAACTTGTTCCTAAAGCAATGTATGGAAGCATATTTTTAAAAGAAGAAAACAATTTTAAACTAATAGCTACCATAGGACATGAGAAAAGTTTAGAAGGATTGATCTTGGATGAAGGAAATTACATAGGCTCTGAAAAACCAATTGTGGTTAAGGAGCTTTTAAAAATTGAGAGAAGAAATGAGAAATTAAGAGAGACCCTATTAAAATATAGTAAACCTATAAAAGAATCTTTAATTGTACCTTTAAAATGGAATAATAATTTATGGGGATATTTCTGCCTTGATATTCCTGAGGATAGTAAGGAAAATTTTGATGAATTTGATATAAAACTGATAGAAAAGTTTACAAATACCATATCAATTTTTTATTTTTTTAGGAGCTATTTAAAGGAGAGAGAAATTTATTTAACAAAATTAATTACTGTTTTAGTGAAAACTCTGGAGTATTATGATAGATATACTCAGGGACATTCAGAAAGGGTAGCAAGGTATGCGGTGAAGATAGCCGAGAGGATTGGTCTTGATAGGGAGAGAATTAAAAGGGTTTATTGGGCTTCCCTTGTTCATGATATTGGAAAAATTTACATTCCTCAGAACCTTCTTAATAAGAATGGCAGGTTTACAGAGGACGAGTACGAATTTGTAAAAATACATCCTGTAAAAAGTGAAGAAATTCTTTCTCAAGTGGAAGAGTTGAAGGATCTGGGAAAAATAGTTAGGCATCATCATGAGAGGTGGGACGGAAAAGGATACCCTGATGGGCTTTCAGGAGAAAATATTCCCCTTGAGTCAAGGATAATTGCTGTTGCTGATGCTTTTGAGGCTATGACTGCAGAAAGGCCATATAAAAGGGCTTTAAGTTTAAAAGAAGCAATTCAAGAGATAGAGAAAAATAAAGGTACCCAGTTTGATCCTTTTTTAGCAGAAATAATGATTGGGATTATCAAGGAAGAGGTTGAAGAAAAATCTTGACAGAGTAAATCGTTATTTTTTACACTATTTAAAAGATAAAAAAAGATTTATAATTTGGGGGGGGCTTAAAAAATGAAAACTCGACAGGAAATCTTAGAGTCCTTTCCTAGGGATCCAGACTATATTATTGAGATTCTCCATGAACTGCAAAATAACAATCCTTACAATTATCTTACCCCAGAAGATATAAAAGCCTGTGCGGAGTATTTGGAGCTTCCTGTAAGTTATGTGGAAGGAGTTGCATCCTTTTATTCCATGTTTAGCTTAAAACCCAGAGGAAGATATGTAATAAGACTTTGTGACTCTCCTCCATGTCACTTAGTGGGATCAGAGTCTCTACTTGAGTATTTAGAGAGAAAATTAAATATTAAAGTTGGAGAGACGACCGAAGATAGGGTATTTACTTTAGAAGTTACCAGCTGTCTTGGGGTATGTGCTGTGGCTCCTGCCATGATGATTAATGATGAGGTGTATGGTAATCTTACCTTTGAAAAGATAGACAAAATCTTAGAGGAAAAGAGGGGGAATTTATGAGTATAGCGAGAAGCCATGTGCTTATATCTATAGACGCTAATACTCTCCTTGCGGGAGCAAAAGAGGTGGAAGAAGCGTTAATAAGAGAACTTAAGCAAAGGGGATTAGATAAAGAGATAGCAGTTATTGAAACAGGACCCTTGGGAATTATTGGTAAAGGTGTGGTTATGGTGGTTTATCCTGAGGGAATTTATTATGGAAATGTAAAATTAGAAGATGTACCAGAGCTCGTAGAAGAGCATTTTATTAAAGGAAGGCCCTTAAAGAGACTTATGATTGAAGGAGTGTCTATGCCAACTTTAGTAACCAAAGAAGAGATTGGGCTCACACGAAGGCAAGTAAGAATAGTATTGAGGAATAGTGGAGTTATAAATCCTGAGAGTATTGAAGAGTATATTGCAAATGGTGGATTTGAAGGACTTTCAAAGGCTCTTTCAGAGATGACCCCTGAAGATGTTATAAAAGAGATAAAAGAATCAGGACTTAGAGGTAGAGGTGGGGCAGGGTTTCCTGCAGGGCTAAAGTGGGAGTTTACTTATAAAATACCATCTGACGAAAAATATGTTGTATGTAATGCTGATGAGGGTGAGCCTGGAACTTTTAAGGATAGATTGATTCTTGAAGGTGATCCTTTTAGAATCGTGGAGGCGATGACCATAGCAGGTTATGCTGTGGGAGCTAAAAAGGGTTATATCTATATAAGGGGGGAGTATAAGCTTTCCATTGAGAGAATGCAAAAAGCCATAAATACAGCAAGAGAATATGGACTCTTAGGAGAGAACATATTGGGCACTAATTTTTCCTTTGATATAGAGGTAAGAAAAGGAGCAGGCGCTTATATTTGTGGAGAAGAGACAGCTTTAATTGAGTCCTTAGAAGGTAAAAGGGGCATTCCTCGCATAAAGCCTCCTTATCCCGTATCTCAAGGCTTGAGAAATAAGCCTACGGTAGTTAATAATGTGGAAACTTTGGCAAATGTGCCTGATATTATAAGGAATGGGGCTAAATGGTTTAGGCAGTTTGGAACGGAAAAGTGTCCAGGTACAAAAGTTTATACCATTCTTGGTGATGTGGTCAATGCAGGACTGATTGAGGTGGAAATGGGGACTCCTTTAAGAGACATTATCTTCCAATATGGCGGTGGAATTAAGAATGGTGGAAAATTTAAGTGTGCATTAGTAGGAGGAGCTGCAGGAGCTTTTTTAGGGGAAGAGATGCTTGATGTAAAAATGGATTTTGAAAATCTTAAGGAATATAAGGCGGTTCTTGGTTCTGGAGCTATTTTAGTGATGAGCGATGGGGCTTGTATTGTGGATATGCTTAAGAGTATTTTGAGGTTCTTTAAACATGAGTCCTGTGGCAGATGTACCCCTTGTAGAGTAGGTACTAAGAGACTTGTGGAGATAATTGAAAGATTTGCGTCTCTTGAAGGGACAGAAGAGGATTTGGATGAGATGGTTAATATAAGTTTAGTTATGAAAGATACCTCTTTTTGTCCCTTAGGGCAATCGGTTTATCTTCCTGTAAGTTCTGCAGTTAAGTATTTCAGAGAAGAATTTGTTTCTCACTTTAAGGATAAATATTGTGTTAGTGGAAGGTGTAAACCAAGATTAAGTTTAGTAGGGGAAGCATAGGCTTCCCCTTTTTAATCTAAATTTATCCCAAGAACTCTTTTGATGATTAATCCAATAGCAAAACTTATAAAGGATACTGAGAATATTATGATGGACATTTCGACAAATCTTTTCTTAAAATCTAAGTCTTTTGCCACTGAAATATAGTAATTAAAAATCAACACTAATAGTATGGAAGAAACTAAAGCCAATACAAGAGACAAGGCATAGTTAGGTGTGAGTAAGTAAGGAAAAATCAATATTATTACTGTTATGATATAGGTTATGCCTGTAATAATAGCTGCTTTTAGAGGGTTTCTCTCAGAACTTTCAGCTTTAGTAGATAAATACTCTGATCCAGCCATGGAAAGAGCCGCTGAAATTCCGGTAACAAGTCCTGAAAGAGATATAAGTTTATTGTTTTGAAAGGCAAAAGTTAAGCCTGCCAAAGTTCCAGTCAATTCTACCAATGCATCAGAAAGACCTAAGACTATAGATCCCACATAATGTAATCTCTCTTCGTCGAGGATTTCTAATAGTTTTTGCTCATGAGTTTTTTCTTCTTCTATGATTTTGTTTATATTGGGGAGAGAAGATAGAAGATCGCTGTAACCTTCTATAGCTCTATCTTCTCCCCTTTCCATAAGTTTTGTAGTGAAAGTGAATCCCAATATTTTGGTAAGGAATAAAGTAAGGAAAATCTTTATTTTATCTGGTTTTAAATCTTTCTTGGTATAATTTTTAAGTTGATTGAAATGCTTTAATTCATCCTCAGCAATTTCTAAAAAGATTTTCTTATTCCTCTCGTCTCTTTCCCACTCAGAGAGCTTTTTGTATACAAAGTATTCAGTGATCTCGTTTTTTTGCATTTTTTCAAGAATCATAATTAATTTCTTGTCCATGTTTCTCCTCTTTTGTATTTTTTATATATTATACAATTGACTTTGATTTTATGTTAATAATATAATTTTTTAGTACTAAAAAAAATTATGAGTATTTGGAGGTAGGAGAATTGAAGCCGGTAAATATTAAAAGTATGAGAATGACAAATGTTTCTCTTGTTTTGGATACTATAAGGAGAATGGGACCTATCTCCCGTTATGATATTTCTAAGATTACAAAATTAAGTCCTTCAGCTGTTTCTAGTATTGTGGAAAATTTAATAAATGTGGGCATAGTTAAAGAGACCCCTGCTAAAGTCACTAAGGTAGGAAGAAGACCTATAGAACTTACTTTAAATGAAACAGGATATTACCCTATAGGTATAGAGATTGAAAAAGACAAAATAACAGGAATACTTATGGCTCTTTCTGGGAAGATTTTAAAAAGCAAGGTAATAAATTTAAATACTACTGATGTAAACGAGGTCCTGGTTAGTGTGGTGAATGTTTATAGATCTCTTATAGAAGATGTGAATAAAGAGGAGATAATTGGAGTAGGGGTTGCAGTTCCAGGAACCATAAATAGAAAAGAAGGGGTATGTATTTTTTCTCCAAATCTTGGTTGGAGAAATATAAACATAAAAGAGTATTTAGGACAATATATTAAAGATTATCCCCTTTTTATTGAGCATATAATAAAGGCAGTTACCTATGGAGAGATGTGGTATGGAGCAGGGATTGGAAAGGATAATATCATATGTGTAAGGGTTGGAAGTGGCGTGAGTGCGGGTTTTGTACTTGATGGAAAGTTGTACAGAGGTCCTAATGATAGAGCTGGAGAGTTTGGACACACAGTAATAGAAAGAAATGGCAAAAAATGTAAATGTGGTAGTTATGGATGTTTGGAAACTTATGTCTCTACCCAAGTTCTATATGAAAAGGTTTTTGAAGGTATACAAAAAAATGCGTATACCAAGGTAAATATTGAAAATAAAACAAAAGATGAAATATTAGATGAGATAATAGAGGCAGGAAAAAGTGGGGATAGATTTATTTTAAATATTTTTGAGGAGATGGGAACCTATTTGGGGATTGGCATAGCTAATCTTATAAATCTTTTTAATCCAGAAATAATCATAATTGCAGGGGGATTGTCTAAGGCGGGAGAACTCCTTTTAGAACCTGTAAGAAGGATTGTTAATCTTCATGCTTTTCCACCTATACCTGAGATCATGGTTACTAAACTTGGAGCATTGACAGGTCCCATAGGGGCAGCATCAGAGGTAATTGAAGAGACTTTACTTAAAAAAATCTTTGAGAAAACAGAGGAGTAATTAATAATTCTTTTTTATAAAGAGTGAGATAAGGAAGAACGTTGTAGCTATCATTACAATAGTAGAGCCTGTAGGAATATTGAAGTAATAAGAAAGAATTAGTCCAAGAGTAATGAAAATTAAATTAAGAAGAATTGTGAATAAGATTGATTTTTTAATGTCCTTAACAAAGGGAATAATAGTTGCAGCAGGTATTATAATAAGAGCTGAGGATAAAATAATTCCTACTAATTTGCTTATAAGGACAATAGAGATTCCAGTGAGCATAAGGATCCATCTCTCAATTTTAAAAACCTTAATTCCTGATGCTTCTGCTGTCTCCTTATCAAAGAGTATAAATATGATCTTCCAATAATTTTTAACAAAGAATATTAAAGTTATGGCTGTGAGAAGTAATGTCAATATAATATCCTCTTCTTTTACCGAGAGAATGCTTCCAAAGAGAAAACTAAAAAGGTCAGTAGTATAGCCCTTATGAAATGAAAGTAAGAGAGCACCAAGTGCCATAGATGAGGAGTAAAATATCCCTACAGGAATTTCCTGTTTTAAATTAGATCTTTTCACAATGTGGGGTATGCTCCATATTAAAAAAAGAGTGAAAAGGATAGCGGTTAAAGTCATATTTATTCCTAAAAGATAGCCAATGGCAAGTCCTCCGAAAACTGCGTGGCTTATTCCTGCACTCATAAAAGTCATTCCACGATAAATCAAATAAATTCCTATTATGCTCGAGAGTATACTTATTAAAACTCCTGTAATGAGAGCTCTTTGGGTAAAGGTATGAGTAAGGATCTCCATTTACTCCTCCTTATGGGTAAGAAATAGGAAGTTTTCTCCATAAAGCTCTTTTAAAGTACCATGTATTGCTATTTCCTCGGGGCAACCATGAAGATAAAGTTTTCTATTTAGACAAGCTAATTTATCTACCTCTTTAGTGATTATACCAATATCATGGGATACCAAGATAACTGATGTATTTTGTTTTTTAAAGTTTCTCAGCAAGGTGTAAAATTTATTTTGGGTGCTAATATCTACTCCCACCGTAGGCTCATCAAGGATTAATAATTTAGGTTCTTGAGCAAGGGCTCTTGCAATAAGTACCCTTTGCTGTTGTCCTCCTGAAAGCTCCCCGTAGATTTTATTCTCTATATCTTTTATCTCCATTTCCTCCATAACCCTATCAATTAAATCAAAATCATAGGCAGTTAATTTTTGCCAATTATTCGCCACCCTTCTTCCTAAGGCTACGATTTCTTTAACTTTTAGGGGTAAATATTTTTCTAAATCAGGCTTTTGAGGTACGTAGCCTATCCATTTTTTCTCTTCATTTAAGAATTGTACATCTTTATTGAAAACTTTTACTGTTCCCTTTAATGGTTTAATTATCCCTACAATAATTTTTAGTAAAGTAGACTTTCCTGCACCATTGGGACCGATTATACCTAAAAATTCTCCTTCTAAAAGGTGCAAATTTATGTTCTCAAGTATAAGCTCATGGTTATAGCTATGATATAGATTTTTTATCTCAAGGATTTTGTTCATTAAAGATCACCTTTAGTATAATTACATTTTCTTTAATCAAGCTAAAATAATCTTTATTATATCCTAAAGGATCCATATCCACCAATTTTACTCCTGTCTCTTTTTGTATTGTTTCCAATGTGGGATTATTCACAAAGGGCTCTTTAACAATATATTTTATGTTCTCCCTTTTTATAATCTCAATTATCCCTAAGATCTTTTTAAGGGATGGCTCTTTCCCTTCACCTTCTTCTATATATGATAGGACCTCTATATTATATCTTTTAAAGAAGTAGTAAAAGGAAGGATGATAAGCTATTATTTTCTTATTTTTGAAAGTAGAAAGTTCTTTTATAATATATTTGTGTAGTTCATCTATTTTCTTGTTAAAATCGTTTAGGTTTTTTAGGTAATAGCCTTTATTTGAAGGATCAAGAGTTGAAATTTTATTATAGATTATCTTTGCCATGTCTTTTACCAATATAGGGTCAAGCCAGAAATGAGGATTGGATTCCCTAACTTTCAAGTAATCCGAGATTACTAAAACATCTTTTTTAGTAGAATCGGCAAGTTTTTTTGCCCAAATATCCACGTCCTTCCCATTGATGATTACGAGTTTCGCCTTTTCTATTTCTCTCATGGTTTCTGAAGTGGGTTCAAAGAGATGAGGGTTAGTGTTAGATGGTAATAAAATGGAGATATTCCATAATTTTCCTACAATGTACTTGGTAATGCTACCAATGGGATATATGGAAACTGCAAGATTTTTCTCTTGAGGATAGGACATGGAGAGTATAAGAAAAACTATAATTAGGAGTTTCCATATTTTGTTCTTCATTTCTTTCCACCTCCCATTTTTGTGTTCTAATTATATCACAATAGAAATTTGTGTTAAAATTTATAAAATAAAAATAAAATAAAGTGAGGTTTGATATTATGAGAGAGGGAAGAAAACCAGAATATATAGGCTTATACAATAAAAATCTTGTTCTTGAGATTCTTATAAAAATAGGTCCCAAATCTAGGGCAGAACTCGCAAGAATATCTAAGTTGACAAAGACGGCCATATCTGAGATTGTAGACGAGCTCATTGAAAAAAATATTCTTATAGAGGTAGGAAAGGTTGAAACTTCAAGGGGTAGGAGACCTACTAAATTGACCATTAATCCTGAGTTAAAGGTTTTAGCGATTGATTTAAGTGGATTAGAGGGAAGAGTAGGAGTTGTCAATGCTAATGGAAAAATTGAAGAAGATAGGTATCATCCTATAGAGAAGAAAGAGGATCTCTTTCAACTCATAGATCCTTTGCTTATAAAATACAAAAATAATGTAGTAGCTATTTCTCTTTCGGTTCCCGGTATTATTGATAAATATAATGGAGAAGTAATTCTCTCTGTAGGTTTAAACTGGAAAAACTTTAAATTAAAAGAATTTTTGAAAGAAAAATATCCTAATTATCCTATTTACATGGAGAAAGATACAAATTCTGGACTCCTTTCAGAACTTTGGTTTGGTGAAGGTAAAAATTTCAATATTCTCTTTTATCTCTTGTTTGAAAAAGGCATAGGACTTGGGATTTACTATAAAGGGAATATTATTGAAGGCTTTAATAATATTGAAGGGGAGATTGGACATACTATAGTAAGTAAGGAAATAGGAGAAAAATGTTGGTGTGGAAATAAAGGATGTCTTGAGAGTATTGCTTCAATTCCAAAGATTCAGGAAAAGATATTGGATTTGGGAAGTTTAGAGAAGGCACTCATAAATTATATCCAAGATAACAAAAACTCTGTCTTGCAAGAAATCTTTGAATTTCTCGGAATTTCTTTAGCAAATACTATACATATTCTTGCACCTGAAGCCATATGTATCTCTGGTAATAGGGGTATGACAAAGGATATCTTAAATCTTTTTACTAAAATTCTTAAAGACAAAGTTGATAAATATGTCTTTGAATATTTAAAAGATAAGATATATTTCTATACATCACCCTTGGGAAATGATGGGCTTCTTATTGGAGCAGGTATATTAGGTTTTATAAACTACTTTAGAGAATTACTAAAATAAGATTTATTCTATTTTTTTATCTTCAAATGTTATAATAGTTTAAAAAAATTGGGGGAATGATATTTATGGAATGTAAAATCCTGATAGGGGGAGAAGCAGGTCAGGGAATTCAGACTGTATCAAATATTCTTTCAAAATATTTTTTTAGGATTGGCTATTATGTATTTACTGTTGAAAGCTATCAATCTCGTATTAGGGGTGGGCATAACTATAGTCTCCTTAGGATATCCGACAGACCCATATATGCCATTGATGATGATAAAATAGACATTCTTATTGCTTTAAATTTGGAAACTATTAAGTTGCATATTCCTGAAGTAAAGAGAGAAGGGTATATCCTCTGCGATGAGAACATAAACACAGAAGATTTTCCTAAGGAAGACAGAATTATTAAAATCCCTGTTAGGAGGATAACCCAAGAATTAAAGTCAAGACTTGTAGAAAACACCATCTTTTGTGGAGCTCTTCTTGCATTAAGTAGGGGAGATATGGAGGAAATGAAAAGGGTTATTTCTGAAGGTTTCAAAGAGGAGTATTTTGAAATAAATTTAAGAGCCTTGGAAGAAGGTTATAAACATACTCTAAATTTGGGAAAGAGTTGTGGGAAATTTCCTAAGAGAAATAGAGGTAAAAGATTACTAGTAAATGGGGCTGAGGCTGTAGGATTTGGAGCCATAGTTGCAGGTTGTAAATTTTTAGCTTCCTACCCTATGACTCCTGGTACAGCGGTTATGAACTTTATTGCAGAGCATGAATTGGATTTTGATATAGTGGTGGAACAGGCAGAAGATGAGATAGCTGCAATCAATATGGCAATTGGAGCTTTCTTTGCTGGGGCAAGGTCTATGGTTACTACTTCTGGTGGAGGTTTTGCTCTAATGGTAGAAGGGTTAAGTCTCTCAGGTATGACAGAAACACCAGTAGTTATTCATATAGGTCAGCGTCCAGGACCTGCGACAGGACTTCCCACAAGAACTGAACAAGGTGATCTAAATTTTGTGGTTCATGCAGGACATGGTGAGTTTGCAAGATACATCACTGCTCCAAGAGATCAAAAGGATGCTTTTTATAAAACCATAAAGGCCTTTGAACTTGCTGAAAAATATCAAATCCCATCTATAATTCTTACCGATCAATACCTAATTGACTCCAAAGCAGTAATAGAAGGATTGATTCCGCCTTCTGAAATAAAGTCCTATAGGACAAAAGGTAATGCTGATTACTTAAGACATAGAATTACTGAAGACGGGATTTCTCCCTTTGCTATTCCAGGAGAATCAGAAGCTCTTGTGATTACCGATAGTGATGAACATGATGAAGAGGGGCATATAACAGAAGACCTTGAAATTAGGAAGAAAATGGTAGAAAAGAGGATGAAGAAAAAAGAACTTTTACTAAAAGAGATTGAGGAACCCCTATTCTTTGGTGTGGATAATCCCGAATTTGTATTTATCGGATGGGGATCTACTTATGGCGTAATAAGGGAGGGAATAGAGAGGCTAATTAATGAAGGTTACCCTATTGGGCATCTACATTTTTCCGATGTGTATCCTATAGCTAAAGAATCCTTGGAGAAATTTAAGGGAAGGAAACTTTATACCATAGAACAGAATTATCAAGGACAATTTGCTGCTTTATTGAGAAAGGAAACGGGTATAAATGTGGAGAGAGGAGTAGTTAAATATAATGGATTTCCCTTTTATGTGGAAGAGATTATAAAGGGGGTAAAGGAGATAATGGGATGAGAATAGAGGATTTTGAAAACAATCAAATACCTGCATGGTGTCCTGGATGTGGAAATTGGTCTATCTTAAATTGTTTGAAAAGGGTTCTTTCTGAATTAGAAATTAAACCTAAGGATCTTCTTATGGTCTCAGGAATAGGTCAGGCAGCAAAGGCACCCCATTATTTTAAATGCAATCTTTTTAATGGACTTCATGGAAGGGATATTCCTGCTGCTGTGGGAGCTAAAATTGCTAATAAAGATTTAATAGTAATTTGCGAGTCTGGAGATGGAAATACCTATGGAGAGGGTGGTAATCATCTTATACATAACATTAGGAGAAATTTAAATATAAAGGTTTTTGTCCATAATAACCAAATTTATGGTCTTACAAAAGGACAAGCATCGCCTACAAGTGATCAAGGAATGAAAACAAAGGTACAGCCCTTAGGGGTTCCTTATAAGCCCCTAAATCCTATAGCCTTAGCCATATCTCAGGGGGCATCTTTTGTGGCAAGGTCTTTTTCAGGAGATCCAGATCATTTAGTGGAGATGATGAAGCAAGCTATTTTACACAAAGGTTTTGCTTTGCTTGATATTCTTCAGCCCTGTGTTACCTTTAATAGGATAAATACCTATCAATGGTATAAGGAAAGAATTTATAAACTTGGTCCAGATTATGATCCTACAGATGTTATGAAGGCTTTTGAAAAGGCTTTAGAATGGGGGGATAAAATACCTATTGGGATTATCTATAAAAACGAAAGACAAACTTTTGAGGAAATTTTACCTCAACTAAAAGGTGAACCCCTTTATAAGAAGGTTAGATCGCCTGTTGAGGTTTTTGAAAAGATAGTAAAAGAGTTTCAGTAAAATTAAAAATATATTTAGTAAACATACTTTACAAAAATTTTGGGGTGGTTTATAATATCTTTAAACTTGTTTTGAGGAGGTTTACCTCATGAAGGTAGTTGTTATTGGAGGAGGGAGTACCTACACCCCAGAATTGATTGAGGGATTTTTTGATATATGGGATAAAGTTGATTCCTTAGAAATAGTTCTTATGGATATAGATGAAAATAGGTTAAATATTGTCTATGAGTTTTTGAAGAGAATGATCCATAAAGTCAAAGCTAAAATAGATCTTAAAAAATCCACTGATCTTGATAAGATACTTCCTGGAGCTGATTTTATAATAAATCAAATCAGAGTAGGAGGAAACAAAGCAAGACTTCTTGATGAAACAATTCCTTTAGAATTTAACCTTTTAGGACAAGAGACTACAGGCCCTGGTGGCTTTGCTAATGCATTAAGAACTATTCCTGTGGTTTATAATATTGCTAAGAAAGTTGAAAACTATGCTCCAAATTCCTATTTTATTAATTTTACAAATCCTTCAGGAATCATAACTGAGATGCTCTTAAATTATACAAAGGTAAAGGCTATAGGTTTGTGTAATGTTCCTATAAATTTTCAAAAGTTTTTTGCAGACCTTGCTGAGGTAGATATGAAAGAGGTTTTTTTAGATTATTTTGGGTTAAATCATTTAAGTTTTGTAAGAAGGATTTTTGTTAGAGGTGAAGATAGAACCAGCGAACTTTTGGAGAAGGCAAAAGAGAAAGCTTCAGATTCGGAAAAGAAAATAATAGATTACTTAAAGATGTTTCCTAATTATTATCTTAGATATTATTACTTTCGAGAAGAGATGGTTGAAGAGCTAAAGCATAAACCTAAGAGGGCTGAAGAAGTTATGAAAGTAGAGGAAGACCTTTTAAAGCTTTATCAAGATCCAAATCTTGATACAAAACCAATGGAGCTTTCTAAAAGAGGAGGGGCTTTATATTCTAAGGCTGCTGTAAACTTAATATCACATCTTTATGGCTTGCAGGAAGGTTTTCAAATAATCAATGTGAGAAACGATGGAAGTATTCTTGATCTTCCTCAAGATAGCGTAGTAGAGATACCTGTTTATGTACAAAAAGATAGATTTCACAGATATGTTATCGGGGGTTTACCTATAGAAGTTAGAGGATTAATACAAGCGGTAAAAGTTTATGAGAGGCTAACCATTGAGGCAGCTATGGAAGGTTCGTATAAAAAAGCTCTCTTAGCTCTTTCTCAACATCCCCTTATTTCTTCTCTTTCTCTTTCTGAAAAACTGTTAAATAAATTAATAGAGGTGAATAAAGGACTCTTTCCAGAATTGAAGTAATATAAAAAGGAGAAGATTGAAGATGAAGTATTTTCTCGGAGTGGATGCGGGGGGAACAAAGACGGAAGCTGTTATTTTGGATGGGGAAGGAAGGATAGTAGGTATTGGGAGGTCTGGTCCTGGGAATTATGAGGGAATAGGAGTTGAAGAAGCAAAAAGAAATTGGATTTTAGCAATTGAAAAGGCAAAGGGGGAAAGAAGGAATATAGAGTTTGAGGTTGCCTGTTTTGGGCTTGCTGGAGCAGATTTTCCCGAAGATTTTATTATGCTTGAGAAGGAGATTAAAGAACTTAATATAGCAAAGGAATTTATAGTGGAGAATGATGCTCCCATTGCTCTTAGAGCTGGAAACAAAGAGTTTTGGGGAGTAATTATTGTGATGGGAACGGGAAATAATGGTTATGGAAGAGCAAAGAATGGTAGATGGTATAGGTATTTTGGTGAGGGATATATTTTTGGAGATTGGGGTGGCGCTTCTTCTATAGTACAAGAGATGCTTTTTCATGCTTTTAGATCCTATGATGGAAGGGGAGAAAAGACATTATTAGAAGACATTGTTCTTAACTTTTTTAATGAAAAGGATTATGTTGATCTTGCTAAAAGACTCTATTATAATCCCTCAGAATATAACAAGGCATTAGAACTTGCTCCTTTACTCTTTGAGGCTGTAAGAATGGGGGATAAGGTAGCCATAAAAATTGTAGAAAGGGTTGTAGATGAGACTGTTATTTCAGCTTATAATCTTATGAAAAAACTAGATCTTTTAAGGGAAGAAACTCCTGTGGTTCTTGCAGGAAGTGTTTATAAAGGAGCAGAATGGCTTCCCGAATATATTCAGGGAAAGTTAAGGGTTTATGCAGAAAAGTGTAAAGTAATCCCTCTTAAGATTCCACCAGCTGTAGGAGCAGTACTTATTGCTTATGAGAAAGGAGGCTGTGTCCTAACGGATGAAATTTGGGATTACTTATGGAATTTTGATTATAACAGTGCTATAAGAACCTAAAATCACTTTGTTATTATTAAGTTTAGCGTTTCTAATATAGAGAATATCCTCATTTTTTACGCTAAAACTAAGGTTAAAGGTGGTTTCTACTCTATTTAGATTGTGAATAACTATTAATCCTTCGTTGTTTAGTTCTCGCTTATAGGCAAGGATAGATTTGTCTTGAGTTTCTATCCTCTCAATACTTCCCAGAGATAAAGCTTTATATTTACTTCTTAACTCTAAAATTCTTTTGTAGTGATTATATATACTATTAGGATCTTTTTCTTCCGTATCAAAGGCTATACCGTTTCCTATAAAATTATATCTTGGGATGATCCAATAGGTCTGATACTTGGATTTCATATCATCGGTCCATTTGAAGGGCTCCCTTATATACTCATCAGGTTTTGCTCCCTCCATTCCTATTTCTTCTCCATAATATATAAAAGGAGTTCCTGGTAAAGTCAAATAAATAGATCCAGCAAGAATACTCTTATCTATGCTTCCTCCGAAAGATGTTCTAACTCTTACTTGATCATGGTTTCTCAAAAAGATGGCATCAATAAAGTTAGGATTGCTTTCTTTAAAAAGTTCTCTTTCAAATTGTAGGAATTCTATAAGTCCTAAGTCTCTTTGGTTTGCTACAGAATTTATTATTTTATCAGCAAGGGGAAAATTAAAGTTTGATGGTAAACCTTTGTAATATTCTGCTATCTTATACTCATTATCCCAAACCTCACCTACAAGATAAATATCAGGTTTTATACCTTTTAGATATGAGTAGAACTCCTTCCACCATTGGATGTTTTTATAGTCATCATCGTAGATATGTTTGACTGCATCAAGTCTAAATCCATCAACACCCTTTTCTATCCAGAATTTTGCAATCTTCTTAACCTCTTCTCTTACTTTGGGATTGTCAAAATTTAGATCAGGCATTTCTGACCAAAATAATGCATAGTAGTATCCTGTGGGTTTTTGATACCATAAATTAGGATTTTTATCAGGCTTTTTTGGACTCCATATATAATAGTCCCTATAAGGGGAAGTGTAAGAAGATGTAGCAGAGACAAACCAAGGATGTCTAGAAGAAGTATGGTTTATTACTAAATCAAGAATAATTTTAATATTTTTTTCATGGGCTTTTTTTACCAAATTTTCAAAATCTTCTAAGGTACCATAAGCGGGATGAATATCATAATAATCAGTAACGTCATAGCCATGATAACTTATTGAGGGAAAGATGGGCATCAACCATAAAGCATTAATATTTAGATTTTTAAAGTAGTCTAATTTCTCTATAAGTCCATTTATATCTCCTACCTTGTCTTCGTCACTGTCTGCAAAGGATCTTACAAATACCTCATAGAAGATGGAATCTTTATACCAGGGTTCATTATATCCATGAATATAGGTTATAAAAATTAAGAGTATAAATATGAGGACAAAAGCTTTCTTAATGAAGAACTTTTTTCTCATTTTTCACCTCTATTAACATGTGTTAATAATTTTTGATTTTAGAAGCCCGGGTGGATAAAATCCATATTCCCGGGCTTTTTTCCTACCCTACGCTTCTTGAATAGAGTTTAACACAGATTTAGTTTCTTTGTCAAAAGGTATTGGTATTGGTTACATTATAGTTTTTTCATTATTAGTATTTTTCACATTTGGAAATTTGGTTTTGTAATTGAGTTTTCATGTGGTTTTGACATAAAAATTTTATTAATAGTAAAATATAACAGACTATTATAAAACTGTGAAGGGAGGTTGATATATTCATTACTAATATTATTTGGATCCTTGACATAAGATGTAATTTAAATTGTCCTCACTGTTATGTCCATAGGAGGAATTGGGAGAGAAGAATCTCAAAAAAGAGAGCCTTAAAACTGATAGAAGAAGTAAAGGAACTATCCATTAAAAGTATAGATTTCACAGGAGGGGAACCTCTTTTAATAGAAGATCTTTTTGAATATATAGAAAAGGCTCGTTCTTTAGGACTTGAAGTGTCTTTGAATTCTAATGTTCTTCTGCTTACCAGGGAAATAGCGAAGTTTTTGAAAGACAATAATGTATATCTTTATGTTTCTATTGATGGCTCTAATAGAGAGACTTTTGAAAAGATGAGGGGTAGAGGTAATTTTGACAAGCTGTTAAATAGTATAGACTTAATCAATGAATTTGCTATTCCTTATTCCATAATTTTTTCTATTTCTTCCTTGAATTATTATGACGCTAAAAATATGGTAAAATTTGCTAAGAATATTGGGGCAAAAGATCTTTGTATGATACCAGTAATTCCCTCTGGAGAAGCTAAGAACACAGGAATCTATATAGATTCCAAAATCTTAATAGATACCATTAGGGAAGTTTCTTATGAGGCTGAGAAGGAAGAATATCCCGTAATACTTTGGTGTGTGCCTTTTATGAAGAGTATGAAACTCTCAAACTATGTTATTGTAGATGAATGCCATGTTTTTGATTGTATAGATCTTGCTCCTACAGGTGATATTATGCTTTGTGACGTACTGGATATGCCTCTTTCTGAAATAAGGACAAAATCTCTTTCTGAAGCATTAAGAGAAGTGGAACGGAATGGATTTTATAAGTTACTTAAAGAAAGATATAAACTTTGTTTTGGTTGCGGTGTAGCAGAATTCTGTAAAGGGGGGTGTTATGCGAGATCTTATATAGTAGAGAGGGATATTAGTAAACCAGATCCTTATTGTCCTAAGGTTTTGTCTTTTTTATAAGATAATGGAAATTTATCTTCCTAAGGATATTTTTAAGATGCTTGTTGTACATTCCATCCATGAATATCCCTTTGAGGCGTGTGGAATTCTTGGGGGTGAGGTGGGAGCTTCTCAAATTATCGTTAAAAGCTATTTTACGACTAAGAATGTTTCTTCAGATCCTTATAGAGAATATCTTATAGATCCATGGGAAGAGATTAAAATTTTAAGATTTATAGAGAAAATTGGGCAAAACTTTATAGGGGTTTATCATTCCCATCCTGAAGGAGGACAGTATTTGTCAGAAAAGGACAAAAATAGTATGATTCCAGAGATATGTTATTTAGTTTTTTCTTTGAGAATTAATACTAATCCCACCATAAAACTTGATGCTTATTTTAAAAAAGATGAGGATATATTAAATTTGCCCATAAGAATCTTTTAACTTTATTACAAATTCTTTTATCCGTAGAGGTTCTAAATTTGCCTTTGTCATTTGCCTGCAAAATCCGCATATTTCTGAGGTAGTAGGTTGTCCACAGATTTTACAATTATTTAGCTTTATATCTCTTTTTTCTGGGCTAAAATAAATTTTTCCTTTTTCTAAAAAACCAAAATAAAATTGTTCTTTTGTTCCGGGGGAATCCCTTTCAATGATATTTAAGATTTCCTTATATTTAAGAGATTGAGCATCTATGGACATAGGACATTCGTCAATTATGTATTCAATTTTCTTCATAATACAATAGGCAGAGGTTTCGTACTCTGAGACTCTATAAAGGGGCTTAACTTTTCTTGCAAATCCAACCTCATCTTCAAGGAGTATTGGAGAGTGAGCTTTAAGATAGTCTATTTGCCAATGAAGGATGTTTCCAAGGAGAGTTGCAGATTCGTCATCAAGATTGTGTCCTGTGGCAATCACATTATATTTTAATTCCAGAGCAGCTAAGTTCATTATGTACCTCTTTATTACGCCACAAGTAGCGCAGGGGGTTTTTCTATTTTTATGAGCAATTTCTTTTATTCCTAAACCATATAGGTCCTTTATAGAGATGATATGGAGTTTTAAGTTTTTACTTTCTGCAAATTTTTTAACAGTTTCCTTTGATTTCTCAGAATATTCTGAAATTCCAAGATCGATATGTAAGCCATCAGCTTTATATCCTAAGGAAATTAAAATATCCCATAGGGCAAGGCTGTCCTTTCCTCCGGAGACTGCAACAAGGATTTGGTCATTTTTTTCAAACATCTTATATTTTTTAATAGCTTTCTCTACTTGTCCATATATATATTCTATAAAATGTTCCTTACAAAAGGCAGTATTATGCCTTCTTATATATATGCTTGCTTCATTATGACACTTAGTACAGTGCATTACCTTCCTCCAGAAATCACGGGTATGATTTCTATCTCTTCATCATCTCTTACTATTTTGTCGGGGGTAAGAATCTCTTCTCCCTTTATTACAAGAGCTGTTTCTGGGTTTATATTTAGGACCTTAAATATTTCCCTTACTTTAAGATCTCCTTTAATCTCCCTTATCTCATTATTTCTACGTATAATTACCCTCATTTCACAGAACTCCTCCTTTTTAAGATTTTTCTTTTAATATAAAAGCGAAAGAATCAAAATCTCTCATAGGAGGTATATTTATACCAATGTTCATAAGTTCATCTCCATAGTATTCCTTGTCGGTACCCTCGATTATATATTTTTTGTTGGGATCTAATCCATCAAGTTTAAGCTTTTTAAAAGGAGGATTAGGTTCAGCTAACATATTTACATAAACCACAAAAGCCTCTTTTTTATCAGGAGTAACAAACATCCAAGAAGCAGAGTTTTCCTCAAAGGGGCTTACAAGTCTGTAGAGGTCACCCTCAAAGACAATATGCCATATTCTTTTATATATCTCTATTTGTTCTTTTACTAATTCCTTTTCCTCAGGAGTTAATTTTGTAAGATCCATTTCGTATCCAAATACACCAGACATGGCTACATAGCCTCTGGTTTTTAAGGGAGTTATTCTTCCTACCTGATGATTGGGAACTGCAGATACATGGGCTCCAATGGTGGATGCTGGATATACTATACTGGTTCCCCATTGTATCTTTAATCTTTCTATAGCATCGGTGTCATCACTGGTCCAAATTTGAGGCATATAATAGAGAATTCCGGGGTCAAATCTGCCTCCTCCTCCTGAGCATCCCTCAAAGAGGATATAGGGAAATTCTGAAATAAGTTCCTCCATCATTTCATATAAAGCTAACACATATCTATGAAATACTTCTTTTTGTCTTTCTGGAGGGAGAGCAAGAGAACCTACTTCAGTTAAAGGTCTATTCATGTCCCATTTGATATATTCTATAGGTGCATTTTTTATAATCTCTTTCATCATTCTTAATATTTCTTCTCTTACTTCTTTTCTCGTGATGTCAAGCACATACTGATTTCTACATTGAGAGAGAGTTCTTCCCCTAACTTGTATACACCAATCAGGATGTTTTCTATATAGTTCGCTATCAGGAGAAACCATTTCAGGCTCAAACCAAAGTCCAAATTTAAGTCCTATCTCATTTAATTTTTTGCCCAATCCGTCAAGTCCGTTAGGTAATTTTCTTTTGTCCACATACCAATCTCCAAGAGAACTTGTATCATCGTCTCTTCTTCCAAACCATCCATCATCAAGGACAAAAAGTTCAATTCCAAGTTCTTTAGCCTCTTTAGCTAAGGAGAGAAGTTTTTCTTCATTTATATTAAAATAAACTGCCTCCCATGTGTTTACAAGAATAGGTCTTCTTTTATCTCTATAAACTCCTCTCACAAGTCTTTTTCTATATAATCTGTGATAAGTTCTAGACATTTCTCCTATTCCTTGAGAGGAATAAACCATTACTACTTCTGGTGTTTGAAAACTTTCACCCTTTTCAAGAATCCATGTAAATTCAAAGGGATTAATACCCATAGTGACTCTTGTGGTATTAAATTGATCCACCTCTACGTTTGCTGCAAAGTTTCCACTATATACTAAGCTAAATCCATATACATCGCCATGTTTCTCAGTAGCATCTTTGGAGAGTAAAGCTATAAAGGGGTTGTGTTGGTGAGAGCTTTCTCCACGGGAGCTTTCAATTACTTTTATGCCATGCATCAATGGTACTCTCTCTACGTATCTTTCCCTTGCCCATGATCCCCAAAGATGAAGAAGATCAAAATTACAATGATCAAAGTCAACACAAGTACTTAGAGCTCTTAATATCTTTAGTTTTTGATTTCCCTCATTTATAAATTTAATGCTTCTTGTGATTACGTTATAATCTTTATAAACGGTGTATAATAGAATGACTCTTAAGTTTATAAGTTCATCTGCAAGTTCTAATTCAAGGGTTTCTGCCTCATCTTCGTCTTCTACGTATGTTGCGGGTAAACCTTCAAGCTTAGGCTTTCCTTTATATATTCTGTAGTTGTTAAAAACTAAATGGGTTATTCGGGAACCGTCTTCTTGCTCTACTTGAAAGGCTGGATGTCTGAAATCAGAATTTCCATACGAAGGATACTCTAATAGCATTCTGTCAAAAGTGAAGGATTTGTCATTAGGATCTGGATTTGCCCCAAAGGGAGAGGTGATAAAAGCTTCTGAGAAATGAGAATGGTTTAGTCTTTTCCCCCAGTAAAGATGTACAGGATATTTGTTTTTAAAGATTTTTATAATATAACTGGAATCTCCTGCCATTAAGTGAAAAATATTATTTTCTCTATCATATATTATAGGCATTTTATCACCTCAAATTATTTTTTTATTAATATTACCAAAAAATCAAGGTTCTATAAATCTCCCCATGAAGAGAATTGTATTTGTGGGCTTATGAATTATGAAAAAGAGAAATGGATGATCAGCTTTGAATACTTTAGGGCCTAATCCTATACTTTTTCCTGACATTATAACTGCTGTTGCTGCAGCTGCCTCGGTTCCTTCTTCGTTAACTTCTATGAAGGATTGGTGAATTACTTTACTTATGTAAAGGTCTTTATCTCCTGTCATTCCTGAAAAGTCTGCAAGCATATCAATAAAAGCATCGGTCATTCCAAGTTTCATTAAAGCTTCATTTAAGATATATCTTTTCTCTATTTTAAATCTGGGAATATATAAATCTACTTTTTCTTTCTCCATACTACGACTAATACTGTTTAACATATCATAAGTTAGATTTTTCTCAATTTTTGAAAGATTTCTTTCCTTAGGAAGGATTACCACCATAGAGAGTTCATCACCTGAGTAGGGAAGCTCAATAGCTTGAAGATTTTTATCTTCATAGTAATTAAACTCATTAATTTGGTGCATCATAGAAACCTTTAAGGTTTTATTTTCATTGAGGAAAAATGGCATTTCTCTTGTTTCTTCTTTATTAAAAGTGTACTTCCACTTGCCTTTAAAGTAGATAGCATTGACAAGGACAAGTCTTGTCATAGGATTGAGATCTTCTTTGTGTATTAGTTCTCTTATTTTTTGGTTTGTCCTGTCTTCTACCCATTTGTTTATCTCATTTCTTGCCTTTTCTCTATTAATTTCGTCTACAAAATCTACTAAATTAAATCCAGCAGAATAATATTTTTTAACAAGATCAAGAAAGTCTTCTTGGAAAGGATAATTAATCTGTCCCCATAGAGAGTTGGCAATGGCAAGTTGAAAATCACTTTTAGGGGTATTGAGTATGGAGTTTAGTTTTGAGAAGGCGAAATGTAATTCATCATCAGGCAAATTAAAATATAATACCTCTGACATTTGTTTTTTAGTGTTTCCCCTTGCACCAGCATAAGTCATGGCGAGAGCTGAAGATATGCTATAAGGTGAGATGAAAATATTTCCTCCTTCTTTTATAGTTAGTTTTTGATAGAGGTTCAGGCCAAAAAGGTTATTCCCCTTAGCTATGGTTAATAGATTTTTGTCCACGTTTTCGGCAAGAGCAAAGGAGAAAATAAGAAGAATTAACAAGACGAAAATTTTAGTTGTGTTTTTCATGGTAGTCTCCTAAAATTTTTATTGATTTATTATAACATTAAATTTAAAAATTATTCTACAAACTGAATAGGAAGGGGTGATATAGGGGTTAGAGTTCAGGTGAAAGATTTTCTTAAGGTTTCTTTATTTACGAGTCTTACTAACTAATTTAATGGGGGTGAGGTAATGAAAAAGCTTTTAGTAATTCTATTCATCGTTACGGTATTCCTTTTGATGGCTACTACAGCCCAGACTCCTAAAAAACTCGTATTCGCATGGATTCCTAAAGCTTTGAATAACCCAGTATTTGAGCTTGGTAGAGACGGTGCTTTTAAGAGAGCAGAAGAACTATCTAAGAAAGGTCCTTATAAAGTAGAGGTTCTATATGTGGCATCAGTAGCTTCTGATGCTACGGAGCAAGCAAGAGTTGTGGAAGATGTCGTTGCAAGAAAGGTTGATGGGATAGCTATTTCTTGTAATGATCCTACCGCTTTGATAGATGTAATTAATAAGGCAGTTGAGGCAGGAATTCCGGTAATGACTTTTGACGCAGATTCTCCCAAGAGTAAGAGATTCACATATCTTGGAGTTAACAACTATGAGGGCGGTAAATGGGCTGCAAAACTCCTTGTAAAAGCTATGGGTACCAGTGGAGATGTGGCACTTTTAACTGGTGTACCTGGAGCTCTTAACTTAGAGGAAAGAATGAGAGGATTCAAAGATGAAATTAAGAAATATCCAAAGATAAAGATTGTTACTACTGTAGCTTGTTATGATGATATTAATAGAGGAGTACAGGTAGTAGAAGAGACTATGCAGAAGTATCCAAAGCTTAGAGGTTGGTTCTTTGTAGGACTTTGGCCCCTCTTTGCAGAAAGAGGATCTATGCCTCTTTGGGAAAAGGCTGCAAAGGCTAAGAAAGTATTTACTGTTGCTTTTGATACTCTTCCTGTGGAACTACAATTACTTAAAGAGGGATATCTTTGCGGTTTAGTAGGTCAAAAATATTGGGGTTGGGGTTATGATGCTATAGATATCCTTTATAGGAAAGTGGTAAATAACGAAAAGTTCCCAGATTGGATTGACTCTGGAATGGATATTGTAACCCAGAAAAATGTAGATGCAATGATTAGGGCATGGCTCTTGAAAGATTTCAAGACACCTCTTCCACCTCCATTCTAAACTAATGATACACTAAGAAGTATAGAGGGTACGGCTTTTTTAAGGCCGTACCCTCTTTTTAAATAAGGAGGTGAGTAAGCTTGGAGCCAATTTTAAGGATGGAGGGAATATCTAAAGCATTTCCAGGAGTTCAAGCTCTTGATAGGGTAGATTTTGAGGCATATGCTGGCGAGGTTATGGCACTTGTGGGAGAAAATGGTGCAGGTAAGTCAACCCTTGTGAAGATCTTAAGTGGAGTTTATAAAAGGGATTCAGGGAGGATTTATCTTGAAGGTAAGAGGGTTGAGATACAAGATCCTTATCATGCTCAGCTTTTAGGAATTAGTACTATTCATCAGGAATTGAATGTAACTCCTAATCAAACTGTGGCACAGAATATATTTCTTGGAAGGGAGATTAAGAGAAAAGGAATATGGGGTTTTCTTGGTTTTGTGGATAAAAAAGAAATAGAGGAGAGAGCAAAAAAGCTTTTAGAAAGGGTAGGAGCTAACATTCCTCCTGATGAGCTGGTTAAAAATCTCTCGGTAGCTCAGATCCAACTTGTAGAAATAGCAAAAGCTTTAGCTCTCAAGGCAAAAATAATAATTATGGATGAGCCTACCTCAGCTCTTGGTCCGGAAGAAGTAGAAAAACTTTTTGAAGTAATAAAGCAGTTGAAAGATCAGGGTATTGCTATTGTTTTCATTTCTCATAGATTGGAAGAGGTATTTAGAATTGCCGATAGAATAACCATATTAAGAGATGGTAAATTAGTGGGATATATGTCTAAGGACGAGGCTACACCGGACAAAGTTATTTATCTTATGGTAAATAGGCCTATTGGAGATATGTTTAAGAGGGAAGAAGGTATCAAGGGAGAGCCAATTCTTGAGGTTAGAAATTTGAGTAGTAATGTGGTTAAAAATGTTAGTTTCACTCTTTATAAAGGAGAGATTCTTGGAATTGCAGGACTTGTAGGTTCGGGAAGAACAGAACTTGTGAGACTGATTTTTGGTGCTGATCCTAAAAAATCAGGAGAGATTTTTATTGAGGGTAATAAAGTAGAGATAAATTCTCCTGAGGATGCTGTTAAATTTGGAATTGGATTAGTACCTGAGGATAGACAGAATCAAGGCTTGATATTAAATATGCCTATTAGAGAAAACATAGGAATAACAATTATAAAGAAATTATTAAAACTTTTGAATTTTGTTGATAAAGCTAAGCTTACAAAGATTTCAGAAGAATTTGTTAGGAGATTAAATATTAAGACTCCTTCGGTATTTGAGAAAGTTCTTTATCTTTCGGGAGGAAACCAACAAAAAGTAGTACTTTCAAAGTGGCTTGCTTCCGAGCCTAAGATACTTATTCTTGATGAACCTACTCGAGGAATAGACGTAGGAGCAAAGGCTGAGATACATGCGATTATGAGTCAACTTGCCAGATCTGGAATTTCTATAATCATGATATCTTCGGAAATGCCTGAAGTCCTTGCCATGAGCGATAGAATTCTTGTTATGAGTGAAGGAAAGATTGTAGCAGAAGTTTCAAGGGAAGAGGCCACGCAAGAAAAAATTATGGCATATGCCTCTGGAAATATAGTTAATTAAATGAGAGGAGGATTAGAAATGAAAGAGGGTGTGAAAAGTAAAAGGCTAATAAGAACTGGTAGGATTCAAGAGTTAGGAATATTGGTCATATTATTTTTACTATCTCTTTTTCTAAGCTTAACTACCGAAACATTTTTAACCTCTACAAATATATTTAATATATTACGGGCTTTTTCTTGGATTGCCATTAGTGGTTTTGGTATATTGATGGTTATTATTACTGGAGGAATAGATCTTTCTGTAGGTTCAGTAATGGCTATGGCAGGACTAATAACAGCCATGATGCTTAAAGCAAATTTTGGGGTTTTTCTCTCTATTCTTGGTGGAATATTTATTGGAGGATTAATAGGTTTTATAAATGGAATACTCATAAGTAAAACTAATCTTCCGCCCTTTATAGCTACTCTTGGTACTATGAATATTGCAAGGGGCTTTTGTTATGGAGTAACAGGTGGGTGGCCCGTTAGAGATCTTCCAAAATCCTTTAATTTCCTTGGCCAATATGATGTTCCCTTTTTAGGTGTAGGTATACCTCTTCCTGTAATATTTATGATAATTTTAGGAGTAATTACATCAATTTTTCTTAATAGAACCTCTTGGGGATATAAGATATATGCGGTTGGTGGAAATGAGCAGGCTGCAAGGCTTTCAGGTATTAATACTGGAAGAATAAAAATTTTAGTATATACTCTCTGTGGTGTTCTTACAGCTATTGGTGGTATTTTAATGACTGCAAGATTAGGCGTAGCTGCCCCAACAGCAGCTTTAGGTTATGAGCTTGATGTAATTGCTGCGGCAGTTATAGGTGGAGCTTCTCTTGCTGGAGGTGAAGGAACAGTTCTTGGAGTTATTATTGGAGCTGCTATTATGCAGGTTCTAAGAACAGGAATGGTACTTTTAGGTTTTCCAGCTTACTGGCAACCCTCAGCTATAGGTGCAATAATTATAGCAGCAATTATCTTTGATCAATATAGGAAAAGAAAAATGGGTTTACTAAGATAAAATTTATTTAGGAAGGGGAAAAGGGGGAATGTTATGGGTATAAGGGGAGATTTACAAAGTATTCCTCTTTGGGAATTACTTCAGACTCTTTCCATAGGAAGAAAGACAGGAAAGCTTGAAATAGATAACGGCTTAAAGAGGGTAGAGGTATTTTTTGAAAATGGTAAGATAGTTAATGTTAAAACTGGTTTTATAGAGGGATATAATGCAGTTTTGGGACTTGTGCTCTGGAATATAGGGGACTTTGTTTTTTATCCTGAAGAGAAGACCCAGAATAAAACTTTGAATTTAGATCCTCTTGAGATTATTGTAAATTTCTCTAAACATCTTGACTTAATGAACTATTTAAGCGACTTTGTGCTACTTCCTGTTAGAATGGATGGACTTGCTTTAGAAGAAGAAGTGGTATCTTCCTCTTTTGATGGTACTGCTAAAGTAAGGGATGTGGTTTTAAACTCACCATTAGGAGAGCTAAAAGCTCTTGAGTTAATTCAGAAATTGATAAGGGAGGGAAAGCTTCTTAGAGTAGACGATGATGAGAGGCTCTTCTGGATATATATACTATGGAGGTTTTGGAAATTTTTGATGCAGGAAGAAGGCAGAAGATACTTGATTAATGAAAGAGGGCTGAAAAAGGATATTCAGAGTTTTGTCTCTAAAATTCATGAGGATTTTTCAGGCTTGTTAGAGGATTTGATAAATTCTGAAAAGATGTCATGGCATTACTTCTATAGGCATTTGACAAGATTTGATTTTAATGAAGTGGAATTAGCTATAAGAAATGTATTTGATTTTCTGAATAAGTATGTGAAAAGTGAAATCGACAAGACAAAAGCTGAACAATTTTCGGTAGTATTAAAGGGTGAGGGAAATGATATATTTGTTCCTGTATGTAGAGATTTAAGGACAGATGAATTTGTGGTTTCTCTTTTCTTTGATGGAGAGAGAACTTTAAGGCAAGTTTTTGATTATTCTCCTTTAGAGAAAATATATACTCAAAATGTTATTGCTAATTTAACAATTAATAATTGTTTGATAAATGTGAAGAGTGACTATAAAATAGCTATGATTTATTCTTTCTATATTTTTTGGAATACTTTAAAAAGGGAACTAAAGGAAGAGAATTTGATCAAAGAGATTGAAAAAGCATGGAGTGAGTTTGTAGAAAGTTCTTTGCTTGATGTACGATATTTATTTAATCATATAGTGCTTGATAGAAGGCCTAACTTTATATATTTTTATAAAGAGAAGGACAAATACAGCGAAGATGAAATTAAAAACTTTATAGTTGAGGCTGGGGGATTGATTTATAGTGTGTTAGAGAGTAAACTAAGTAAATCTAATAAGGATGAAGTTTTTAATAAAATTATAAGGGAGATAGAAAGTAAAGTTGTAAAAGAGAAGGAGATATATATTAGTCTAATAAGATGAGAAATACAAGTAAAATATTAGCAATAATTTTTTTATTTATTAGTCTATATTCAACAATTTATGCTTTTACTTTTGCGGTAATTGGAGATAGAGCGGGAAGGCCTGTTTTTGGAGTTTTTGAAAGAAATCTTTCTGAAGTTGTAAAAAGAAAACCTGATTTTATAGTTCAGCTGGGAGATATTCTGGTAGAAAGTAGTGACGAAGAGTATCGGTATGTGGGAAGCATTTTAAAGAATGTAAGTGTACCCTTTTATATCGTTCCTGGGAATCATGATTTATATAAAGATCCTAAAGGGGCAAGGTTTCAAAGCTTTACTAAGAGACCCTTGTATTATTATTTTGACTATGAGAATGCAAGATTTATTATTCTGAATAACGCTTCGGGATCTCTTGGAAAGGTTCAGCTTGAATGGTTAATTGAAGTACTTAAGGGGACCAATAAGAAATATAAATTTGTTTTTATGCACCAACCAGTTATATCTCCAAGTTGGTTTTTCCTTTTTCACAAGGCAGATCCTGTAGAGTCTAAAATATTAATGAAATTATTTGAGGAATATCATGTAAATTATGTTTTTTCAGGGCATATTCATATGTATTATAGGAAAGAAATTAACGGAGTTGTTTATATCATCTCTGGAATTGGTGGCGCCCGTCCTTACATTTCATCGGACCTTGATGAGGGAAAGCCTCATTTTATTTTGATAAAAGTCAGCGATGAAGGTATAAATGAAGAAGTGGTTAGACTAAATTGGTAGAGCGAGAGGCTTAATAAAAGTAGCCTCTCGCTCTAATTTTTATGTTAGTAGTTTATAGAATCAAGCCAATAGGAACCTTCAAGAGTTTCTCCTGCTGGAGCATTTCCACCCATCAGGATTTTGATTCCAATTGCCTTTATTTTGGTTATATCTAATTGACCATCAGATCCTCCACCTGCCCAACTCCAATTTGGGTTATCAAAATTTAGTGTTACTTCTGTCCATGTTCCTACATTGCTGTCAGATACGTTGATCCAAGGTCCTGCTCCATAAGACCAATCACTGTCCTTTGCAAATATTTGTATGCCATTATTGGTTCCTTTTAAGTTAGGATCAATGTACATGTGTATTGTCAATGTTTTTCCAGTCATATCTACAGGTTCAGCAAAATATACTTCTACTCCCGCTTTTTCTTGAGTTCCCTTAATTAACTTTACGTCTACTTTTAAACTACCATTTCCTTTATAAGCTTTTGTGGTATCCTGAGAAACACCTATTACTGCTGACCCATCATCACCACTTGCTTTTTGCCATCCTTGAGTTCCATCCTCAAAATTAAATATTGCTGTATCCTCTTCGGGTCCAGTAGGAGGCGGAGTAGAAGGAGTTGTACAAGCAGTTCCTGAGAAAATTAGGAAAAGTCTTAAAAATTTACTAAGTCCTGCCCTTTTCCTATCTTTATAGTTTTTTTAATGATTTTCTGAAAAAAGTTTTGTGTTTCATAAAATGCTTTTTCTATGTTTAAATTTTGGGCAAGAAAAAAGGAGAGAATTGAGGAAAACAGACATCCTGTCCCATGGATATTTTGATCTTTTAAATACTCCTTTTCAAATAATACAAATCTATTTCTAGAATAAAGTAAGTCATAAACCTTGTTTTCTATATTTAAATGTCCACCCTTTAAAACTATATTTTCAATTTCAAATTTTTTACTGATTTCTTCTATAGAAGTTTCCATATCTTCCAAGGATTTTATTCTCTTTCCACTTAGGATTTCTGCTTCTGGTATGTTTGGAGTTATCACTGTACATAAGGATATCAGCCTTAGGAAAGAGGAAAAAGCATCTTTTTTAAGGAGTAAAACTCCTTTTGTAGGGTTTATTACTGGATCAAGAACTATGTTTTTAAGTTGATATTTTTTAATAAGTTCTATAGTTAAGTCAATGATTTTTTTTGAATATAGGACTCCTATTTTTACACTATCAAGTTCTCCTACATCCTTAATTAAAACTTCAAAGGTTTTCAAAAAGTATCTTGGATTTATTTCGTAAACTTTGTAGACTTTTTGGGTATTTTGGACAGTAAGACAGGTAGGAATACCAAAAGCATATCCTCCAAGCCTTTGGATTGTTTTTATATCCAGGAATATTCCCGCACCCCCTGATGGATCTAATCCCGCTATAACTAATATTTTAACTACTGTTTTTGATGGCACAAAGTTCACCACACATGGTACAAGTATTATGGAGTTCTCCTCTATATCTTTTTGTCTTCTCAGGATCTATAGAAAGATTTATAATCTTTTCCCAGTTCAACTCTCTTCTTGCCAAGGACATCTCTATATCCTTTTCAATAGATTTTCTAAATCCTCTTGCTATATTGGCACTATGGGCTGCGATTTTAAAAGCAATAATTCCTTCTTTTACATCTTCTAAATCTGGAAGTCTTAAATGTTCTGCAGGAGTGACATAGCAGAGGAAGTCAGCTCCAGCAAGGGATGCAATCAATGCTCCCATACTTCCAGATATATGATCATAGCCTGCTGCAATATCTGTAGTAAGGGGCCCCAAAACATATAAAGGGGCATCTTTGCAGATTTTTTTAATCATTTTTACTGTCCAATAAATTTCATTAGCTCTTACATGGCCAGGACCTTCAATAATTACTTGTACACCATATTCCCTTGCCTTTTCTGCGAGTTTACTTACTATGTAAGTTTCTCTTACTTGTAGCTCTTCTCCTGCATCTTGTATGCATCCTGGTCTAAAAGCATCACCTATACTTATAGTCGCATCATATTTTTTCAATATTTTAAGTACATCTTCAAAATATTCAAAATAGGGGTTTTCGAAGTTATTTGTCTCCATCCACTTATAGATCATGGAGCCACCACGAGACACAATATTTAGGAGACGGTTTTTATCTTTCAATTTTTCCACAAGTTCCCTATTTATTCCTGCATGTATAGTAACAAAGTCAACTCCAGTTTCTACGTGTTCTTCAAGAACTTCCAAAAAATCCTTTGGCTTTGCTTTTGTAAAATCCTTAAATTTAACGGAAAGATCATATATAGGAACACTTCCCACTATAAAAGAGAATTCATTTATAAGCTTTTCTCTAAATCTTTTAGCAAAAGTACCGCAAGAGAGATCCATAACTGATTCCACATTATATTTTTCACAAAGTTCAGCCTTTTTAAGTTCTTTATCAAAGCTAGAATAGCTTCCTGTAACTCCTATATTTGCATTTATTTTCACTGTACAATCCTTTCCAATGGCATAGTATTTGTTTCTTTTTCTTTTTTTATTAGCAGGAATAACAGTTTTTCCTTCAACTATGTTTTTTAATAAGATTTCCATTGCTGGTATTTCTTCATTTTCAAATGCAGATTTTATCTCATAAGAAAGTTCTCCTTTTTGGGCTTTTTCAAGCAATGTATTTTCCATTTTTATATCCCTCCAATATGTGGATGATTTTTCTCGTTTTCTCATAAATATTTGGAGAAGAAACAATCTCAGTCACCATAGCTATACATTTGGCTCCCAGATTTAGTATCTCATGGATATTGGATTCTTTTATACCCCCAATGGCAACAACGGGAATACTGATATTCTTGATAGCCCAATCAAGAATCTCTATTCCGATTGGTGGGTGAGGTTTTTCTTTTGTATAACTTGGAAATATAGGTCCAAGTCCAATATAATCAGCTCCTTTTCGTAATGCCTCCATAACTTGTTCCTTTGTATGAGTAGTGAGACCTATAATGAAGTTTTCCCCTAAGAACTCTTTAGCAACCTCTATAGGATAATCTTCTTGTCCAATATGTACCCCATCTGCTTCAACTATTTTTGTAAGATCTAGGTGATCATTTACTATAAGTAAAGCATTATACTTAGCAGTTAAATCTCTTATTTTTATGACTTCATGATATTTTTCTCTCATAGGTTTTTTCTTTTCTCGGTATTGTATAATCTTTACCCCTGCTTCAAGAATTTCTCTTACCACATCAATATTCTTCCTTCCTATGGAATATTCTTCACAGGTTAGGCAGTATAGATTGAAATCTTTTAATAGCTCTAATTTTTCTTTTTTATTCATAAAGCACCATCCTTAGGATTTCATCACATTGAATATTTGAAATTGCAATTACCTTAGGGGCATAGGGTTTGAAAAGAGAGTTATCACTTTCAAAATCACCTACGATAGAGATATTATTAAATCTTTTTATTTTTATTTTTTCAGAATTTCCATAACCACATACTCCCGATGCAGAGACAATTTTCTTGTTAAGTTTTATAGCAGTATTGAGAATAAGAGTTTTTGTTTGGGCTGAATCCACGGCCTCCATGATAATATCCCCTTTATTCATAAATATTTCTATATTTTCAGGGGTTATTTTTTCTTCATATTCCTCAATATTACAGTCGGGATTTATTTTTAATAAATTTTCTTTTAGAGCTTTTACCTTAGGCATTCCTATTTGATGGAGAAAGTAGGCTTGACGATTAAGATTTGAAATTTCAACCTTATCATAATCTATGAGGATAAAGTTTTTGAATCCTGTGCGTGTTAGAGAAATGGCACCATTGGAACCAAGCCCTCCGCATCCCATTATTACAATGCGGGTTTTTTGAATTTTATCAAGTTGTTCTTTTGTGAAATAGTTAAGGAGCATTTCCTCAAAAGAATTCATTAATATAGGCCTCCTTTTATCCAATTTGTGAATTCTGGTCTATATCCTCTATTTTTTATTGCATTAATAACTTCATTTACAGTTCTTCTGTCATCAGTTTCAAATTGAACACTTGTTGTTTCAGTTTGAGCATATCCCCCTACAGTAGTTTTTGAACCTGCAGACATTTTAGTGACTCCATAGCCAATGATATTATCTCTGAATCTGCTGTTTTCTCTTGTGGATATGGTTATTCCTACATGGGGTAGGTAAATTCTTGCACAGAAAATAAACCTTAAAAGTAATTTTTCGTTTACTTGGTACTTGGGTTTGAAGCCTGTTTTGGGGTCTCTAAATCTTGGGAAAGATATATTAATCTCAGCCTTTGGATATTTTTGAGAGAGGTACTCCGCATGAAGAATGCTCTTAAACACATCTTCATAGGGATCATTAATTCCTAAAAGTACTCCTACAGTTACCTCATAAACTCCTGCATTTAGTGCTCTTTCTTGAGTATGTAATCTATATTCGTAATCACTCTTAGGACCTACAGGGTGGAGCTTCTTATAGGTTTCCTCATTATAAGTTTCTTGATATTGAACAACTCCTGTTAAACCCTCCTTTACTAAGACTCTGTATTCTTCCTCCTCCATAGGATATGCTTCAATGGAGATCTCTGAAAAATATTTTTTAGCAAGTTTAACTGCATAGAGGATATATTCAAAGGGAGTATTAATTTTATCACAACCTGTTAAAAGTAAAATACTGTCAATGCTGGTTTGTTTGATGGCTTCGTATTCTCTTATTATCTCTTCCTCCTTTAGTTTCTTCCTTGGAATTTGAAGTTTAGCTGAGAATCCACAGTACTCACAGGGAGAAAGACAATAATTAGAAAGGTAAAGAGGAGTAAATAGGGTTATAACTTTTCCGAAATACCTTTCTGTAAGTCTCTTTGCTTTATTAGCCATTAATATTAAAGTTTCATCGGAATTATCAGTGAGGAGAATAAAAAGGTCCTCTTTTGATATCTTGTCTTTATCAATTATTTTCCTGACATTTCCTCCTTTATTCTCTAAGACATGAGATTTTCTCAAGATTTCATCTGCTTCTTTAAGAATCTCCCTGAGCATGTTTTTCACCTAATTCCTTTTATAAAATCTATCAGTGGTGACGAAGCGTCAGCATAGTCTTTTTCTTCGGGAAGACCAATTTCGTAGGCAATTCTTCCTGCTTTTACCGCTAAATTAAAAGCCTCAGCCATTTTAAAGGGATCATTGGATGTAGCGATGGCTGTATTTATAAGTACTGCATCAGCACCTAATTCCATAGCTTTTGAAGCGTGGGAAGGCCTTCCTATACCAGCATCGATAATAACAGGAATAGAGATTTCATTTATAATCGCCTTAAGCAAAGTTTCACAATCGATTCCCTTGTTACTTCCTATGGGAGAGCCTAAAGGCATTACTGCAGAAACTCCTATTTCTTCTAATTTTTTTGCTACGATAAGGTCTGGAGATATATAGGGAAAGACTTTAAATCCATCTTTGACAAGTATTTCTGCTGCCTTTATGGTCTCTTCATTATCGGGTAAAAGGTATTTTAATTCTCCTGATATCTCTATTTTTACCCAATCAGAACCCGTAAGTTCTCTTCCTATTTCCGCAATTTTAACTGCTTCTTTATGATTTCTTGCTCCAGAGGTGTTAATCATTATTTTTGCCGTTTTAGGAAGGAAATCTAAGATAGAATAACCCTTATTGATTTCGGGGTTTATTCTTCTTACTGCCACAGCAAATACTTCTATTTTTAGTTCTTCATGCATTTTGGGGATAACACTATAATCTGGCAGTTTACCTGTCCCTACAAAGAGACGGTTATTTATAATAGTATTATCAATTATTAAGCCCATATTATTATCCCCCTCCCACAAGAGAGACAATTTCTATGTAGTCTTCATCTCTTAACTCTACGTTATCCCAATTTTCCTTTTTTACAATTTCTCCGTTTACTAGTACAACTATTTTTTCGGTGGGATAATTAAGAGAAAGAAGCAATTCTTTTAAATTTCCTTTAAAATTTACTTCTTTATCGTTTACAAGCATGTTTTTCCCTCCCTATTAAACATAAAGGACCGCCCGGTTTATACCGAGCGGTCCTTTGATTTTTTATACCTTTCACTCCCTCCGCCGGCATTACCCGGGTCAGGTTCAAAGGGTCGAGACCGGGATCTTAGGTCTCCTCTCAGCCGAGCTTATCCCCTCAGCTCCCCTGGAAAACCATATTTAATTTTGGGAAAATTATACCATAAAAGTTAGAATTTATTCAATATAAGATAGTTCATTAGGATAAGGATTTAAATAGGTTTGATTTAAAAGATATTGGTCATCAAATCTATATGCCCAACTTCTCAAGATTTCAACAAGAGGGCTTAAATTTATTTTCGCTCTTCTATAAAGATCTAAAAGATGTAGAAAATGATTTTTTTCTCCCGCTTTTAATTTTCTAGAAAAATATCCATATATATGGAAGATGGCATTAACATGATTTCCTCTTTTAAGATTTGTAGAGAGTGCTTCTTTAAACAAGAGGGCATATTTCTCAATTAGCTCTTCAAAGGGATATTTAGACTGATTGGCTAAAAGATTTCCAAGTTCTTTCAAATGCTTTTGAGAATAAACCATAAGGAGATATTTGTTGTTTTGATGAAACTCTATTAGGTCTTTTACTTTTGTATTATCTTTATTCTTGAGATTTCTTAACTCTGATAGAGCAAAAATTCTCGTTAGAAATCTCTCCCTAATTTCTGGATTTCTTAACCTTCCCTCGTCTTCTGCTGGAATGTAAGGAAATTTTTCTAAAACCTTTTGAGCAAAGATTCCCTTTCCTTTAGAGTGGAAGATTTTTCCTTCTCTATCTTTATAAATCATGGTGTTTGATAGGCCACAGGAAGGAGATTTGCTTTTTAGGAGGAATCCATCTATTTCAGGTAAGGTATTTAGAAAATTTTCGGAAAAGTCAAGTATCTTATCGGTTAGGTCTAATCCAGTTTTGGGTTGATAGATTCCTAATCTATTCTCTTCCACATATACTATGATCTTTTCCCTGGGTACCCCAAGCCCTATAGAGACTTCTGGACATACTGTTATAATTTCACAATATTCTTTTAATTTCAGAGCAAAACTATCTTTTATTATTCCACCATCGTATCTTACTGGTTCTGAATTAAGACAAGCACTATATACTATTCTTGGCTTTGTAAAATTTCTCATGTTTGATATTATATCAATATCATTTGTAAAAAGCAAAAGGGGTGAACCTTATGGTTATGACTGTAAAAGGTTTTTTTGATAAAAAAGATATGGGAAAAACCTTAGTTCATGAGCATATTCTTGTGGATTTCTCTCCTGCCGAAGAACAAATAAAGATTGATGATAATTTGAGAAATGAGATTGTAGAGGTAATGTTACCGTATTTAATGGAGATTAAAAATTTAGGTTATAGTACTTTCTTTGAATGTACTCCCAAGTATGTAGGAAGAGATGTAAAGGTTTTGAAAATTCTATCAGAAAAAACTGGATTAAATGTCATAACAAATACAGGTTTTTATGGGGCAGGCGAAGATAAACATGTGCCCAAAAAGTATTGGAATCTTTCTTCAGAAGATTTTGCAAAAATGTGGATTGAAGAATGGGAAAAAGGAATTGAAGATGGTATTAAGCCCGGTTTTATTAAAACTGCAGTAAATCCTGGACCTCTAAATGAGATAGATAAAAAATTGATAAGAGCTTCTGCTTTTACTCATCTTGAGACTGGGCTTACAGTGGCATGTCATACAGGAGAAGAAAGGTGTGCCCTCGAAGTGGCAAGAATTTTTGAGGAAGAGAAAGTAGATCTTTCAGCTTTGATCATTGTTCATGCTGATGCCATTGAAAACTTTGAAGTGCACCTTGAATTGTTAGAAAAAGGAGCTTTTCTTGAGTACGATTCCATTGGGGCAAGACCAATGGAGTATCATTTAAACCTTATGGAGAAGGTTATAAAAGAGGGGTTCATAGATAGGATCCTGATCTCCCATGATGCAGGATGGTTTACTGTAGGAAAATCTAAAGAGGAACAAAATATAAGGCCTTATACAGACATATCTTATAAGTTTATTCCTAAACTGGAAGAAAAGGGCATAAGTGAGGAGATTGTTGAAAAGTTACTTGTTAATAATCCAAGTGAAGCTTTTGATATAAGAGTGAGAAAGAGATAAATAGTTTACTTATAGTAAAAAATATTTCCCCATAAATATCATCTATCCCTTTATCTTTATTGATTTTTTGCATTCATGGAGGGTTAATTTGAAATTTTTTAAGGTATATATTGACAAAAATTAAAATTCAATTTTAAAATATGTTAAGTAAAAATTAAGGATTTAGAGGTGATAGATGAAAAAGGGGCTTATGCGTGAGATTTTTAAGAAGGATTGGACTTTAAACGTATTAGCACTCCTTTTATCAACTGTAGTTGCGTTTATAAATATTTATTTCAAAAATATGGAAACGGATTTAAAGAGATTTTCTTTACTGTTCTATTGATCTCTATTTTTAGAATTATTTTGGAATATATCAAAGCTTTTAATTTAAGTAAATTCTCAGAAAGATATGTAAATGATCTAAGATTAAGGATTGGAGAAAAACTAAATAAGACTACATTATTTTCTTAACTCTTCTTTGGGTGATATTTTTTATCAACCTTTTGTCTTTACCCTTGGATTAATTCTTGCTTTACGTATAAATTGGAAGTTAACCCTTTTTACTTTTGCCATAATTCCCCTATGTATTTATCTTTCAGTTATTATTACAAAGCCTGTAGAAAAATATACAAATTAGAGGTTACTCTAAAGGGAGAGAAGATTGAAAACAAAGCGAAATTTCTATACATAAATGGGAAGGGCATTATAATGAAGCCCTTCTCTTTTTAATTTCCTTTAACTTCCTAATGTTAAATTTAGATCCTCATAGTCTTTTCTTTAGGATGATTTTTTGAACCTATACCTTTTATTACTTAAAAATCTTCTGAAGAGGATTTATAATATTATATGTTTCATTTGGTTCTATTCTTACCACATCAAGGTTTATCCTCTTTCGTATTTTTATAAACTTCTTATAAATTCAAAAAAAGCTTACTAAAAAATTGTAAGGCATAAGATTTTAATGATATAATGTCTTTGATTAAGATTTTAGATCTTGGGTGCGAAAGAAGATATTATATATTTTTTTGCAAAAAATGGACTTGAAGTTTATGCTACAGATATTTGTGATATGCGTATTTTTTGAAAGATATATATAAGGGGTGATTTATAATGTATATGAATATTATATGGTCTTTATTTATTCTCTTTGTATCCTTTTTTATTCATAAAATCATTATGAAAGCTATAAATAATGTCGCTTCAAGAGCAGGAAGAGAGATAAAGGCTCCAAAAACTGTTTCCATGCTTATTGGCTTCTTAATATTTGGCTTTGGTGTAGCTATTATTTTGTCCATTTGGAATGTAAATCTAATGCCCTATCTTACAGGACTTGGAATTTCGGGTGTGGTTTTAGGTCTTGCTTTTCAGGAACCGCTTACAAATTTTCTTTCTGGAATATTGGTTTTGGTGACAAGAAAAGTCTTTGAGGGAGAAGCTTTAGATGTAGATGGAATTAGTGGAATAGTGGATATGGTGGAGATGAACCATACAAGGATAAAGACTTTTGATGGGAAGATGGTATTAATACCCAATAGAAAAGTATGGTCTGGAACAGTGACAAAATTTTGGCCAGGTCCTTATAGGAGAGTAAGTTTTGATGTTAGTGTGGATTATTCTTCTGATCTTGAGAAGGTTATAAGTTTATTAAAAAGAGCTTTAGAAGAGGAAGAACTCGTAGTAAAGGATGAGAGTGTAAATAATATGGTGGTTTTTAAAGAGTATGGAAATTCGGGAATAACCTATACTGTGTATTTTTGGGTGAATAGAGATAGTTATTTTGATGCTATCAATGCTTTAAGTACTAGAATTAAGAAGGTTTTTGATGAAAATAATATTTCTATTCCATATATGGTCGTTGATCTGAGGATAACAAAGAATTAATTAGTAGTAGGATAAATGGGGGGAAGGGATAATGAAGTATTTAAAAAGACTTATTTCTTTTGTAATCATTTCTATTTTGTTACTCAACTTTGTTTTTTGTGGAACTAAGGGGATTTTCTATGAGGTAAGATCTGATTATGGTAAGGCGTATATTTTGGGATCTATCCATTATGGAACTCCCGACTTATACCCTCTTGATCCATTGATTGAGAAGGTTTTTATTGAGACAGAGGCATTAGTTGTTGAACTGGATATAACTGATTCCCAAAATATATTTAAAACTCAAAGTTATCTATTTAGGAGAGGAATATATAAAAAAGGAGATAGTATTGAGAATTATTTGGATTCTGAATCGGTAGGGTATTTAAAGAAGCTTTTGGGCGAGGAGAATTTTGAGCAAATAAAGATCTTTAAGCCTTGGGTATTATTGCTTCAAATTAGCTCTTCTGTTTTAAATTCTGCTTCGGATATGAGATATGGGATTGATTTCTATTTTTTGAATAGAGCCAAGAAATTAAATAAAAAAATAATACCCTTAGAGACTGTAGAGGAACAACTTGATGCATTTTCTGAAATACCGGAAGAGGATCAATTGAATATTTTGAAAACTATTTTACAAGGATTAAAGCAAGAAGAGCACAGTAAGAATGATTTATCATTATTGCTTGATGCATACAAAAATGGGGATGAAGAAAAATTGTTGAATTTTTTAATGAAAGATAGAGAGAAAAAAGAATATAAAATATTTTATGAGCATATATTCTATAGGAGGAACTTTAAGTTTGCAGAGAGAATAAAGAAATTATTAGGAGAATATAAATCCTTATTTATAGTAGTTGGGGCTGGACATTTAATAGGTGAAAATAATGTGATAAAATTATTAGAAAGTGAGGGGTTTTTAGGCAGTAAAATTTTTTGATAGAAAGGAGTTGTTGGTAAAATGATTAAGCAAAGGTTTTCCATCTTTGCACTCTTATTATTCCTTTTAATTTTTTCCATAAGCGATTTAAGGAAGGAGGCAGTAGGGATGGAGATTCCATCCCTGAAAGAAGTATATAAAGATTACTTTCCCATTGGTGCAGCGGTTAGCCATTTAAACATCTATACTTATGAGGATCTTCTTAAGAAACACTTTAATAGTCTAACACCTGAAAATCAAATGAAATGGGAAGTTATTCATCCTAAACCCTATGTTTATGATTTTGGTCCTGCCGATGAGATTGTAGATTTTGCCATGAAAAATGGTATGAAGGTAAGGGGACATACCTTAGTTTGGCATAATCAGACTCCAGGATGGGTTTATGCAGGAACTAAAGATGAGATTCTTGCAAGATTGAAAGAGCATATTTATGAGGTGGTAGGACACTATAAAGGTAAGGTTTACGCTTGGGATGTGGTTAATGAGGCCCTATCAGATAACCCTAATGAGTTTTTGAGAAAGGCTCCCTGGTATGATATTTGTGGGGAGGAAGTTATTGAAAAAGCATTTATTTGGGCTAATGAAGCAGATCCTAATGCTAAATTATTTTATAATGATTATAACTTAGAGGATCCCATAAAGAGGGAAAAGGCTTATCAATTGGTAAAAAGGCTTAAAGAGAAAGGGATCCCAATTCATGGTGTTGGAATACAGGGCCACTGGACATTAGCATGGCCTACACCTAAGATGCTTGAAGACTCTATAAAGAGATTTTCAGAGCTTGGTGTTGAGGTTCAGATTACTGAATTTGATATATCTATTTACTATGACAGAAATGAAAATAATAATTTTAAAGTTCCACCCGATGATAGGATTGAGAAGCAGGCTCAACTTTATAAACAAGCCTTTGAGATCTTAAGGAAATATAGAGGGGTGGTCACTGGGGTTACTTTTTGGGGTGTAGCTGATGATTATACTTGGCTTTACTTCTGGCCTGTAAGGGGAAGAGAAGACTATCCATTACTCTTTGATAAGAATCATAACCCTAAAAAGGCTTTTTGGGAAATTGTAAAGTTTTAAAGAAATATATGAATATAGGAGGGATTGTTAAATGAGAAAGCTTTTAAAATTGTTACTTTTTATTAGTTTAATTTTATGTTTTTCCTTTAATATTCTTTTAGCAGATACTAATAAATACGTGGATGAAAAGTTAGGTTTTTCTATTGTGCCCCCCGAAGGATGGGAGGTAAAAGACGGAAAACCTTATAATTTAGCGGTGATGTTTGTAGGTCCTGCTGATGAAGGATTTATGCCCAATTTCAATATAAATGTGGCAAATCTTCCTGGTGAGGTTACAGAGATAAATGAAGATCTTATAAGTGCAATAAAAGTCCAATTAGAAGCTGTAGGAAAATATTATGGTTCTTTAGAGTTTATTTCCGAAGGAGTAAGGGATGTATCAAAATATAAAGGTTATGAGATTGTTTATACTCTAAACGTGGATGAAAGTTTGTCTTTCGAACAAAAACAAGTTTATATTATCTATGAAGGAAGATTTTACATTTTTACTTTTACTTCTTTAAAAGATAATTTTGAGAAGTATTTACCTGCTTTTGAGAAGAGTTTAAGTACTTTTGAGATACTTTAAAATATAGGGGGCGAATAGCAAAACCGCCCCCATATTTTTACCAAGTCATTAAATTTCCTTTATAATCCATGTATATATTTTTATCGCTTATATCCCAATCTTTCATAGAGAGATTGTATATACCTTCAGCTGCTTCCTCAGGAGCTATATCTGCATTGGGACCCCCCATGTCAGTTCTCATCCAGCCAGGATGAATGGCTAAAACTTTTATACCTTTAGGTATGCTATAATTTTGCAATATGGCAGAGAGCATGTTTAAAGCTGATTTTGACATACAATAGGCATATTCCCTATCTCTCCAACAGTTGGAAATACTTCCAGCTTCTGATGATACATTTATTATTAATTTCTTATTTCCCCTCTCCACAAAGGAATAAAAGTATTTTAAGACTCTTAAGGGACCTATGGAGTTTATATTTAAAGTTGTAATGGCTTCTTCAATATCTACATTCTCTATGGTTTTAGTTTTGTCTTCTAAATATACAGCTGCATTGTTTATAAGAATGTCAATGTGACTAATTTTGTCTTTTAAAAAATCAAAGGCATTTTTGACTGAGTTTTCATCGGATACATCCATCGTATAAAGGATTAAGTTTGGATGATTTTTTATTTCTTCTAATTTTTCAAGATTCTTTCGATAGGTTGCTATTACTTTATGTCCTTTTTCAAGGTAGAGTTTTGTCAGAGAAAAACCTAACCCTTTAGAGGCTCCTGTTATAAATACGGTATAATTTGACATGTTAGAATCCTCCTTCTTTTGTGAAAGACTTATGGTATTATAATTATAGATTAAATTATTGCATATTGCATTATTTTCTCCTGTGTTGCTTCTTCTTTGCTTATTTCTGCTGTGATTCTTCCCTTTGATACTACAAGAATTCTATCAGAAAGGGCGAGAATTTCAGGAAGTTCTGAAGAGATAAGGATAATTCCAATTCCTTCTTGAGCCATTTCTCCAATAAGTCTATGTATTTCTGCTTTTGCTCCCACATCTATTCCCCTTGTAGGTTCATCAAGAATAAGAATCTTAGGTTTTAAAGCAAGCCATTTTGCAAGCACAACTTTTTGCTGATTTCCTCCAGAGAGGTTTATAACTTTTTGGAAAATACTTGGCGTTTTTATTTGTAGTTTTTTAACAAAATACTCAGCAAGATCATACTCTGTTTTTCTTTTTATAATTCCATTAGGGAATAAATATCTTAAAGAAGGTAAAGAAATATTCTCATAAACCGCCATATCCAGAATAAGTCCTTGAAGCTTTCTATCTTCAGGTACTAAGCCTATTTTTTGTTGTACCGCATCCTTTGGTGATTTAATTTCAATCCTTTTTCCTTCGAGATATATTTCTCCAGAAATTATAGGATCAGCTCCAAATATGGCTCTAATAATCTCTGTTCTTCCTGCTCCTACGAGACCTGCAATCCCTAAGACTTCTCCTTTTCTAAGTTGGAAAGATATATTTTTGATCTTTTTAGAAGATAGATTTCTTACCTCAAAGATAGGTTCTTCTGTTTTTGTAGAAGGTTTTGGTATTACTCTTATCTCTCTTCCTACCATCATTCTTATTACATCATCATACTTATCCCTTTGAGCAGGTAATTCTCCAACTCTTTTCCCATCTCTTAATACTACAATTCTGTCAGCAATTTCAAATACCTCTTCAAGCCTATGAGTAATAAATATTATTGAAATATTCTCACTTTTAAGCCTTCTCATTATCTCAAATAGTTTTTTAACCTCTCTTCCGGCAAGAGCCGAGGTAGGTTCATCCATTATGATAAGTTCTGCTTTTTGAGCAAGAGCCTTCGCAATTTCTACCATTTGTTGTTCGGCTACAGTAAGATCTTTTACTAAGGTGTCTGGTGATAAATTTAAGCCAAGTAAATCTAAGAGTTTTAATGATTCTTCGTAGGCTTTCTTATAATCAAAAATTTTTATAAATTTACCCTTTCTGGGCTCATTACCTAAAAATATGTTTGTAGCAATATCAAGGTTTGGGGCCAAATTAAATTCTTGATAAATAATAGAAATACCTAATTTTTGGGCTTCATGAGGATTTTGAGGGCTTATTTCCTTTCCTTTAAATAGGATTCTTCCTTCGTCTTTTTGGTAAACTCCTGTTAGAATTTTCATAAGGGTAGATTTTCCAGCTCCGTTTTCTCCCACAAGGGCAAGAATTTCACCCTTGTAGACTTCTAAATCTACTTGGTCCAAAGCTTTTACTCCAGGAAAGCTTTTTGAAATTTTCTCCATTTTTAATAGGAGATCCTGATTCATTTTTCAAGCCTCCTATGTATGTTTTGGGGGAGGAGAGCTCCTCCCCCTATTTCTTTGCTACCATCCCTGAACAGGTATACCAAGTTCTTGTAATTTCTTTCTATATTGCTCTACTGTTAGTGCTTGTACACTCTTTATGCTCTTTACGTATTTATCTCCCGCTACCACATCTACACCAGTGTCAATAATTCTGTTTGCTGGTAATTCTTTAAGAGTTGCGTCAACGCCCTTTTGTGCCATTTTGGTTAGAACTTCTACGCTCTTGTATCCCATCATATATGGCCTTTGACCTACAGTAGCGGATATTACTCCTTCTTTTATAAGTTGCATATGTTCTGCAGTGGTGTCAAAACATACTATTAACACTTGACCTACTTTTCCAGCAGATTTTACTGCTTTTGCTGCAGCGGGTCCATTGAAAGCATAGACTCCAAAGAATCCTCTAAGGTCTGGATAGGTCAAGAGTGCTTGTTCTGCAAGGGTAACAGCTCTTCCTGTGTCTTCAAAATCGCAAAGAGCTGGTTTAGTTACTACAACAATTCTTTTGTTAGAAGCTATGCCATCCATGAAACCACGGATTCTCTCTAAGGAGTTCATTGCAGTAAGAGATCCTGTTCCTATAGCTACCTTTCCTCCTTTTATTCCAAGTAGATCATTCATTACCATGCCAGCAATTTTTCCTGCTGAGTAGTTGTCAGTTCCGATGTATACTAATCTCTTGCTTTGAGGGGCATCGGTATCAAGGGTAATTACTGGAATACCTTTTGCCATTGCTTTTTCAATGGTTGGAGCTATAGCGGTTGGGTCAGAAGGAGCAATAGCAATACCATCAACACCCATAGCAATAAAGGACTCCATCTGGGATATTTGTGCAGGGATATCTTCTTTTTGAGGTACGAAGAAGGTAGCTTTTACTCCCAAATCTTTAGCTGCCTGTTTTACTCCGAGTTCTACCTCTGCCCAGTAAGGATGTACTGATTTTCCAATAACTGCTACATGTATTTCTTTAGAATACCCTATAGAGAATATAATAGGGAAAAGAATAATTAAAATAGCAACCAAAACTTTACGCATAAAGAACACCTCCCACTAGTTGAATTTCTTTAAAATTGGAAAAGAGATAGGAATTAAAATATTTTCTCACCCCCCCAAATTAGGATTTATCTTTTTCTCTTTCTCCAAATGTCTATTGTGACTGCTGTAACTATCACAAGTCCCATTACTACATCATGCCAATATGAAGATATTTCAAGAAGTATGAGTCCATTATAAATCACTGACATAATACTTGCTCCAATTATGGTACCTAAAATCGTACCCTCGCCACCCGAAAGAGAGGTACCTCCTATTACTGCAGCTGCGATAGCACTCAATTCATAGCCCCCTCCGACTCCTGCTTGTCCTTGGCTTAGTCTTGAGGCAATGATTATCCCTGTGATTCCTGCAAGGAAGGATCCAAAAACGTAGGTAAACATTCTTACTTTATCCACATCTATTCCAGAAAGTCTTGCAGCCTCAATATTTCCTCCTACTGCATATAAATCCCTTCCAAGCACTGTGTACTTTGTAATAAAGAAGGCTAAAATTGCAAAGACAATTAATATCACAGTAGGGAAAGGAATTCCCCAAAGATCTCCTTGGCCTATAAAGAAGAATTTTTCGGGGAGACCAATAATGGGCCATCCTTTTGTAATAACTGAGGCAAGTCCTCTTGCAGCAGTGAGGGTTCCTAAGGTTATTATAAAGGGGGGAACATTTAGTTTGGTGACAAAGAACCCATGCCAAAATCCTATAAGACAAGATATAATTAGCACCAAAAGAATTGCTACTACCATATCTATACCATTTTTCATGAAAAGAGCTACAAGGACACCTGTTAGAGCCACAAGAGATCCCACGGAAAGATCTATACCACCACCAATAATTATTAACGTTTCCCCAATAGCAAGAAGCCCATAAATTGCTATTTGTCTTGCAACCACCTGAAGGTTAAAGGGGGTAATAAACTTAGGATTCATTATTGTAATGAAGACACATAACACGGCAAGAGCAAGAAGAATATTTAATTCACGAAAATAAAATCTTAAGTTTTGCTTGTTGGACTTTATCTTCATCAACCCCTCTCTTAGAAAAGTTTACGTTATCGTTTTCCCATGATAGTATAGTTTTATTTTGAAAAAAATGCAATATTGACCACAAAAGAATATTTCTATAGAATTATAAAAATATATTCAAGGGAGAGATTATCTGTGAGAGAACTCGAGGAACTTAGAAGAGAGATAGATGAATTAGATAGGAAATTGCTTGAGATTATAAATAAAAGAGCCCAAATAGTACTTCAAATAAGAAATTGGAAGATTAAAAATAATTATCCTATTTTTGATCCTTCAAGGGAGAAAGAACTTTTGGAAAGATTAGTTAAAGAAAACCAGGGACCTTTAGATGAGAAGGCAATAATAGGAATCTTTAAGACTATCATGAGCTACTTAAGGGCTCTTGAGAAAGATATTGAGGTTTTATATTTAGGTCCTGAAGGCAGTTTTACTCATCAGGCTGCGGTAAAGTTTTTTGGAGAGGGTGTAAAGTTTAAACCTTTACTTTTGGTGGAGGACATTTTTAAGTCCTTAGAGGAAGGATCTGAATATGCTGTAGTTCCCATAGAAAATTCTTTAGAAGGTACGGTAGGAAGTACCATGGATCTTCTTGCTATTACTACTAAAAAAGTTATTGGGGAGGTTTATTTAGATGTAAGACATTCTTTAATATCTTCTGAAGATTCCATGAATAAGGTCAAAAGGGTATACTCTCATCCCCAAGCTCTTGCCCAGTGCAAAAGGTGGTTGAGGCAAAATTTACCTAACGTACAAGAGATACCAACCTCAAGCACAAGTTTTGCTGCTAAAATAGTAAAGGAAGAAAAAGAAAGTGCGGCTATCGCAAGTAATTTTGCAGCAGAGGTCTTTGGATTAAATATTCTTGCTGAGAATATTCAGGATTCTTGGAACAATAAGACAAGATTTTTAGTACTTGGAAAAGACATTCCAAAACCAACGGGTAAGGATAAAACCTCTATAATTTTCTCGGTTAAGCACCAAGCAGGAGCTTTATACAGGGCTTTGAGACCACTACATGATTTTGGTTTAAATATGACTTTAATTCAATCAAGACCTGTTCCTGCTAAACCCTTTGAGTATAGGTTCTTTGTAGATTTTCAAGGACATATATGGGATGAAAAGGTCTCTCAAGCCCTTGAGAGGGTAAAGGAAGAATGTATAGACTTTAAGATATTAGGCTCTTATCCAGAGGCTAATGATTTTTGAGGAAGGTTTTTTATAATAAAGTCTCTACTATATTTTAGGTCTTCGATTTTATTATCAAAAACAGTTTCCACAGTTAAAGGACCATCATATCCAATTTCAAATATCTTTTCAAATAGTTCTTTAAAATTGATTAATCCTTCTCCTAACTTTAAATATCTCCTTTTTCCTTCTTCATCAAAGCTTTGTCCATCATAATCCCTTATATGTATATTTCGGAGATAGTTTTTTAATAATTCTTTAGGATATTTGTCCAAGGAATACTTTGTGGAGTGAAGATACTCTACATCAATGGTTATGCCAATAGAATTTCTGTATCTCTTCACAAGAGCAGAGTAAAATTGAGGTGGATCAAGAAGATAAGGTACATTTTCTATGGTTAATATTACATTATGTCTTGAAGCAAAGTGGATTACATTGTCGAATATGGAGAATACATTTTTTAACAAAGAATCCATGGATTTTTGAAAGGGAGGATGCATAACAATAATTTTTATTTCCAACTCATAGCATTCCTTAATTAGTTTTACTAGATCAGGGAGTACAGACTTTATAGGTTTATGAAGAATGTTTTTAGGGGCATGTAAAGTTAATATTTTTCCTCTGATTTTTTTTGCTTCATTAAAGAGGGTTTCTCTTTTTTCCTCATCAAAGTCCTTAGGAAGAAAGAGTTCAATTCCATCGAAGTTGTTTTCTAAAATAGTGGTTAAAGCCTCAATAGAATTTTTTAATTTTTCATCTATGGTCATTTCTGGATTTATAAAGGCTGCAGTTGAACAAGAAATTAACATCTTTTACCTGTATTTGTTAAAATACACAAAATCTTTTATTGGAAGTCTTTCTGGCCTTTTCAGTTCTCTTTCTTTTTGTTCCTCAGAAAGATTTGGATTTATCTCTTTTGCTTGTTTTCCAAATACGATTAATAGAATTGCCGTCATATCTTCAGGTATATTTAAGATCTTTTTTTACCTTTTCCTCATCATAACCTGCTATAGGATGAGCTATTAATCCTAACTCTGTGGCCCTTAAAAGCATGAATCCCACAGCCATCCCAGTATCAAGAAGGGCATAATTTCTTCCTTTTATTTGACAATCCAACTCATCCTTTGTAAAGACTGTAACTATTAGAGGGGATTTATAAGCCCAATTATTTCTTGGGGTTAAAGCGGTATACAACTCTTTAAGGATATTTTGATCATAGGTAAAAATAAAGCGCCAAGGTTGATTGTTAAAGCATGAAGGGGCAAGAAAGGCTGATTCAGCAAGATCATATATTAACTCTTGAGTTACTTCAAAAGGCTCAAGGGATCTTAGAGATCTTCTCTCCTGAATTATTCTTTTTACTTCCATAAAATTCACCTTCTTTTTTTGTGAATAAGATTATACCACAAAATTTTAACTTAAAATTAAAAAATTTATGGTATAATTTTTTTGGACATCGGGGAGGTGTCCGAATTGGCTAAGGGGCCGGTCTTGAAAACCGGTAAGGCCTTCGTGGCCATGTGGGTTCGAGTCCCACCCTCCCCGCCAATTTTTTAATACATAGTAGTAACAGAGAAGGAGGACTTATGGTAAAAATTGGGGTAATTTCGGATACTCATCTTCCTTCTCGTTTTCCTTATCTTCCTCAAGTTATTGTTGAAAAGCTTCAAGGAGTGAATTTAATAATTCATGCTGGAGATTGGGAAGATATTTTCTTTTTACCAGAACTTCAGAGGATCGCAGAAGTTGTAGGAGTACATGGAAATATGGATAATTTTGAGGTGAAAAGAGTTCTTCCAGCAAAAAGGATCATAACTGTTGAGAATGTTAAGATAGGGATTACTCATGGTAGTGGTGCTCCATGGGGTATTAAGGAAAGGGTTAGGAATGTTTTTGAAGGAGAAACTTTGAATGCTATAGTTTTTGGACATACTCATAAAGCAGTGATAGAATGGGAAAATAATATACTCTTTTTTAATCCAGGCTCTCCCACAGATAAATTTTTTACCGACAAAAATACCATAGGCTATCTATATGTGGACAAGGATAAAATTTGGGGAGAGATAGTACCAATTGAGATCTGATTGGGAGGAAGGAAGTTGAAAAGGATTTTGGAGGTTGTTTTGGAGTTGGGAATTCCCGAGGAATTTTTTATCCCTTATGGTTGGTATGTTGGAAAAGTTAAATGGAATTATTATAAAGAAATACAAAATAATCCCTCAGGTAAGTTAATCCTAGTAAGTGCCATGAATCCTACACCATATGGAGAGGGAAAAACTACTACGACTATTGGATTAGGTGATGCCATTAGAAGACTTTCTTATCGTTCTTTTGTATGTATTCGTGAGCCATCTATGGGTCCTGTGTTTGGTATAAAAGGGGGAGCTGTGGGAGGGGGTAAGGCAAAGGTAGTTCCTGAGGACATCATTAATCTTCACTTTACGGGAGATATTCATGCTGTTACTTCGGCTCATAATCTTTTATCAGCTTTGATAGACAATCATATCTATCATGGGAATGAATTGAGCATTGATGTAAGGCAGATTTTTTGGAAGAGATGTTTAGACATGAATGATAGACAATTGAGATTTATTGTGAGTGGGCTTGGAGGAAGAGCAAATGGTGTACCTCGAGAGGACGGTTTTGATATAACTGCAGCTTCGGAGGTTATGGCAATAATATCGCTATCAAGGAATATTTCTGAGTTAAAAGAAAGATTAGGTAATATTGTAATTGGGATTAATAAAAATGGTATGCCCGTTTTATGTAAAGATATAGGAGCTCAAGGATCTATGAGTGTAGTTTTAAAGGATGCTATATCTCCTAATTTGGTTCAAACTCTTGAGGGTACTCCTGCTTTTGTGCATGGTGGTCCTTTTGCTAATATTGCCCATGGTGCTAATTCTCTTATTGCTACCGAGATGGCACTAAAACTTTCTGACTATGTGATAACAGAGGCTGGTTTTGGTGTGGATCTTGGAGCAGAGAAGTTTTTTAATATTAAATGTAGATTAGGAAATATAAAACCAAGTGCTGTAGTAATCGTGGTATCTGTAAGGGCATTAAAGTTTCATGGTGGAATAAAGAAAGATTTTGAAGGAGAAAATATAGAGGCTATAAAAAAGGGTCTTCCTAACCTTTTACATCATGTGGACGTGATAAGAGATGTTTTTAAATTACCTGTGGTGGTAGCTTTAAATAGATTTCCTAAGGATAGTGAAAGGGAAATAGAATATGTACTTTCGGAGCTTAGGGATAGAAACATAAGGGTAGCTATTTCGGAAGTTTATGAAAAAGGGGGCTTAGGTGGAATTCAACTTGCTCAAGAAGTGATTAAAGCTATAGAGGAAGATAAAAATGAATTTTCCTATCTATATGATTTAAATGAAAGCTATAAAGATAAAATAGACAAAATATGTAAGAGAGTATATGGGGCAAGGGAAGTAATATTTTCTGAGAGTGCAAAAGAAGATTTAAAAAGAATTGAAAGTTGGGGTTTTGTAAACTTACCAGTTTGTATGGCAAAAACTCAATATTCTTTATCGGACAATCCCAAGCTTTTAGGAAGACCTGAAGACTTCGTAATAAATGTTCAAGGAGTGAAAATCTCAGGCGGGGCTGGTTTTCTGGTAGTTTATACGGGTAATATAATGACCATGCCAGGACTTCCCAAGGTTCCCTCTGCTTACAATATGGATTTGGATGAAAATGGAAATATAATAGGTCTTTTGTAGGAGGTATTTATGGGGGTTATCCTTGAAGGAAAGCCTGTTGCTGAGAAATTAGAGAAGGAGATTAAAGAAAAAATTCAATTTTATAAATCACAAGGTGTTATTCCTACTTTATGTATAGTTAAGGTTGGCAAAAATGCTGAGGCAGAAGCTTACGCAAAGAGTATAGAAAAATTTTTTTCAAAAATAGGTATTAATATAGAAAGAAAAAATTTTAATGAAGAGATCTCCTTAGTAGATTTCAAAAAAATTATGAAGGAATTAGAAGAAGACAGCGCTATCCATGGAGTATTGATTTTAAGACCTCTTCCTGAAGAGCTTGAAAGAGGTAAGGCTTTTCAATTTTTACCCACTAAGAAGGATGTGGAAGGAGTAACCTATGAAAATTTAGGTAGACTTTTGGTGGGAGAGGACTCTTTTCATCCTTGTACGCCACAGGCAGTTCTTGAGCTTTTAGATTTTTATCAAATTCCTGTGGAAGGGAAAAATGTGGTGGTTGTAGGAAGAAGTATATCGGTAGGGAAACCCCTCTCTTTGTTGCTCTTGAATAGGAATGCGACAATTACTGTATGCCATTCAAAGACTAAAAATTTAGTAGAGTTTACTAAAAAAGCAGAAATTCTCATAGTAGCTATTGGAAAACCTTATTTTGTGGGTAAGGATATGGTAGGAGAAGGACAAGTAATAATTGATGTGGGCACTAATGTGGTAGATGGAAAGCTTGTAGGAGATGTAAATTTTGAAGAGGTAAAAGATAAAGTAGAGTATATAACTCCTGTTCCTGGGGGTATAGGAGTAATAACCACTCGAGTTCTTGCTATGAACCTTCTTAAGGCGGTGAAAAAAGTTGAGGCTTGAGTTTAAACCTATAGAAGAGATTAAAGGTTTTGTAAAAGGTAATAAAGTTTTTGTCTTTTCTTGTGATAATTGTGGTTTTGCAAAGGTGGAAGAGAAGAATCAACAAGTTTTAGATTATATTAGTGCTTTGGGTTATGAATTGGTAGGTATGTACACTTTAAAAAAGGAAGAGTGTAATGTGGGTTCGTTTTTGAAAATTGTTAAGGATTTAAAGGGGGTAAATGAAGCAGAGGCAATTTTAACTTTTACGTGTGGAGGCCTTCCTCAGATTATTCCCAATTATGTTAAAAAACAGGTTTTTCCAGCTACAAACACTTTGAAGATAGAGCCTGGTAGAAGTCTTGGAAGCTTTGTAAGATTGTGTTCTGCTTGTGGAGAATGCTGGATATATTATACTGGAAATTTATGTATGGAGAAATTGTGCCCTAAAAAAATGAGAAATGGCCCTTGTGGGGGTTCCGAAGAGGGTATGTGTGAAGTATTTAATAGATTATGTCCATGGGTTATTCTTTTTAAAAATAAGAGAATTACCGAAGAGGAGTTTTTAAAGATTATCCCACCCAAAGACTTTAGTAAGATCCTTTTTCAAGAATGAACTTTGAGCAAAAGTTGAAGTCTGGAAAGTTTGTTATAACTGCAGAGGTAAGTCCACCAAGAGGGGTGGATGTTAGTTCTTTTATTGAGAAGACTCTTCTTTTAAAGAATAGAATTGATGCGGTTAATGTTACTGATTTTCAAAATGTGGGAGTAAGAATTACATCTCTTGTGGGAAGTTATCTTCTTCTAAGAGAAGGATTTGAGCCTATTTTTCAGATAACTGCAAGGGATAGAAATAGGGTAGCTATATCAGGGGAGCTCTTGAGTGCTTATGCTCTTGGGATTAGAAATGTGTTGGTGCTCACTGGTGATTATACTACTACGGGAATAGTAAAATCTGCAAAGCCTGTATTTGATCTTGATGCTACCAATATATTAGTGATTGCCAAAAAGTTAGAAGAAGGAGAGGATTTTTCAGGCAAGAAGTTAAATAAGAGTCCTGATTTTTTCTTGGGAGCAGTATTCAATCCTAATCTTGTTCCTTTAGAGATAGAAATCTTAAAACTATTAAAAAAGAAAAAGGCTGGAGCTGAGTTTTTTCAGACCCAACTTTTTTTTGAGCTTTCCCTTATGGAGAGGGTAAGGGAGAGGGTTGGAGATGATGTAAAAATCATAGCTGGGGTTACTATTTTTAAATCTTTGGAAATGTTAGAGTATATGATGGATAATGTTCCTGGTATAAAAATTCCTGAGAGAGTCATAGAAATGTTTAAAAACACTAAGGATATAAAAGCTTTAAGTATTGAATTTTGTGTTGAGTTTTGTTCTAAGCTGAAAGAGAGTAAACTTCTCGATGGTATACATTTTCTTGCTTCAAGACCTTCAGATATAATTAAAGTGTTGGATCTATTAAAATGGTGAAGGGAGGCACAGTGAAGTGTTTGAACCTGAAGAGTTTTTCGATTTGTCGGGTATTGAGAAAGAACTTTTTGAAAATGTTAATTTAGTTTGGGAAGTGCTAAGAAAACTTGAGAAGTTTTTAAAGGAATATGCAAGACCTGAAATTAGAGGAGTAATAAAAGGTGGAGTGTTTATAGAGGGAAATGTATTTATAGATGAAGGAACAGTGATTGAGCCTTTTGTATATATAAAGGGTCCTGCTTATATAGGGAAAAACTGTGAAATAAGGCAAGGTGCTTATATAAGAGGTAATGTTTTTATTGGAGACAATTGTGTGGTGGGGCATACCACAGAAGTTAAAAATAGTGTTTTACTCTCTGGGGCAAAGGCTCCTCATTTTAATTATGTAGGAGATAGCATTCTTGGCCACAATGTAAATTTGGGAGCAGGTACTAAGATATCAAATTTAAAAATAGGGCTTTCAGGTACTGTGAAGATAAAGGTAAAGGAAGAAGTATATGATACTGGACTTAGGAAATTAGGAGCCATTATTGGGGATGATAGTGAAACAGGATGCAACTCTGTTCTCAATCCAGGAACTATTATAGGAAAAAGAGTGCTAATTTATCCTAATGCCAGTGTAAGAGGTTTTATTCCAGAAAACAGTATTGTAAAATTTAAACCTAATTTAGATATTACAGACGTAAAATAGATTTAAAAAGCCTTTTTCAATATTTCAAGGACAACTTCATAGGTCAAGGTTCTTGGATTTGTCTTATAAGAGCCTGTCTTAGGAGCTTCTTTTGCTATATTAGGAAGGTCCTGCCATTTAATTCCATAATTGTGAAGTCCAAGCCTAATATTTAGCACGGAAAAGAGCTCAGCTATTTTTTTCAAGATTCTTTCTTTTGCTGATCTTAAAGAGTAAACGCCTAATGCTCTTCCTAAGGCTGAGATTTTCTCTTTTGTAAGTATCTCTAAGTTATATTCTAAAACAGGAATAGTTATGAGGGCACAAGCAAGTCCGTGAGGAATATTTGCATAAGCTCCAATGGGATGAGCAAGAGCGTGGATTCCCCCAAGTCCTGTTTGGGTAAAGGCTATTCCACTAATAGTACTGGCATACAATACTTTTTCTCTTAGATCAATTCTTTCAAGGTTATTATATACCCGGGGAAGATATTTATATATGGTTCTTAACGCTGTAAGGGCAAGGGGTTCTGTAACCATATTGCTATTTATGGAGAGAAAGGATTCTAAAGAATGAATAAAAGCATCAAGACCACTATAAGCAGTATTTTCCTTGGGCAAGGAGAGAGTAAGATAAGGATCTATAATGGCAAGAGTTGCATATAAAAAATCATGTCTTATACTTAGCTTTTCCTTTGTCTCTGGATTAATTAGGACAGATACTCTTGTAACCTCGCTTGCTGTTCCTGCTGTCGTAGGAGCAAGAATAGTAGGTATTCCTTTCATGGTTATTTTATTGCTATTTTCTCCCACATAGTCCCATATAGTCCCCGGTAAATTTACTTTAACTGCAATTGCTTTTGCTACATCAAGGGCACTTCCACCCCCAATACCTACTATAAGATCTATATTTTTAGTTTTAACAATTTCTGCTCCTTGGTCTACCACATAATAAGGAGGCTCAGGGGGCACTTCGTCAAAAATGTAAACATCAATAGGATAATTGTTATATATATTTATAAGTCTAGCAAGGATTCCTGTACTTTTTAAATGTTTCTTTCCTGTTACAATTAAGATCTTTTTAGCCCCTAAGGAGTAGGACTCTTCAGGAATTTTTTCCCAGAGTCCTACTCCAAATTTTATCCTTACTGGGATATAAAAATTAAAGTACTGCATCTAAATTTTAAAATCTCCCTCTTTTTTCAGATACTCTACAAGTCCTCCTGCCTGTAATATTTTTACCATTATATCTGGAAAGGTACTTTTTGAATTTATTACTACATTTTTTGTCTTATTAAAGATTTTACCATTAAAGAGGTCCACTTCCAATTCATCTCCTTGATCTATCTGATTTGTATCAGCTTCAAGAAGGGGCAGTCCTACATTTATGGAGTTTCTATAGAAAATTCTTGCAAAGCTTTTGGCTATTACTAAGCTTATTCCTGCATGCTTAATTACCAAAGGTGCTTGTTCTCTGGATGAACCGCATCCAAAGTTTTTACCAGCTACGATTATATCTCCTGGAGTTATCTTTTTATAAAAATCAGGATCCAAATCTTCAAAAAGATGTTTTGACATCTCGTTAAAGTCTAAGCTTTTAAACTTGTACTTTCCTGAAATTATGTAATCAGTGTTTATGTCATCTCCAAATTTATGAGCTTTTCCTCTAATTAACATGAGAGCCATCCTCCTAACTAAGCAGTTCTCTGGGATCAGTAATCTTACCTAAGACAGCTGAAGCAGCTACAGTAAGAGGAGAAGCTAAATATATAAAGGCTTTATTGTTTCCCATTCTCCCTTTGAAGTTTCTGTTAGCAGTGGATATAATGTTTTCTCCATCTGCAGGTACACCTTGATGGGTTCCTACACAGGGACCACAACCTGGATTTGTTACTATAGCTCCTGCTTCTAAGAATATATCAACAAGTCCTTCCTTCATGGCTTGCATGAAGATTCGTTTAGAGGCAGGGGTTACAATCATTTTCACATTTTTTGCAACTTTTCTTCCTTTAAGGATTGATGCTGCAAGTCTCAAGTCTTCTAATCTACCATTAGTACATGTACCAATAAATGCTTCATGTATTTTTATATTCTCTATTTGGGATATAGGATACACATTGTCTACAGTATGTGGTAGTGCTACCTGAGGCTCTAAATTAGAAAGGTTAAATTCATAAACTGCTTCGTATTCTGCATCAGGATCTGCTTCTACTCCTTTTTCTTGAGGAAGGCCTATGCTTTTAAAAAATTCCTTGGTTTTTTCATCAAAAGGCATAATACCTGCTTTAGCTCCCATTTCAACTACCATATTGGTTATGGTTGCTCTTCCATCAATAGAAAGGTTATTGATTACTTCTCCATCAAATTCTATGGCTTTGTAAGTTAAACCATCAGCCTTGAAATATCCTGCAAGGAATAATATCACATCCTTAGATACTACACCCTTGGAAAGTTTTCCATTTAAAATAATTTTTACAGTACTTGGAACTTTAAACCACAGTTTACCTGTATACATAGCTGCTGCAAGTTCACTGGAACCTACTCCTGTGGAAAAACAATTTAAAACCCCATAGGTACAAGTATGAGAATCGGCACCAATTACAAGACTTCCAGGGGTTGCAAGCCCTCTTTCCATAAATACCTGGTGGCATACTCCTTCTCCAAACTCTGTTATTTGAGTACCATACTTTTCTGCAAAATCTCTCATTAGTTTATGAAGATTTGCTACACCTTCATTTGGAGGAGGGACAGAATGATCCATTACTAAAAGAACTCTATCTGCATTTACAACCTTCTCTCCTCCTAATTCCTCAAAAACTTTGATTGCAAGAGGAGAAGTCCCATCTTGTCCCATTAAGGCATCGAGCTTTGCAATAACTAAATCTCCAGCTTTCACATCTCTTCCCACATGAGCTGAAAAGATCTTTTCAGCTATTGTTTTTCCCATCTTTTTCTTACACTCCTTCTTTTTCAGCCTTCTCTTTCAGATAATCTTGATAGAGATACATTAACTCTTTATCAAATAATGGTCTTTTAAGCTCTACTGCAAGGGCTCTTACTTTCTTAAGTAATTCTTGGGCATCTTCTTCCGAAAGGGTAATACCATACTCTTGGAATTTTCTTATAAGAGCATGGGTTCCTGAATGTTTTCCAATAACTATCTGTCTCTCTCCTCCCACTTCTTCAGGAGAGAAAACCTCGTAGGTTTTTGGATATTTAATTACACCATCAGCATGGATTCCTGATTCATGGGCAAAAATATTTTTACCTACAATTGCTTTATTTACAGGAAGCTCCCTTTGAGAGGCTTTTGCTACATATTCGCTAAGCTCTCTGAGTTTATAGGTTTTGATGCCCACATCAATGTTATAGATATATTTAAGTGCCATAACTACTTCTTCTAATGCAGCATTTCCTGCTCTTTCTCCAAGTCCATTTACAGTTACCCCCACATAGGTTGCACCTGCTCTCACCCCTGCAAGAGCATTAGCAGTAGCCATTCCAAAATCATTATGGGTGTGCATTTCCACAGGTATTCCTACTTTTTCAATGATGGTCTTTATCACCTCGTACATGGTGAAGGGTTCCATTATTCCTACAGTGTCACAATATCTTAGACGATCTGCTCCCGCTTCTTTTGCAGCTTTTGCAAACTGTAATAGGAAGTCCATATCAGTTCTGGAAGCATCCTCGGCATTTACTGATATGTAAACTCCGTGTTTTTTTGCAAATTCTGTTGCTTTTACCATACTTTCTAAGACCCACTCTCTGGTTTTCTTAAGCTTATATTTAATATGAATATCTGATGTGGAAATAGAAATAGCCACCGCATCTACACCACATCTTAAAGATGCCTCAATATCACTTATTACAGCTCTATTCCATCCCATAATACTTGCCTTTAATCCTGCTTTGACTATAGCTTTTATTGCTTCTTCCTCGTCTCCTCCCATCACCGGAATTCCCGCCTCAATCTGATGTACTCCTATCTCATCAAGCATTCTTGCAATCTGAAGTTTTTCAGCTTTTGAGAATACTACACCAGCAGTTTGCTCACCATCTCTTAATGTGGTGTCTACAATTTTTATCTCAGTATTTTTCATAATTTTGCGCCTCCCATTTAATGTAAATTTTGTCTATAAAACTAAAAAGGCGCTTCGGAATGACCTCCAAAGCGCCTTCGCATTTTTAGTATTTTTTAGTTACATTATAAATTTTAGCATATAATTGCTTAAAAAAGAAGGGAGTAAATATTTAAAGTAATGTTAATTCTTAAAGTTGCTTAAATGACCTTTAGAGGATAAAATAATTAAGACTTCTTAATTTTTTAGGAGGTTATTATATGTATTGCAAATTCTCAGTAAGGGATGAGAAATTAGAAGATTTTAAAAAGGGAAATTTTTTAATTAGATTTTTAAAATTTCAAGCCCCCTTTAAGAGCGATACAGAGGTACATAAAAAGGTAAACGATATATACATCATATATTCTGGAAAAGCGAAAGTTTTATTAAGTGATAAATATGAAGGAGGAAAAGAAATTGAACCTTATGAAATTAGAGGGTGTAATATCTTGAATCCTGAAAATGTGGAGATGCAAAGTGGAGATGTTCTTCTTATTTCCGCTAATACTCCTCATCAGCTTATAGTGGAAGAAGGATCCTTAAATATTATTATTGTAAAAATTCCAGAGGAATAGGGGGATAAGTATATGATAAAAAAGGCTATTTTTCCTGCAGCGGGCCTTGGTACAAGGTTTCTTCCAGCTACAAAAGCTCAGCCTAAGGAAATGCTTCCTGTAGTAGATAAACCAATAATTCAGTATGCTGTAGAAGAAGCTGTTAACTCTGGAATTGACGAGATAATTATTGTTACAGGGAGAAATAAAAGAGCAATTGAAGATCATTTTGATATATCCTTTGAATTGGAGTATTTTTTGCAGAAAAAAGGAGAACTGGACTTATTGAAACAAGTAAGAGAGATTTCAGAGCTTGCTACCGTTTACTATATTAGGCAGAAAGAGCCTCTTGGTCTTGGCCATGCAGTCTTGGTTACTAAGGAGCTTGTTAAGAATGAACCTTTTGCTGTAATATTAAGTGATGATCTTATTGTGAGCGATGTACCTTGTATAAAGCAGATGATAGAGATATATGAAAGGTATAAATGTTCCGTCATAGCAGTAGAAAAAGTTCCAAGAGAAGAGGTTAAGAATTATGGGGTAATAGCAGGAAAAGAGATTGATGATGGAATTTATCAGGTTACCGATCTTGTTGAGAAGCCATTAATAGAAGAGGCACCATCGGATCTTGCTATTGTAGGAAGGTATATATTAACTCCAGGAATATTTTACATGTTAGAAAAGGTTAAGCCAGGAAGAGGAGGAGAGATACAGCTTACTGATGGTCTAAAGTTGTTATTGGAAAAGGAAGCTATATATGCTTATGAGTTTAAAGGGAAAAGATATGATACGGGAAGTAAACTTGGTTTTTTGATAGCTTCTGTAGAACTTGCCCTTAAAAGAGAAGGGCTTGGAGAACAATTTAGGGAATATCTCAAAAGTCTAAGGTTAGATTAGAGTTTTTGTCAATTTTAATAATTTGTCCGTTATTTACATAGTAGATTTCATCAAAAAGTTCTTCTTCTATGGGAACATGGGTTACTACAAATATTTGATCAAAGAACTCTGCCACTTCGCCTTGAGTTAGAAGGTAGAGAAGACCTCTTGCTCTATCTTCGTCAAAGGAACCTAAGGGTTCATCTAAGAAAATAAATTTAGGTTGTACTCCTTTATCTTGAGGAAGAGTTGCCATAGCAAAAGCAAGTCTTAAGGCTAAAGAAAGCTGATCTTGGGTTCCACCGCTGAATATATTTTTTTCTAAAGGGTCTTTTGTATCGCTGGTGTATACTCTCAACTTATAACTCTCATCAATTTCAGCATAATGATATCTATCTGAGGTTAATATAGGTAGAATTTTTTGCATAAAAGCCATGGTTCTTGGAAGGATTGATTTTAGGATGCTCTCTCTTGTACTTTCAGCAATCTTAATGGCATATTCCATTTTTTGGATATTCTTTTCCAAGTTTTTGTAATCTTCCTCTATTTTTTCGGGAATTAAATCTTCTACTTTTTTGCCTGTTCTCTTTTCATATTCTTTCAGTATAGCTTCTTTTTCTCCGAGAATTTTAATGAGCTCTTCTTTTTGATTTATTAATACTTCTTTTTCCTTTGGATCCACATCAGTAGAGGAGTAAATTTCCCAAGTTTCTTCCTGAAAATTACTTTTGAACTCTTCTATAAGTTTTTTATACTCTTCTTCTACAGAGCTTTTTTGTCCCCTTTTATTACTAAGCTGGGATAAAATATTCTCATAATTCTCTTTTACTTTTCTCTCTTCTAAATCTTTTATAATCTCTTTTAGCCTTTTTACATATTCATTGTCTGTAGATGGTATTTTTTTAGATAAAAACTCAATTTTTTCTTTCTCTTCTTTAATATTCTTTTCAAGGTTCAAAAGAAGGATCTTTTGTTTATCTAATTCTTTCTTATAGTGATCTATGTTTCTTAGCTCGTTTTCCAAAGAACCTTTTTCAGAGATTAAGTTGGAGAGCTCTCTATCTGGAATTGGATCTTCCTTTTTAAGATATTCTATCTCTTTTTCTCTGTCGTCGATTTCTCTTCTTTTCTTTTCTAAAACTTCTTGCACTTTCAATATTTTCTCCTCTATTGCAGTGATGTGGTTGTCACATTTAAGCCTTGAGGAAAGATCAAAGATTAGCCTTTGAGCCTCATCCTTTAGAAGATTTATGTCGGAAATTTCTTTATTTATTTTTGCTTTTTCTTCTATTAGAGAGGAGGGATCTATGTTTGAAATTTGGGTTTTTATCGCTTCTATTACTCTTTCAGCTTTGTTTTTTTTGATTTCACTTCTTTTTTCAATTTCAATGAGTTCTTTTCTCAATTCTTCTTTACCCTTTTTTATGAGATGTTCAGGTATATCTCTTTTTATAAACTCTGTTATAGTTAACTCTTTGCTGAGATTGCTATTTATTTGGGAATAATTTTTATAAATAAAAATAGTCGTAGTTATAAGGATAATTGAAGGAATAAGGAAAAGTTGATTTAACAAAAAAGATAAAAGTAGAAAAAGAAGGGTTGAAATAAAGGAAAGAATTAAACTATTTTTAATCTTTGAGAGGGATTTCTCTAGGAAAAGGACCTTCTCTTCCTTTTCTTTATAATCTAAGGCTTTTTGATGGATTTTTAGGTTTTCTTTTACTTTATTTATTTCGTTTAATGCATTTCTTAATTTTTCTTCTCTTTTTTCAAGGTTTCTTTTTCTTATTTCAAGTTTTTGAAGGCTCTCCTCCAAGTAGGAGAGTTTGTTTAAAAGGATTTTTTCGGTATTTATTTTTTTTACTATTTCTTTATAATTTTCTACTTTTTCTAAAAGATTTGGAATTGTCTCTTCAGTTTTTGAGATTTTTAGTTTTTCCTCACTCAAAATCCTTGTAAGCTCTTCGACTCTACTCTTTATTTTTATTCCCTTGTTTAAGAAGTCTATTCTCTCTTTTATTTTTTCTTCCTCTTTTATTTTTCCCTCTAATTCTTGGATCTTTTCTAAGGTTTGGTTTTTTTGTTTTTCCAAAATGTTAATTTTTTCTTCCATACTTCTTATCTCATTTATGAGTTTTTCTTCCTCTTTATACCTTTCTAATAACGCTACGTCTTTTCTTACCTTCTCAATTTCTTCTTCTAACTTAGTAATTTCTTCTATTAATGTCTTTAAAAGTTTTTCCTTTTTCATAATTTCGTGGGAAAGCTCTATTTTTCTAATCTTATTTAATTGCTCTTCTACTTCCTCTATTTTCTTTTTGATTTCAGGGAGGTCTCTTTTTGCCTCTCCTGCTTTTTTTATAATCTCATATTGTTCTTTTTGATTGGTAAATTCTTTCTTTATGTCTTTTGCTTTTCCTATAAGGTTTACAAAGTAGTCTAAGTTAAAAAGTTTAGATATAAGTTCTTGTCTTTCTTGGGCTGTTAGATTTTCTAAGGTTTCTAATCTTTTTTGTCCTATAAAACACGTATTTATGAATATATCCTGATCTATTCCTATTTCTTTTATAATTCTGGGATCTACGTTCTTAACTCCGGTTATGATAATGGGGGTAGAGCTGTCATTTTTCTTTATGTGAAGTTCTGCATTTTGAGAGGCATTTTTTGAGAGGACTCTTCTTATGGTTAGGATTTTGTCCTCTGTTTTTACTACGAGTTCAATTTGGGCTTTTTCTGCATTAAATCTTATTAAATTAGGCTTAGAGCCTACATATACTGGTTTACCAAATAGGGCAAAAGCTATGGCTTCAAATATAGTACTTTTTCCCGCTTCATTTTTGCCCTTAATAAGTATTTTGCCTTGCTCTGGGAATTCTATTCGGGCATTTTGGTATTGTTTAAAATTGCTGAGTTTAAGGCTCACTAATTTTATCATAGCATTATCTCTCTATTTTTTAACTCTTCTTTTAACCAGTTTAAAGCTTCTATTATTATATCCTTATCTTCGGGGCTTTCTTCCATATATTTTTTTGTAATCATTTCAAGGTTCTTGTCAACACTGGTTTCAGGAGCGGGAAGAGTGTGGATCTCTTCGCCTTTTATCCTTAGATTTTGGGTATCAAGATCAAATAGAAAGTTGGAGTTTATTCCTGCTTCAAGAATTTTATTAAAGTTAATAGAACGGTATAAAGATAAGGATATCTCACCTATAAGCTTGCATTTTAAAAGTAGATCTTTGTGAGAATTATTTATTATTCTTTCTATTATGGAATTTGTAGGATTTTCCGAAATTATTTCCGTTAACCTGATCTCCATATTTCTCATGGGTTGAGCTTTTACCTTTATATGCTCGTAATTAATCTTTTTGTTTTCAATGGTAAGAAGGTAAAATCCAGGAGTGAGATTTTCTTCCCCAAACTCAAATCTTTCTGTGCTTCCAGGAATTATTACATGTTTATTAGCAAAGCGATAGGTATTTTGTTCATGTAGATGTCCTATGATATAAATATCAAAAGGTAAAAGATCTAAAGTTCCAATAGAGACTTGCGGCTCTTGAGCTTTGGGATGAGCAAATTTTTCAAAGGAATAGTGGAGAATTAACAATTTAATTAAATTATTCTCTTTTGGAAAATCAGAAGGAATTATAGCCTTTTCTATAGGATCTATTCTTCCCTTTCTTCTGGGATCATGAGAAAGTCCAGAAATGAGTATATTTAATCCATCTTTTTCAAAGATTTCATAATTTATTGTAGATTGGGAGGAGAAGGTTTTTATTAATCCTGCCTCCTCAAAGATTCTTATAGGGTAAGAATCGGATTCTAACATGTTGGGAGCATCATGGTTTCCTCCAATGGCATATATTTTTATGTGGTTTTTTGTCATCTTGGAAAATTCTCGGGCCACAAAAGTTAGATCTTGATTTCTTGGATTTGGAGAGTCGAATAGATCTCCTGCCTGAACGAATATATCTACCTTTTCTTCTATGGCAAAATTTACTACTTCTTCAAAGGCATCTCTCAGTCTTTTTCTTCTCTCTTGTAATTTTTCTGGTAATAATTTCTTATAATATTTACCTAAGTGATTGTCAGCAGTAATTACGATTTTTACCATTCTTATATCTCACTCCCAAAATCAGGGAGGATCTCTATGTCATTTTCTATGATACTATCCACGTGGTTTAAGGCTTTTTGAAACTCTTCATCTAAGTCAATATCAAAACCGCCTTCTGCAGTTTCTCTTTCTCCTATTTTTACCATTACGGGAATTTTAGTTAGTCTTCCAAGAATTATGGCTTCACCTATGTTTAGGCCGGGAAGATCGTGGAATAAGTTTTCCGAGAGAGCTTCGGATGCTTCTTTTACTGCGGTTTGGTCTGTAGGATTAGTCAGTCTCATAATTATTTGGCTTCCACATTGGGAAAGGGTATTGCTACTTATTTTATAAGGTCTTTGGGTAACCACAATAAGGAATACTTTGAATTTTCTACCTTCTGCTGCAATGGAGTTTATTATCCTTGAACTTTTTAATTTTTCTCCTTTTTCCTTAGGTACTAAATTATGGGCTTCTTCAAGCACTATAAAGAGGGGATAAGGAAGTCCTTCAGATTTTGCTTTTGTCCATATGTCGTTTAATAGTTTGCTAACTACGAGATCTTGAAGGTTCTTTTCTATTCCTGCAAGATCTATTACCGAGATATGAGCAGGTTTCAATATTTTTTCAGGAGAAATATCTTTAAATCCCCAGATAGGATAATCTTTTATCCACTTTACATATTTTAATGCCTTCCTTGCTCCAATTGTGGTTTCTTCGGGATATTTTTTCTTATTCTTTTTTTCCATTTCTTTTAGAAGTCTTTTTTCGTAGTCCTCAAAATTAGAAATTTCTTCTTCCTCTTTTTCTTCTATTCCTGCCATATTTTCGAGTTTTTCATACAACTCATTGGGAGTAAAATCTATTTTTGAACTTCGCAATTCTTCAATAGCTCTTTCAACTGCATCTCTTATATTGCTGTATTCTGATATTCCAAGAATTTCTGCTATTTGCTCATTTTCCAATTCGCTAAATCTTATAGAGTAAGGCTCAACTCCACCTATCATATCATCGCTAAATCTTCCTTGCACCTTGGGTATTCGGTATATGGTTACATTATGAGCAATAGATGAAAATTCTCTTAAATTATTTCTTTTTCTTCTTAAGAGTACATAATCGCTATTGGGATCAAAGACCAGTATAGTTGCCCCTAATTTTACAAGTTTTTCCAAAAGTAGTCCTGTAAGGTATGATTTTCCAGCTCCTGTTTGAGCTATTATAGCGAGGTGTCTTCTAAGTCCATTGGGATCAAGGGTGACTTTAACATTGGGTCTATATAAAAGAGTTCCTATCTCAATGGCTGTTTTTTTATTATGGGTAAAAAATTTTTGAAGAAGCTCATCAGGAGCAAGGTATACAGGAGATCCAGGAAGGGATACTGATCTTGGAAGGAGAATGTTACCATCTTTATCTAAGTATCCAAGAACTCTTGCAGAGGCTATTAATTTTAGGGGGATTTTATAGTTTAACTCCAAAAGTTTTGTAGTGGCATCATATTCCTGATCTTCCGAAAGTACATCAGAGAATGCTTTTAAACTTTCCACTTGAGCTAACACTTCTACTTCTTCGTCTGAGGACGCAATTCCCTTTATTATTACATATTCAAGCCTTTTGGGGGCTAACTCTTCATTAGTAATAAATTGAAAGCTATCACAAAAACTTTCTCCTACTAAATATCCCACGCATTTTAATTCCATTTATTAATAGAACCTCCCCTGACTTCTATCAAGTTCAATAAACCCTGGAAATTCTTTTTTTAAAATCATTAGATATCTTTCTAAATCAGGTTCTCTTTTTATTCTAACAATTTGATCTACAAAATACAAAGGAGTTTGGTATATTTTAGAGTTTACACAATTTTTTTTTAATATTCCTAAAATTTGGGCCATATTTATATCCTTGCCCCAAAAATAGTTTACCGACAGAATATTTGCTTTTTCTCCCACTATATTTGCAGGAAAATCTATTCTCAAAAGCTGATCTCTTGGCATAAGTCTTATATAGAAGGTATAAAAGGCTTGAGTATTGCTAAGAACTTTTTGAAGATCCGAATTTTTTTCTATAATTTCTAATTGTTTATGTCCAAGACCCATTTCTGCTCCTATTAAAAGGGGAGTGGTATAGCCAGGTTCCCAGGTAAAAATGCTTAAAATTTCGCTATCTGTAGGTTTGTAAGATATGTTTTTTTCTATATCAGGATTATCAATGGATAGGATCTGAAAGAAGAAGGTATTCCTTGAAGATTTAGAGATTGAAATAAGATCTATACCATTTTTAGAGGCATTTATAAGGTCTAAGGTATTCATCAATACATTGTAGGCAAGATTTATATAGTTTTCATCTTCAAAACTATGTAGATACCTTAAAAGATAGGAGATTCGTGATAATAAAGAGCCATCAATTAGCAGAATGAAAGGAGGATGATTCTCTTTAACAATTTGAAGAGCAAGTTTAATCTCCAAATCCTGCATTAAAAGATCTCTTAAGAGTCCTAGTTGATTTTCTGGTATGGAACCTACGACTGGCTCAATGGATACCAAGGCTTTTTCATATCCATTTGAACCTATAGCGAGAGCTTGAGTTATTATTAGATAGGGTCCTAAGGAAAAGGATAAGGTTCTTTGAGAGGCATCCACCGCAAAGGTAGGTTTTTTAGTGAAATCATAAGTGTCTGAGAGATTATTCCAAATCTTCTCAATAAATTCTGCTATGTAAGGTCTTTCACTAAGACCCCTTTTAATGAGAAGTTCTTCAAGGAGAGGTTTTTTCTTTTTTATTTCCGATATAAATAAAGATATAAAATCAGGCATTACTATTATTATATTCTCTTATAAGGTCTTCATACAAGGCTAAGAGTTTCTTGTTAAGGTTCTTTATATGAAATGATCTTGAGGTCTCTAAGGCATGGAGAGACATTTTTGTGTACAGATCTTTGTCTTCAATAAGGTTTTTTATCTTTTCAGAAAATAGTCTCTTGTTTTCCTGATTGTTAGGTACTAAAAAACCATTTATTCCATCTTTAACAAAATCTGAAATAGCGTCATCATCTATAGCAACTACTGGAAGTCCCGATGCCATTGCTTCAAGGATTACTAATCCTTGAGTTTCTGTGATTGAGGAAAACACAAATATATCAGAAGCATAATAGGCTTCAATGACCCTTTCATACTCTAAATATCCCGTAAAAATTGTTCTATCATAGACATTTAAAGTTTTAGCTTTGTTTTTTAGTTCTTCCATAACTCTTTTATCGGGATTATCCCCTACGATTACAAGATAAATCAATTTTTCATTATTTTCCTTTATGTATTTCATTACTTCTATGAGAAATTCAATATTTTTTTCCTTACCTAACCTTCCTACAAAGAGGAGTAAAATAACATCAGTAGGAAGACCTAAACTTTTTCTTGCTTCAGGTTTTGGAATCTTTTTAAACCTATCAAGATCTATTCCATTAGGTAAAATTTCTATTGGCTTTTGGATCCCAAAATTTTTAAGGAGCCTTTTTATTTTTGTTGATGGAGCAATAATTAGATCAGAGTGATTACAATATTCCCTACTTATCCAAATGGCTATTCTTTTTGCTCTTTCTTCGTCTATGATGTTTTTCTTCACAAAATGGGGAAAATGATCCCAGATGTAGTAGGCGTAGTCAGGGAGAAGAGTGTGATAGGTATGAACTATAGGGATTTTAATTCTTTTTCCCATATATAATCCAAAGATTCCCAAAGAAAAAGGAGTATGGGTATGTATAATATTGGGTTCCATGTTCCTTAACATAAGATCATATTTTATAGAATAGGGTAGAGCAATACGGTGTTCTTTTTGAAAAGGAAAGGTTATAGAAGGAAGAGTAAAGGTATTTCTCTCTTTAGGAATGTTGGGAATAAAGGGAATAAAAAGGTAAACAGAATGGGATTCTTCCTCTAAGGTTTTCTTGAGAAAGCTTAATGATGTGGCTACACCATTTTTATGGGGAATGTAAGTATCGCTGAAAAAGGCTATCTTCATTTTACAAAAAATCCATAGTATATAAAGTGGGTTAAAATAAGTCCAATGATTCCTCCAGTTATGGCTTCTATAGGTGTATGACCTATAGATTCTTTTAAGTAGATTTCTTTCAATTCAGGATTTTTTATTTCCTTTTGTATAATTTTGTTTATAACCTTTGCTTGTTCTTCTGTAGCAAGTCTTACTCCAATGGCGTCTGCTATTACTATTCCTGCAAAGAACATAGAAAGAATATAGATGGTGGAATTAAAACCCTCCTTTATGCCAATTATCAGGGATAAAGATACTACAAGAGCAGAATGGGAACTTGGCATTCCACCCCATTCAAAGAAGGCTCTCCATAAAAATTTTTTCTCTTGAATACTCCTTATTAATCCCTTAATTCCTTGAGTAATCATTGCCACCATCATAGGAATAATAAATACAGGATTTTGAAGTAAGTCTTCTATTATCTGTATTATATTTGTCATCTTGTTATGGTAACCTTCCTTATATTTCTGGGGTTGTCAGGATCTCTTCCCTTAATCTCAGCAAGATAATAAGCAAAAAATTGAGCAGGATAAATGAAAGGTATAGGAGTTATATATTCTGGAATATCACAGTTTATGTAAATTCCATCATATTCTTTTAAGAGATCAATTTCGTTGGTGAAGATAAAAATATCGCTTCCTTTTTCTTTTAGAGTTTTTAAAACCTCTAAGGAATGCTCCATACTTTCTCCTTTTGGAACAAAAAAGAACACAGGAAATCCTTCAGAAGCAAGGGCAAGGGGCCCATGCATAAAGTCTGCTGAAGAATAAGGCTGAGCAATAATATAAGAGGTTTCTTTTAATTTTAAGGCAGTTTCTAAAGCTGTGGATAAATTAAAGCCTCTTCCAAGGACAGCACAATGCTCCATGTATTTATAAGGTTTTACCTTTTCTTTTATCTCTTCCTCTCTTTTTAGAATATCTTCCATAGTGTTTAATATTTTATCAAATTCAGGTAGTATATTTCTACCTATTAATGTGTTTGTTAGAAAATAAATGGATACTAATTGAGATAAGTAAGTTTTAGTGGCTGCAACACTTTTTTCAATGCCTGAGTTTAGGAAAATATTTATTTTAGCTATTTGGGCTAATTTCCCTTGAGGATTATTAGTTATGCCAATTGTCAAGGCTCCTTGTTTGTTGGCATTATTTACAACTTCACATATATCATCACTTTCCCCTGATTGAGAGATGGCAATAACCAAGGATGATTTAAGATTAGGAGGAAGTTTATATATGGTAAATAAAGATGGGGCACATAGAGATACAGGAACTCTTAAATGAGACTCCATATAGTATTTTCCCCATGTGGCTGCGTTATCTGATGATCCTCTTGCTACAAAAACAATGTTTTGAAAATCAAGGGATTTTATTCTTTTTGAAACTTCTACAAATTCTTCCCATCGATCTTTATAACTTTTTATTATGGAAAAGCCCTCTCTTATTTCCTTAATCATAAACTTTTCGGACATTAGTAATCACCTCTTTATATTGGAGTTAAGGAAAGTTTAGCATCAGGGAGCATAATTTGTCAACAAAGATGACTAAATTTTTCCAATTGGCATCAAATATGTGGGAATTTCAAATTTAGGTAAATTTAGGATTTTACTTATTTCGTCATCATCAAAGGCACCTACCGCTACTGTACCTAAACCTAAAGAAACACATTGTAGGTAAATATTCTGAGCGCAATGTCCTGTTTCTATGTATATATATCTTATTCCCCTTTCCCCATAACGAGCTTTGGTTTTATAAAAAGAGGCACAAATTATGAGTACAACAGGAGCCCACTTTACCCATTCCTGCTTTAAAGATGCCTCATAAAGTTCATCCCTTTTATGATTTTTATATAACTGGATTATCTCATGTTTTTCTGGAGTGTATTTATATATACCTGATTCTATTCCCTCAACCTTTAAGATTGATATATAGACTTCTAAAGGATATAATGCTCCAGCTGAGGGACAAGTCCTAAACTTATAGTCAGAATCTGATATTCCCTGAGAAGCCCAAAGGATTTGTGATAATTCCTGAGTAGTAAGGGGTAGGTCTTTATAAAATCTCTTTGATCTTCTATAAAGCAAGGCTTCTTCAATGGAGATGGAACTTTTAAAGGAGGGAGTCGGAAGTTTTATTACTTTACCATTCTGGGCATAAGTAAACTTTATTAATGAAATTACCCCTATAATAAAGCTTATTACATATTCCATAGTGCATCTTATTATATCAAATTTTGTGATATACTTAAAACATGTTTAGAAGATATGACATATTGTTAATAATATTCTTTCTTTTATTGGCATTAGGTCTGTTTTACTTCAATTATATTAGAAATGAAGGGGTTGTCTTAAAGGTATATGTAAACAATAGAGAAGTTTTTTCCAAATCCTTAGGAGAGTTAAAAAGCAGAGAAAGATTTGAAGTTCAAGGTCTTTTAGGTAAGAGTGTTTTTGAATACGTAGAGGGAAAAGGGGTTCGTATGATTTCTTCTCCTTGTCCTGATAAACTTTGCATTAAACAAGGTTTTATAAATAAAGTAGGGGAAAGTATTGTTTGTCTTCCCAATAGAGTAGTTATCACTTGGGAGGGAAGAAAATGAAATTGGTAACTTCTGAAGAGATAAAAAGGCTTGAAGAAAGGTTAGAGAGAGAGTACTCTATTCCACCAATACTACTAATGGAAAATGCTGCATCTTTTTTATTTAGTTTTTTGAAAGAGAAATTTGAAGATATAGAGAATAGAAAAATAGCTATTCTTTGTGGCCCAGGAAATAATGGTGGTGATGGTGTTGCTTTGGCAAGATATCTGTATTCAAATGGCATTAGAAAAATTACCATTTTCTCCTATTTGTGGGGTAAGAAAATATCGGATCTTTTGAAGATTCAATTGGGTCTTTTAAAGAACCTGGTTGAGATAAAAGATATTTTGCAAGATTATACAGAACTTAAGGAATATGAATTAATAGTAGATGGGATTTTTGGTATAGGTCTAAAAAGAGAAATTGATGATGATTTAAAAAAGATCTTCAGATATATTAATAATTTGGGCAAAAAAATAATTTCTATTGATATACCTTCAGGAATAAATTCTGATACTGGGGAGATAATGGGCGAAGCGTTAAGAGCAGATTATGTTTTAACGATGTTTCTTCCTAAAGTGGGACTTTTTGAAACTGGAGCTGTGGATTATGTAGGAGAGGTTATTGTTGGTAGGTTGGGTATTCCTATAGAGATTGTTAATGATATTGTGGAGTCAAATATACACCTTGTGGACTGGGAACTTTTGAAGGATATTGTTCGTATCCCTTCCAAAGGGGTACATAAGGGGAAAAAGGGAAAAGTATTAATTATTGGGGGATCTTTTAGGTATACCGGCGCTCCTATTCTTTCTGCTCTCTCTGCTCTAAGGACAGGAGCTGGAATGGTTTACCTTGCGGTTCCAGAAAAAATTAGCATGGTATATAGAGGAAACTATCCCGAGATTATTTATATTCCATTAAAAGATAAAGATGGTTATATTTCTTATGACAATTTAGGGTATATTCTAGAAATAATAGAAACTTACGGAATTGAAGCTGTAGCTATTGGTCCAGGGATAGGCATAAACGAAGATGTAAGAAAGCTGGTTCAAGATTTTTTGAGAAAAGTTGATAAGAAAGTGGTGGTAGATGCAGATGCACTTTCTTTTGTTAAGGATATTCTTGGAGATATTTCAGGCAAAGATGTGGTCTTTACGCCTCACTATGGGGAGATGTCAAGAATTGTAGAAGAAAGTGTAGAGACAATTTCGAAAAAGAGAGTTGAAATAGGTAGGAATTTTGTAGAAAGGTATAAATTGAATCTGATAATTAAAGGTCCCAATTCTTTATTTTTTGATCCCAAAAACCATGTGTATGTGAATCCTTTTGCAGATTTTCTACTAGCAACAGCGGGTTCAGGGGATGTTCTTACAGGAATAATTGCGGGGTTTTCAGCACAAGGATACTCGTTAAAGGAAGCCTGTATTCTTGGTAATTTTGTTCATGGTTATAGTTCAGTTATATGGAAAAAGTATAAAGGTAGTGTTGGACTTACAGCTTCAGATATAATTAAAATACTTCCTTTGGTTATAGATGAGGTAATTAGAAGAAGAAATGTTTAAAGATCTCAATAAGTCCTTTGATGTCTTCTTCTTTAGCTACATAAGTTGCTATCTCTTTTATCTTCGGATGGCCATTGGCAGGGGTAGCTTTATATTTTAGTTTGCTTAGAAAAGGAAAGTCTCCAAGGCTATCTCCAATTCCTAATACCTCATCGTAGGATAAATTTTTCATTTCTAAGAGTATGTCCATTCCTGAACCTTTATCAATTCCTTTGGGGGTAATATCAACCGCTACCGATGAATATACTAATTGAAATTCTGGAAATTCCTCTTTAATTAGTTCTTGCGTATATGCAGCGAGATCCTTTACAAGAATACCCTCTTCTGGAAATAGAGAAACACATACTTCTTTTCCTGGCTCTATATGGCCTAGATTCTTGATCTTCTCTTTTAAAAACTTTTTGAGTTCTTCTTTTTCTTTTAGAATGTTGTCATTTATGATAGGATGTAAAACAATATCGTCTTTTTCAACTAAGTATATGGTGCAACCATTCTCTCCTATGGAGTCTTGAAAATCTCCTAAAGCTTGAAGGATTGCTTCAATGTATGGTTTTGATCTACCTGTATTAAGAGAAATAGGAGGAAGTTTTTTTAAATTCTCTCGTATCCATTGAAGAGATAAAAGATCCAGAGGATATCCTTTGTTCTTTGTGATACAGCCTTCTATGTCTGTCAAGATCAATCTTATATTCATAGTAAGATAGTTTAATTAAAAGTGGTATTCTTGTCAAACTTAATAAAATGTTGTAGAATGCTTATGAAACATAGCAAATCTTTGATTTAAAAGGAGGCGGAATAATGTCAGGACACTCCAAGTGGGCAAATATTAAACATAGGAAGGCAGCAGCAGATGCTAAGAAGGGAAAACTTTTCTCTCAATTGAGTAAAGAAATTATAATAGCAGCAAAGCATGGTGGGGGAAATCCTGAAACTAATCCTCGCCTAAGAGCTGCCATTGAACGAGCAAGAGAGGCAAATATGCCTAAGGAGAATATAGAAAAGGCCATAATGAGAGGAACGGGAGAGATTCCTGGAGTTGCTTATGAAGAAGTAACTTATGAAGGATATGGACCAGGTGGTGTTGCGATAATGGTAGAGGTAGTCACAGATAACAAGAATAGAACAGCAGCTGAAATAAGAAGGATATTTACCAAGCATGGGGGAAATCTTGGGGAGGCAGGCTGTGTTGCTTGGATTTTTGAAGAGAAAGGAAGCATAATCATTGAAAAAGAGAGTGTAAAGGATGAAGATCAACTAATATCTGATGCTCTTGAAGCGGGAGCTGAAGATGTACAAATAAGTGATGATACTGTTGAGGTTATCACGAGTCCTGAAAGTTTTTCTGAGGTAAGGGATATATTAAAGGAAAAGGGATATAAGATTACTCAGGCGGAAGTAACAAAGGTTCCTAAGAATTTGGTTCCTGTGGATGGACCTGATGCTGAAAAAGTATTGAAGCTTATGGAAGAACTTGAAGACCATGATGATGTACAAAAGACTTACGCAAATTTTGATATACCTGATGAAATTTTACAGTCACTTTCATAAATGGTTGTCATAGGGTTTGATCCTGGAACTGCAATAACAGGTTATGGTATTTTAAATAAGGGTGAAGATGGAATATCAATAATTGAGTATGGTGCTTTAACTACTCCTTCTGGTTGGGGTATTGGAAGGAGGTTAAATTATCTATTTGATCAAGTTTCCTCTCTTTTGGATTTATACAATCCTGATGTAGTAGTCATGGAGAATATTTTCTTTAATAAAAACATTAAGACTGCTATTAATATAGGGCAAGCTCAGGGGGTTATAATCCTTGCAGCAGAACAGCATCAAAAAGAAATATCTATATTGACTCCTCTTGAGGTAAAACTTTCTGTAGTTGGCTATGGTAGAGCCACAAAAAATCAAATTCAATATATGGTTAAGGAGATATTGAAGTTAAAGGATATTCCTAAACCTGATGATGTGGCAGATGCTTTAGCTTTGTGTATTTCTTACATTTATAAACAGGAAGGTTGTTAATCTTGGCATTTTTGAATCATATTTATGGAAAACTTTTAAAAATACATGGGGACTCTCTTATAATTGATACAGGAAATTTTGGTTTTAAAATTTATGTTAGCAAAAATTTAACTTCAAAGCTTAGTGAAGAATTGAACAATAAAATATTGCTTTACATTGCAGAAGTCATAGAAAAGGACGGAATAAAGTTTTTTGGATTTTTGTCGGAAGAAGAAAGAGATTTGTTTGAGAGGCTTAAAAATATTACTGGAGTTGGGATAAAGATTGCTCTAAGAATTGTTTCTGCGATGTCTCCTAAAGAGTTTTATGAGGTGATTGAAAAAGAAGACTTAAATGCTCTTTTAATGGTTCCTGGCGTTGGGAAAAAGATTACTCAAAAAATCTTTCTTGAGATAAAAGGAGTTATCCCAAAGAGAGAACATAAAGAAGAAGATATAATAAAAGACACTCTCTTAAATTTGGGATATAAGAAAGAGGAAATAGAAGTAGTTATGAAAGAGATAAGAAAGGAATTTAAAGACCTTGATAATCTTGAGGAAATTATAAGGTTTGCACTAAGGAAGCTATCTCAGGAGATATGAAAGTGAAAAGATTTCCCTACTTTTCTCTTGTTCAAAGAGAACCAGCCCTTGATAATGTATTAAGACCAAAGAATCTATCAGATTTTATAGGACAAGAAAGGATAAAAGATAGATTAGCTTTAATAATTAATGCTGCTAAAAAAAGGGAAGAGGCTGTAGATCACATTCTTTTTGTAGGTCCTCCTGGAGTAGGAAAGACGACCCTTGCTTTGATCATAGCAGAAGAACAAAATGCCCCCATAAAAATGGTATCTGCACCATCTTTACAAAAGAGTGGCGATTTAATAGCTTTGCTTACAAGTGTAGAAGAGAGGGGCATTATTTTTATAGACGAGATTCATAGGTTGAATCCCTCCTTGGAAGAGATACTTTATTCTGCTTTAGAGGATAGGAGTGTTAGTATTGTAACTGGAAAGGGTCCTGGAGGTAAAGTTTTAAGCATAAAACTTCCCCCCTTCACCTTAGTAGGTGCGACTACAAGACCTGCCTTGCTTAGCAGTCCTTTGAGAGATCGCTTTGGATTTATAGCAAATTTAGATTTTTATACCCATGAAGAAATGGTGAAGATTATTGAAAGGTCTCAAAAAATTCTTGGTTTAAATCTTCCCTATGAATCCATAATTGAGATTGCTAAAAGATCAAGAGGTGTTCCTCGAATTGCTAACAGAATTTTGAAAAGAATAAAAGATTATATAGATCTGAAAGAAGAAAAAAATATTAACTTAGAAGAAACTAAGAGGGTACTTGAATTAATTGGTATCGATGAAAAGGGGCTTGATGAGTTGGATAGGAAGATTCTTTTTGCCCTTAGGGATAAATTTTCTGGTGGTCCTGTGGGATTAAAAGCCCTTGCAGCAGTACTCAACGAATCTCCAGATACTATTGAATCCATATATGAACCTTATCTTTTAAGAATTGGCTTTATTCAAAGGACATCAAGAGGAAGGATTATAACCCCTCTTGGTTTAGCTCATATAATGGGGTGTAAGAATGACGGATAAAAGGTTGTTTCTTCACATCTGTTGTGCCCCTTGTTTAACCTATCCTCTCAAGAGATTGAGAGAGGAAGGTTTTGATATTACAGGTTTTTGGTATAATCCTAATATTCATCCCTATACTGAATATTTGATGCGTTTAAATACTTTAAAGGATTTTGCTGAGAAACAAAGTTTGCCTGTAGTTTATGAGGATGATTATGCTCTTGAAGAATTTATAAGACAGGTAGTTTACAGGGAAAAGGATAGATGCCCTGTGTGTTATTACATGCGTTTAAAGAAAACAGTGGAAAAGGCAAAAGAACTTGGATTTGATCTTTTCTCTACAACCTTGCTTGTAAGTCCTTATCAAAAGCATGACCTAATTAAGGAGATTGCAAATTACCTTGCAAATGAGTATAAAATAGAATTTTATTATGAGGATTTTAGAGTGGGTTATAGAGAGGGGGTTAATTTATCTAAGGAGTATGGTCTCTATAGGCAAAAATATTGTGGATGTATATATAGTGAGAAAGACAGATATTATAAAGGAGGTAAAAAGTGAAATACCACATTCTTTTTAATCCAACTTCAAATCGTGGGAGAGCAGGAAAAAGATATCATGAGCTTGTTAATGTTCTTGAAGAAGAAAATTTAGATTATACTATTGAATTTACCTTAGGAAAGGAAGGAACTATTAAACAGGTTGAGGAGGCTTTAAGAAGGGGAGTAGATGTGGTAGTTGCAGCTGGTGGGGATGGAACTATAAATGAGGTTGTAAATGGGCTTAAAGGAAGAGGAATTTTAGGCATTATTCCCTTAGGAAGAGGTAATGATATTGCTATATCTTATAGGATTCCGAGAGACATTAGAAAAGCAGTAAAATTGTTAAAAAATGGAATTATAAAGGAAGTTGACATTGGACTTCTTGATGGGAGATACTTTGTAGGTATTGCGGGGACAGGTTTTGTAGGAGACGTTAATTACAATTCTAATAAGTTAAACTTAACAGGATTTAAAGGCTATTTAATTTCAGTCTTTACTACTTTGAAAGAGTTTAAATACCCAGAATGTGAGGTTTCCTTTGATGGAATATCTTGGAAGGGAAGAATTACCCTTATTGCTCTCGGGAATACATCTTACTATGGGGGTGGCATGAAATTGCTTCCTACTTCAGATCCTGAAGATGGTTATTTTGATGTGGGGATTGCTCAGAAAATACACCCTATAGAATTGATTTTGACTTTTCCTCTGGTTTATTTAGGAAAACATACTATAAACCCCCATATTAAAATATATAGAGGAAGGGAAGTTAGAATTGCCTCGGATCAGGATCTTATAATAAGTTTTGATGGAGAGATGATAGTAAGTAAAGAAATTAAATTTACCAATGTTCCAAAATTTCAAAAGGTTATTAGGGGGTAGATATTATGTCTTTTTTAGGAAAATGGTTAATTCTTTTTGGATTTATATTAATACTTCTTGGTTTGATCTTTGTTTTTATGGACAAAATACCTTTTTTGGGTAAGCTTCCAGGAGATATAAGAATAGAGAGAAAAAATTTTGTATTCTATTTTCCTTTGACCACATCTATACTTTTAAGTCTTATTCTAACAATTATCATAAATATAATTCTTAGATTAAGAAAATAACATGCTAAGGCGATTAGTTATTGCTTTCTTTTTGATTTTCATTTTTGTTTTTTTAAATGGTTCTTACTCTCAGAATATTCCTTTGGTAAGAATAGGTATTACTAAAATTGATAGTGATGCATATTTTTCAAATGTGGGAAGGATGTCTACAGATTTTCTTGACATAAAAGTGGAAGGTAAAGGATATGTGAAAGTAAGAGTAAAAAATGGGTCTGGCTTCATAGAGAGTAATACTGGAATTTTGAGTGTAACTTTACCTTTGAGGATTTATCCTGATGGCTACTATGTGAATTATAATTCTAATTATTATAGAGGATACTTGGAAATTCTTCCCTCAGGATGGCTTATTAATGTACTAAATATGGAAGAATATCTCCTCTCAGTGGTGCCTTCCGAGATGCCTGTCTCTTATCCTTTAGAAGCTTTAAAAGCACAAGCAATAGCATCCCGTACTTATGCATTAGTAAATAGAGGAAAACATGGGGAATTTGATCTTTGTAATACTACACATTGCCAAGTATACAAAGGTATGAGTGTAGAGAATGAAAGAAGCACAAGAGCGGTTATGGAGACCTTAGGCGAGGTGATTACCTATAATGGTCAACTTATAAAAGCGTTTTTTCACTCCTCTTCAGGAGGATATACAGAAGATTGTAAATATGTATGGGGAGAAGATCTTCCCTATTTAAAAAGTGTAAGGGATGTAGATGAGTTAATAAATGATACTTGGAGTAGGGTAATAAGCATTAATGAACTTACTAACAAGTTGAATTCTGTAGGAATAAATTTAAGTGACAGTTTTTCTATAGAGCTGGAAAAGACAAATTCTGGTAGAGTGTACACTGTATACTTTAAAAGCGACCAAGGAATTTATTCTTTGAAAGGAACCACTTTTAGGAGTTTGTTTAATCTTCCCAGTACTTTATTTGATATGGAGTTAGGTAGTTATTACCTGTTTTTATCAGGACGAGGGAATGGTCACGGGGTAGGCCTTTCTCAAAAGGGGGCAAGATTTTTAGCAGAAAAAGGTTATAATTATAGAGAAATTTTGAAGTATTATTATCAGGGAGTAGAGATAGTAAAATGGTATTAAAGTTATCAGATTATGATTATTATCTGCCAGAAGAATTAATTGCTCAGGAACCTGCGGAGCCTAGGGATTCTTCTCGTTTAATGTTGGTGAATAGAAGAACTGGTGAGATTGATATAACCATATTTAGGGAAATCAAAAATTACTTAAAAAGTGGAGACGTATTAGTACTAAATAATACAAAAGTTATACCCGCAAGACTTTACGGTAAAAAAGATACAGGAGCAAAAATAGAGGTATTACTTCTTAAAAAAGTGGAAGAAGGAGTATATGAAGCTTTGGTAAAACCTGGTAAAAGAGCAAAGATTGGAACAAAAATATATTTCTCTGGGGATATTTATGCTGAAGTGGTGGAAAGGAAGGAAGAAGGAATATTTGTACTGAGGTTTTCTCAGGAAGATTTAGAAGAAATTCTTCCTGAAATTGGTAATATCCCTCTTCCTCCTTATATTAAGAAGCCTCTTAATGATCCTAATAAATATCAGACAGTTTATGCACAAAAGGAGGGGGCTGTAGCAGCTCCAACTGCTGGTTTACATTTTACTGAAGAGCTTCTACATACTTTACAAAAGATGGGTATTGAAATTTTATACATTACTCTACATGTTGGACTTGGAACCTTTAGACCAGTAGTGGTGGAGGATATTACTAAGCATAAACTGGATCCAGAGTATTTTGAAGTGAGAGAGGATGTGGCAGAGAGAATAAATAGAGCAAAGGAAGAGGGGAGAAGAGTTATAGCGGTAGGGACTACAGTCACAAGGGTATTAGAAGCTCAGGGAAGATCTGGAAGGGTTGAACCTGGGGCTGGGCTTGTAGATCTTTTTATATATCCTGGTTTTGAGTTCAAAATATTAGATGGTCTAATAACTAATTTTCATTTGCCAAAATCTACCTTACTTATGCTGGTGGCTGCCTTTATGGGATATGATCTTATGAAAAAGGCTTATAATAGAGCTATTGAAGAAAGAATGAGATTTTACAGCTTTGGGGATGCCATGTTTATTTATTAAGGTGAAAAGATGTATGATTTTTGAAATTATTGTAAGAGATAAAAAAACGAGAGCAAGACTGGGAAAACTTAAGACTTTTCATGGGGAGATTAATACTCCTGTTTTTATGCCCGTAGGAACTCAGGGTGCAGTAAAAACTCTTTCTCCAGAAGAAGTGGAGAAGGTCGGAGCAGAAATAATTCTCTCTAATACATACCATCTTTTTTTAAGACCAGGACATGAGATTGTTAGAAAAGGTGGTGGACTTCATAAGTTTATGGGATGGGAGAAACCAATTCTTACTGATAGTGGAGGATATCAAGTATTTAGCTTGGCAAGATTAAGAAGGATTGACGAAGATGGGATATATTTTAATTCTCATATTGATGGAACTCGGTATTTTTATACTCCTGAACTTGTTATGGAGATACAAAAGTCTCTTGGTTCCGATATTATAATGCCCTTGGATATATGTCTTGGATATGGAGCATCTTACTGGGAAACGAAAGAAGCCCTTGAAATTACTTTGAGGTGGCTTAAAAGGAGTATAGATTACAAAAATAATAGCAATATGGATCATCAACTTCTTTTTGGAATTGTGCAAGGGGGTTTTTATAAAGAGTTAAGGAAAGAAGCAGTAGAAAGAATGCTTAATATAGATCTTCCGGGATTGGCTCTTGGTGGAATAAGTGTAGGAGAACCTAAGGATAAAATGTATGAGATAATAGATTATACAGTAAGTTTGCTTCCTGAGGAGAAACCAAGATATCTTATGGGAGTAGGAGCACCTGAAGATTTAGTAGTGGGAGTTTCTATGGGAATAGATATGTTTGATTGTGTTTTACCCACAAGGCTTGCAAGACATGGGGTTTTTTATACTTCAAAAGGAAGGAAAAATATAAAGAATGCACAATATAAAGAGGACTTTTCACCTCTTGAAGAAGATTGTGATTGTTATACTTGTAGAAAGTTTACCAAAGCCTATATTAGGCATTTATTTTTACAGCATGAAACTTTTTCCTATAGACTTTTAACTATTCATAACCTAAGATTCCTTTTTAGATTAATGGAAAATATTAGGAAAAGCATTAGGGAAGGGAGGTTGGAAGAGTTTAAGAAAGAATTTTTAACTGAGTATCTAAGAGATGATCGAGAAAATAGATTGGAGAAGGAGGAGCTATGGAGCAAGCTGTTAATTTAATAAGTATACTCTTAGTTTGGGGTGCTTTTTTAGCTATTTTTTATTTTATTCTTGTGATTCCCCAAAAAAGAGAAGCAAAAAGAAGACAGGAAATGCTTGATTCTCTAAAGGTGGGAGATAGAATAGTTACAAAGGGGGGATTGATAGGACAAATAGTAGCAATTAATAAACAAAAAAAGATTATTCAGGTTTCTTTTGCAAAGGGAATAGTTTTTGAAATGCTTCTTGAAGGTGTAGCTTATCCCTTAAAAGATTAATAAAGAAAGGGGAGATAAAGGATTTATGAATATAAGACCAGAAATTAAAACTGCTTTTATAGTGATTATTTTGGGCATTGCCATATGGATACTACTTACCTTTCCCTTTAGATATGGGCTGGATATAAGGGGCGGTATAAGAGTAACATTGCAATGCCAAAAGACAGAAGGGGTAGAAATTACCGATGATGCTGTAAGGAGAACTATAGAGGTTATTAGAAATCGTATAGATCAATTAGGAGTTACAGAGCCATCCATATATAAAGAGGGAAGCGATAAAATTGTAGTAGAGCTTCCTGGTATAAAAGATCCCGAAAGGGCTCTTGAGATTATAGGACAGACTGCTCTTTTAGAGTTTAAAGATGAAACTGGAAAAACCATACTTACAGGTTCTGCTCTTAAAAATGCTAAGGTTGAATTTGATCAAGTAGGACAACCTATGGTTAGGGTAGAGATGAATCCAGAAGGTGCAAAGATTTTTGCAGACTTCACTTCAAAAAATGTAGGAAAACAGGTATTTATAGTGCTTGATGGGAAAGTAATATCAAATCCTGTAATTAAAGAGCCTATAACGGAAGGGACAGGAGTAATTACAGGCAGATTTACTATTGATGAGGCACAAAAACTTGCTATTCTCTTAAGAGCAGGTGCTCTTCCTGTCCCTGTGAAGGTAATAGAAAATAGAACCATCGATCCTACTCTTGGTAAAGATACCATGGAGTCTGCATACAGAGCAGGAGTAATTGGGGCCATTCTTGTGGTGTTGTTTATGATTTTGGTTTTTAGATTTTTAGGATTGGTCGCAGATATAGCACTTTTGATTTATGTGGTTCTTGATCTTGCTGCTTTAAAGTTATTAAATGCCACATTAACTCTTCCTGGTGTTGCAGGTATTATTCTTTCTATCGGAATGGCTGTGGATGCTAACTGTCTTATCTTTGCAAGGATGAAGGAAGAGTATGCTCAAAGGAAAACACCTATGGCTTCTCTTGATGCCGGATTTAGAAATGCTTTAAGGGCTATCATTGATAGTAATGTGACTACTATCCTTGCCGCATTAATTCTATTCTATTTTGGAACAGGTCCTATAAGAGGTTTTGCTGTAACCTTGTCTCTTGGTGTGGCTCTTTCCATGTTTACTCAAATAACTATAACTCGTACGCTTCTTGAGAATTTATTGTCTTTGCCTGTTTTTAAGAAGGCAACTAAGCTTTTGGGCTTATAAAGAAGGGAGGAAGATTTGTGAAAAAGGAGATTAATTTTTTAGGAAAAAGGGTAAGAAGAGTATTTATGATATTATCCCTTCTCTTTGTTATAATTGGGATGTATTTTTTCTTTACTAAAGGCTTAAATTATAGCATTGATTTTCAAAGTGGCAGTGTGATCTATTATAAACTCTCATCTCCTTTAAATAGTAATCAGATAGCAAATTTAAGGGATATTGCGAGGAGTTTTTATAGTAAATCTACCATTCAGACAGGATCAAATGGAAAAGAAGTATGGATAAGAACCAAATTTTTAGAAGAAAATGAGCTTAAGAGATTAACATCAGAAGTAGAAAAAGTGATTGTTAAGTATGAAGGAAGAGAGATAACAACTATTGAGCCTACTATAAGTAGAGAGCTGAGAGAAAAGGCTATTTTGGCGGCGGTTCTTGCTATAATTGTCATGCTTGTATATATAACAGTGAGATTCAGATTTGATTTTGCAATTTCTGCTATTATAAATGAGGCTTTTGTTTTGCTTGCTACTATTTCAATTTTTGCCATATCCCAATGGGAGGTTAGTCCATCCTTTATTGCTGCAATTCTTACCCTACTTGGTTATGCTATTAATGACAACATAATAGTTTTTGATAGAATAAGGGAGAACTCTAAAAAATATCCTAAGGAAGATTTCACAATTATTGCCAATAGAAGTATTAATCAGACTCTTGCAAGAACTTTATATACTGTGATAACTACTTTACTTGCAATTACTCCTCTTCTAATATGGGGTGGAGTGGTTTTAAGACCATTTATTCTTGCTATATATCTTGGAATAATAATTGGAACCTATTCTACCATATATATAGCATCGGCCATTCTTTGTGAGTGGAGAGAATTACAGAAATAAAGTATGAGAAGATGGGTTTTCCTCTTTGAGGAAAATAAAGGGCAGGAAGAGGTTTTGGCAAGAAAGCTTGGAATATCATCTCTTCTTGCCCGACTCCTTTTGAATCGAGGAATAAGTGAACCTTCAAAGGCAAAAAAATTTTTAAATCCTAAGATAGAAGATTTATATGATCCTTTTACTTATTTTCCCGATTTAGAAAAGGCTATAGATTTCTTAATTAAGCTAAGAAATGCTAAGAGAAAGATACTTGTTTTTGGAGATTATGACGTAGACGGAATAACTGCTACAACCCTTATGTATAGAGTTTTATCCCATTGGGGTTGGGATGTAAGTTTTTATGTGCCTCATAGACTGGATGAAGGGTATGGGTTAAAGGAAAAAAGTGTTAAAAAAGCGTTATCTCAAAATGAGTTTATAGGTCTATTAATTACTGTGGATTGTGGGATTAAAAGTAAAAAAGAGGTTGAATATTTAAAGAAAAATGGAGTTGAAGTTATTATTACTGATCATCATATTCCTGAGGAAGGAAGTATTCCAGAAGCTCTTCTTGTGCTTGATCCTTACTTAAACAATTATCCCTATCCATATATGGCAGGAGTTGGAGTTGCTTTTAAGTTCCTAAAAGCCCTGGGAGATGCAATAGGGAAAGATATTTATAAAGAAAAGGGGGTATTAGAATTAGTAACCTTAGGAACCTTGGGAGACTTAATGGAGCTTAAAGATGAGAATAGGGTCCTTGTTAGATATGGTCTTGAGAAGATTTTAAATTCCGATCTTGTAGGAGTTAGAACTCTTATTAGAAAAGTAGGGCTTGATAAAAATACTTTTATAAGTTCAAAGGATATTATTTTTAATATAACTCCAAGGATAAATGCCATAGGTAGATTCAAAGAGGTAGAAGAAGCAATAAGACTATTTCTTACTGAAAATGTAGAAGAAGCTGAGATACTTTTTGATAAACTTGACGAATTTAATAGGAAAAGAAAAGAAGAGGTAGAAAGAGTTTACGAGATGGCAAAAGAGATGTTAAGAGAGGAGGATATAGAAAATAATAAAGCAGTATTTTTATACAATAGTTTGTGGGGGAGAGATGTGGGTGGGGTAATGGGAATTGTAGCTTCTATGCTTGTAGAAGAATATAATGTGCCCTTCTTTCTTGGAAGAAAAGAAGGAGAGTTTATTGTCTTTTCAGGGAGAGGAGTAGAAGATGTAAATTTATTTGAATTTGTCTCTAAGTTATCAGACTATTTAATAAACTTTGGTGGACATAAAGGAGCTGTTGGTTTTTCTCTGTTTGAAAAAGACTATGAGGATTTTAAGAATAGTGCAGTAAGGCTTGCAAATGAAATTTGGAAGGAATTAGATTTTACTCCAAAGGTTAAGATAGATGCTGAAATTCCTTTAGATAAGATTAAAAGTGAAAATATTGGTAAGTTTCTTTCTGAGCTTGATATGCTTTCGCCTTTTGGTCCAGGTAATGAAGAACCAAGGTTCAAAATAAATTCAACGGTTATTGCATATTTTGAAAAAATGGGAAATGGAGGAAGATATAAGATTAAAATTGGTGATATATCGGGAAAAATTTTGTCAACTCCCATTTTTTCTCTTGGAATAGAGGAAGAAGCGCTAAAAGAGTCTCCTCAAACAGTGGATATTGTCTTGAGAATAGAAAAAGAGGGATATCAAGGTAGAGAATATTTCAATTTTTATTTGGAAGAATGGAGAGAGGCTGAAAAGAAAGAGAAAGAAGAAAAGAGAGAAAAGATAAGGGCAATTTTGTATTTTCTTGAGAATGATACAGAGAAGACTTTTCTTATAGAGGAAATAAAAAAGAGAGGTAGAGAATATGCTATTATTTCCCCTTACTGGAATAAAGTTTATTGGAATGAAGAGATTGTGTCTCCATGGGATTTCTCTATAGATCTTTCAAAAGACAAAGTTATCATCTGGGATGATGCAGAATGGTTTTTAAATGAGGAATTTTATGAGAGGTTTTTGGTAAAGATAAGAAATATAAATAATCCTATCATTTTCCTTTCTAATCTTAAGAAGGAAGAAAAAAGATTAAATTTGTCCGATATACTTGGTATTAAGAATTTGCGAATACCAAAAAAGTCTTTTAATCCTGCTTTTATTGATGTTAGATTTTCGAAAAATAAGGAAAAGGATTTACAGTTTTTTGAGGGAAAAGACGTGTACTTCTATCCTAATAAAGTACCTATAAGGATGTATAGATATTTGATTTTTCTCAAGCCTCCGTTGACAGAAGTAGAATTTGTAAGATGGTCAAAATTTGGCCAGAATATAGTTCTTCTATTTGGAAAGGAAGATTTTATATACAGCTATAAGAAGGTGCAAGAAGTTTCTATGGGACTATTGAAAGAAGAGAGAGAATTTTTTGTTACTCAATCTCATAATTTTCTCCTCTTTCTTCAGAAGGCACGACCATCGGAGATATATTCTCTTCTTGTGTAACTATTCTTCTTGCCACTGTTAGAAAAGCTGTATGGGCTACCATCCTATGAAAAGGTCTTACGGATAAACCTTCAATTTGCCAAGGTCTTAGTAAGGTTTCAATGGTTTCTATCAAGGTAAAAGATTTTGTACCTTTCAGAGCCTCAACAGTTTTTTGAGCTTGAATTATAGTAGGAGTATAGGCTAAAAAAATTCCTCCAGGCCTTAAAGCTTTCAAAATATTATCTATAGCTCTCCATGGTTCTGGCAGATCTAATATAATTCTATCTATGTTTTCATCTATTATTTCTTCGTAGATGTCTTTTAATCTCAATATATGATTGTCTTTTTTTCCTAAGAAATTTTCTATATTTGATAAAGCTCTTTTTGCAAAGTCTTCTCTTATTTCATAGGATATTACCGTTCCTGTTTCACCTACTGCTTGAAGAAGGGCAATGGTTAATGCTCCAGAGCCTATTCCTGCTTCAAGTACCCTTGCTCCAGGATAAATATCTGCCCAAACTAATATGGTAGCTATGTCTTTGGGATAGATTATTTGGGCTCCACGAGGCATTTCGAGAATAAAATCTGAATAAGTAGGTCTTAGAACAAGAAGGTTTGCTCCCTGAGAGGATCTTATTATACTTCCTTCTTCCATTCCTATAATATCATTATGCCTAATATATCCTTTATGAAAGTGAAAGATCTTTTCTCTTTCAACCTGTATTAGATACCTTCTTTTGCTATCAAAGAGAACAACCCATTCTCCCTCTGAGATTTTTCCCTTTCTTCTTATCTTCATTTTTGGTTTCTGTATCTTTTTAGTTTAAGTTTTGCCTCTTCCCAAGGATAAGTATTTATAATATCCTCTTTTTGAAGCCAAGCTCTCCTTGCTACTGCTATTCCATATCTTATTAAAGAATAGCTTCTAATATCATGACTATCAGTGCCAATAGAGAGATATATTCCATATTTTTCTCGGGCTATTCTGGCGTCTATATCACAAAGGTCAAGTCTATCAGGTTGAGCGTTTATTTCCAGGACTGTTCCTGTTTCTTTTGCCCAATAAAGAATAGTGGGCAGATCCACCTCATAAGCAGGTCTTTTGTTTATTAATCTTCCTGTAGGATGACTTATTATGTCAACCCATGGATTTTTAATGGCTGATACAAGCCTTTCTGTAATTTTTTCCTTAGGTTGTTTAAAGCCAGAGTGAAGTCCTGCAATAACAAGATCAAAATTTTTAAGCACCTCTTCAGGTAGATCAATGCTTCCATCACTTAAGATATTTGCTTCAATACTGTGAAGAATCTTGAAATCTCTGTATTTTCTGTTCAACTCTTGTATTTTTAATCTTTGTTTTTCAATTTGTTCCGGAGTTAATCCTCCCGCAACTCCTAAGGCTTGACTATGATCTGAAATTACTACATATTTATATCCAAGTTTATAGGCTACCTCTACCATCTCTTCAAGAGTATTAGCACCGTCGCTCCAGTCAGTATGAACATGCATATCTCCAAGGATATCTCTTTCTTCTACAAGATTAGGTAGTTTTCCTTCCATTGCGCTCTCAATTTCGCCTTGGTCTTCTCTTAACTCTGGTGGTATATATTGAAGCCCAAGAATTTCGTATATATCTTCTTCTTTTTCTCCCCCTATCTTCTTGTTGTCACTTATTCTAAAAACACCATATTCATTTATCTTTAAACCTTTCTTAATAGCTAATTCTCTTAGTTTTATATTATGCTGTTTTGATCCTGTAAAATATTGTAATGCAGCCCCAAAAGAGCTCTTTTCCACCACTCTGAAATCAACTTGAATTCCTGGTTCAACGATTATGCTGGTTTTTGTAGGTCCTGCTGCAAGGATATTCTTTAAAATTGGAAGATTTTTTAGAACCTGGTTTACCCTGTCCATATCCGAAGTAGTGATTAATATATCTATATCTCCTATAGTTTCTTTTCTTCTGCGCAAACTTCCTGCAGGTACAATATTTTCTATAAAGGGGTATTGAGATAGGTAATTTACAATTTCTTCGGTAAGAGGGAGGGCCACACCTAAGGGTATTCTCTCTGGGACAGTCTGTTTTTCTCTATATTCCTTTATAGCCTCAAGAATATTTTGTTCTACTTTTGGGCCTAATCTTGGAAGTACTCTTATTTTCCCTTCTTTTGCTGCTTTTTCTAATGAATCTATATCTTTTATCCCAAGTTCAGCATAGAGTCGGTAAGCAAGTTTTGGGCCAATACCTGGTATTTTCAGAAGCTCAAGGATCTCTGGAGGAATCTCTTTTCTTAATTCCTCCAAGTAGGAGACTTTTCCTGTAGTAAGATATTCTTTAATTTTTTGTCCAATACTTTCACCGATACCTTTGATTTGGTACAATTTACCCTGTTTGAATAATCTCTCTATATCTTCAGGAAGATTTTCTATTCTTCTTGCAGCTTCTTGATAGGCTGCAATTTTATATTTATTCTCTCCTTTTATTTCAAGGAGAGCTGCTATTTCATCTAAGATTTGAGCAACTTCCTTGTTTTTCATAGTTTTATTATATCATACAAGAAATTATTTATAATTTAGAATCCATATCTCTGTATTTTTTGGTAGATCTTTTGGAGTCAAAGTTATTCTATTTGAGTTTATTGTTATAATTTTGAATTCTTTTTCTGCCCTTTTTAGAAATTCAGAAATGGGTAAAATAGGCCAGTCCTTGGTATATTCTGTTTTATAGTGTATGGGTATCACAATCTTAGGTTTTATTTCTCTTATGGTGGTTATCACATCTTTCACATCCAATGTGAAAAATCCTCCCACAGGAATAAATAAAATGTCTACATTCTTAAGTTTGACTAATTCCTTCTCTGATAAGAGATGTCCTATATCACCCATATGGACTATTTTAAAACCATCTCCCTCTATAACGACGATACTATTTTTTCCTCTCTGAGAGCCTTTTGAATTATCATGGTATACAGGTATACTCCATATTTTTATATTTTTAACCTCTTTATTTATTGGGTTCCAATCTTTTCCGTCATTTTTTGTTCCTACAAGTATTTCAACCTTTTTATGTAGAAAATTTGGATTAAAATGATCTTCATGTTCATGGGTACTTATGATTAGATCTGCATTGGTTTGGGGTATGGGATAGTCTGAAGAAAAGGGATCTATTATTATGGAATAGTTATTTTCAAAAGATACTTTGACGCATGCGTGTCCATAATAGGTAATTTCTAAAGCTAAAGCAACACTTACTAAGAGGGTTAAAGCTGAGAGAATTAAAACTATCTTTTTCATAATCCCCTCCCAATAACTTTAATTTTTAAAATTATTATACATCAGCATACTTGTATTCGTTTTCAAAGTGTTATAAAATAATTCAAAAATTGATGGGTTGAGGGGAGGATACTTCTATGAAGACTCTTAAATTCAAGTCTGAGTCCATCATTTTAAATGCTGAGGAGTTAGTGTTAACTTTTAGTTCTCCTTACATGGATGTGGAACATTTACTTCTTAGCATAATTAATGATAAAAATAATAAAGCTTGTAAGATCTTACAGAAAATTGGAGTTGATCTTAGAAAGATAAAGACTGAATTAGAAAAAGAATTGAGGAATCGAAAAACTGACCAATATGAGATATCTCCTGTAAATCAAAAGATCTTTGAAATCTTTAATTATGCTCAAGATTTTGCAGAAAAATTAGGAAGAGAAATTGTAGACGCAGAACATCTTCTTTTGGGAATACTTAAGGAGAGCAGTTCTTTTGCATCTAAATTGTTATTTGATAGCGGTGTAAGTGTTGAGAGGGTATTGAGTGAAATTAAAAGTTGATATTGCTTATAAATAATTTCCTTGGTATAATTTTCTTTGCTTGGAGAGGTGGCCGAGTAGGTTTAAGGCAGCCGCCTGCTAAGCGGTTGTACGGGCTAAAACCCGTACCGTGGGTTCGAATCCCACCCTCTCCGCCATCTTCACAGGTAAGAAAATAACTCGTGGGGGTACAGATAATTTAATCTTAGAAGTATAAACTTATCATCCTTTATTTTAAAGTGAGTTATAGAGCATGAACTTATAGTAATCTTCCCAAAACCTATATGATAAAGATCTAAAAATACATAGAGAGCTGCTCTTATTATTGCTCCATGGGTAAAGATTACTATTTTGTGGTTTTTATGATTCTCAAGAATATATTCTTTTTCAATAGATAGTCTTTTGTAGGCATCTTCAAAGCTTTCTCCTTTGGGAATTTTTCCTTTTTCAGTGTGGTAAAGCCACAACTCTCTTTCTATAGGATACTTTTCATGTACTTCTCTTACTGTTAATCCTTCCCATTCCCCAAAATCAAATTCTATCCAGTTTTCTCTAATTAATATCTCTTTGTTGAGTTTCTTAGAAAGAGGAATTGCCGTTTCGATAGCTCTCTTTAAGGGGCTTGAGTAGATATAATCGAATTTCTCTTTGGCAAGATAATCGGATAACAATTCTGCTTGAGATTTACCTTTAGAGTTTAGGGGGATATCAGTCCTGCCCTGAAATTTTGCCTCTCTATTCCAGTCTGTTTCTCCATGTCTTATTAGATATATTTCACCCATAGTCTATTTAATTTTAGCAAAATAATGTTAAATTTTTGTTATAATCATCTAAAGAGGTGTGCTTAAAATTTTTGTTATTTTAGGTGAAGGTTTTTATGAGGATAAGGAAGAAAGAGTTGATAGAATCGGATGTTTCCCATGGAACCCCAGATTTTCCTCTGTTTGTTCATGAGGATATTTTTGTATATAGAAATGGAATCGTGAATCCTCATTGGCATAACGAATTTGAAATTTTATATATGGAGAGAGGCATAGGTATGTTTTATGTTGATGGTTATGAATATAAATTAGGAGAGGGGGAATATCTCTTTGTAAATTCTGGTTCTATACATTCGGGTATGGAACTGGTAAGAAAGAGTGTAGGGTATGCTATTGTATTTGATTTAAGATTACTCTATTCTGAGGAGCCTGATTATTGTAAACACGAGTATTTTTTACCGCTTATAAATAAAAGATATTATATACCTACAAATATTAATGATGAAAACATAAGAGAGATATTTTAAAAATAATAGAAGCTTTTAGGGAGAAAGATTATGGCTATGAGCTCTATATAAAGAGCCTTTTATTTGACACATTCTGGAGAGTATTTAAATATTATGCTAAAAAGCAAAACCAAGATGGTAGACTCGGATATAAAATCGATAGGATCAAAGATTTGCTCAGTTACATAAATCAGAATTACAATAAGAATTTGTCTCTTGATGAGCTTAGCAAGCAAGTTGATATGAGTAAATTTTATCTTTGTAGGTTGTTTAAAGAATCTTTGAAAATGAGCCCTGTAGAATATATAAACAAAGTAAGAATTGATAAAGCTATGGAGCTTCTTATAAATACTGATATGAGCATTTCTGAAATAGCCTTTGAGTGTGGTTTCAATAATATAAGTTATTTTATCAAAGTTTTTAGGAAGTATATGCATACGACCCCCTTGAAGTTTAGAAAGCAAAATCTATAAAAGCCCCTAAATGAGCAAAATATTTTTATTTTTTATCAAAATAATAGTATATTTTAAAATTTTATTAAAGCTACAATATAACTAAAATTCAGGTGTTTTTAAATAAAAAAGGAAGGGGGCAAATAAATGAAAAAATTTTGTTATCCATAATTTTAATCTCGCTTTTTATTCTAACTTCTGTAATTCCATCTTTTGCTCAAAAGGTATACACTTTCAAAGTGGGGAAATATACTTTTAATATTGATACCCAAAAGTATAGAGGGAAAACTATTTATGTATGGCAATTTTGGCCCGAAGATGATACCGCTCTCCCTGGAACAAGATCACCTAAACAGGTAAGAGAAGAGTTTGAGAAGATTACAGGAGCAAAAGTAAAGATAGTTTATACCACTTGGGAGAATTATAGGCCAAAATTAAGTGCTGCTATCCTTTCTGGCTCTGGAGCTGATGTAGTGTATATAGGAGCAGGAGAAAAACCCACTTGGATGATGAAGAAAATGCTCCTTCCCCTTGATAGGTATATTGATTTTAAAGATAAGAATCTTTGGGAGGCCGTTGGTTTTAGACAAAGCACATTAGAATTTCTTTAAGTGGAGAGGTCAGATTTATGCGGTAACTAATATCTACAACGATAATGTATTCCCATACATACTTTACTATAATAAAGAGAAATTTGAAATGGCAGGACTACCCGATCCTCTTGAGCTTTATAAACAAGGCAAATGGACCTGGGAAACTTTTTTCAATTTAGGTAAACAGCTTACTCAAGACATAAATGGAGACGGGAAAATTGATCAATATGCTTACGCTACTTGGGCAGTGGTACAGCCTTTCTTATATACCAATGATGTGCAGGTAGTTAAGTATGTGGGGGGGAGACCTATATTTGCTATGGATGATCCTAAGGCTTATAGAGCATTCCAAGCCATTTATGAAATGGATGCAAAATACAAGATGAGACCTGCGGATTGGTGGAATGATCCTCAGGGGAGGTTCCAAAAAGGTATTACTTGTATGGATTATTGGGGTCCATGGGAGCTTTCAGGTATGAGAAATGCTCTTGGTAAAAAATTAGGAATAGTTCCTTTTCCTAAGGGTCCAGATAGTAAGAAGAAGAGCGCAGATATGGCTGATGATGGTGCTTGGGCAATAGCTTCTTCTTCCAGTGATCCAGAGCTTTCTGCTTTATATCTTTTGTGGATGCTAACTCCTACTGATAAGGAAAAAGAGATAATTGTTAAATCTCAAATAGAGAGGGTTGGTGGAAAAGAAATTTATGATCTTTTGTTAGACGCTGCTACTCGAGCTCAGATAGATCCTATTTCTGGAATTCCTGGTTTCTGGGACTTAATTAATCAGATTGATGTAGCAAATCCTGCAAAGTCTATAAAAGCGTTGAAACCTAAGTTCCAGGCTGCTATTGAGGCGATCTTAGAGGGTTTAAAGTAGGGTTTAAAAATGGGGGAAAGGGAGTTGTCTTTCCCCCATTTTTGTTTTAAAATTGCTTTAAAAAATGGAGGTTGTTTTAGTGTTGAGGTTTAAAGAAGCTATGAAACCGTTTTTAAGATTTGTGCTTATATTGCTCTTTTTATTGGGATTAATTACAAAAATAATTTTTGCTCAAGGCTCCTCAGCTAAAAATCTAAATGTTATCTTTGAACTTATAAGTAAAGAAAGTTCGTATGAAACTTATTTATCAAAATTTTCTAATAAAAATAGACCTGAAGTAGTCTTGGTCATACCTGCAGTAAATTATTCTGCTTACTCTAAAGATATGGAGTTAAAGAAGCTCACAAATTTAACCCAAGATAAACATCCTGTTCTTTATATGGGTGAGAATGGTTTTGTAGAGTGGACTTTTAATATTGAGGAAGAGGGTTTGTATAACATTGCTGTGAAATATTATCCTGTACCTGGAAAAAATTCTGCTATAGAGAGAGAAATACTAATTGATGGTAAGAGACCCTTTAACGAAGCAAGAATTGTTAGATTTGAAAGGATATGGAAAGATGCTGGAGATCCCTTGAGAGATAATAGGGGTAATGAATTGCGGCCATTGCAAGTGGAGTTTCCTATGTGGGTGGAGAAGGTTATTGATGATTCTGATGGTTTATATTCTGAGCCATTTCTTTTCTATTTTTCAAAGGGAAGACATACTCTGAGATTTGTTTCAGTAAAAGAACCTGTAGCAATAGATTATATCAAAATTTTTAATCTTAAAGATATTCCCTATTATAGAGAGGTAATGAAAGAAGAGCATATCTCTAAAAGCAACTTTAAGAATATTATTGTAAAAATTCAAGGAGAAAAAGCTCACTTAAAATCAGAGCCAACTCTTTATCCTGTGTACGATATGAGCAATCCTCTTAATGAGCCTTATAGTTCTAAAAACAAACTCTTAAATATAATAGGAGGGTATAACTGGAGATCTGCCGGACAATGGATTGAGTGGAAGTTTACAGTACCAGAGAGTGGCTTTTATAAGATTGGGTTTAAATTTAGACAAAATGCAAATCCCGGTATACCATCAGAGAGAACTCTTTATATAGATGGGGTTGTTCCTTTTAGAGAGGTAAGAAATATAAAATTCAAATATGATACTAAATGGCAATTCAAGTATTTGGGAGATGGAAAAGAAGATTATCTTTTTTATTTAAAAAAGGGAGAACACACCCTTAGGCTAAAAGTGAGTTATGAAAGTATAGCAGAAATTATGAGAAATGTATTACAATGCTCCATAGATTTATCTCAACTTTATACCAAAATTGTAATGATTACCTCTCCAAATCCTGACCCATACAGAGATTATCTCTTAGAACAGAGTATTCCAGACCTTATTCCTACTTTGGAAAGGAATGCAAAGATATTAAAAGAAAATGCTGAAAAATTAAAAATTCTTGGAGGGGAAAAAGTTAGTGAAGCAGCAACCCTTGAAAGAGTGGCTATTCAGCTTGAAGGAATGGCTAAGGAACCGGAGACTATTGCTCAAAGATTACAAAGATATAGAGATAATCTATCGGCACTTTCTGCGTGGGTACTTGCTATTAGAGAGCAACCTTTAGATATTGATTACATAATTATTGCTTCTCCAGATATGAAATCTCCAAGAGTAAATCCAAACATCCTTGAGGCATTTTTAGATGGAATAAAGAAGTTTTTCTATTCCTTTTTGGAAGATTATAACATGATTGGAACTGTGTATGACAAAGAAAAAGCAATAAATGTATGGGTTCAAATGGGAAGAGATCAAGCAGAGACCCTAAAAATGCTTATAGATACAGATTTTACTCCTAAGACAGGAATAGGAGTTAACCTAAACATTATAACCACAGAAGCAGCTTTACTTTTCTCGGTTGCTTCTAAGGAGAATCCTCCTGATGTGGCTTTAAATGTCCCAAGAGGGCTTGCTGTAGATTATGGGATAAGAGGAGCTCTTGTGGACATTTCAAAATTATCTGGTTTTGAGGAGGTAAAGAAGCAGTTTGCTCCTTACGCTCTTGTTCCTTATAGCTTTGGTGGAAAAGTTTACGGACTTCCTATGACTCAAGATTTTCCCATAATGTTTTATAGAGCTGATATATTGGGACGTTTAAATATTGAAATTCCCAATACTTGGGAAGAACTTTATGAAACCATTGCTAAACTGCAGAGTTATAACTTACAGTTTGCAGCGGGAACAGGTGGTACAAGTTTTGATATTTTTAACATGCTTCTTCTTCAGAGAGGTGGAAGATATTACACTGAAGATGGCAAAAGATGTGTTCTTAATAATGAAGAGGGTGTGACAGCATTTAAAGAATGGACCAATTTGTATGTACTTTATGGTATTCCTCTTTATTATGATTTCTTCAACCGTTTTAGAACAGGAGAAATGCCATTGGGAATTGGTCCATATACTATGTATAACCAATTTAAAGTTGCTGCTCCTGAAATAAGTGGTCTTTGGGGAATTGCTCCTGTTCCCGGAAGAAGAAAAAATGATGGTTCAATTGACAGAAGTGTAGCTGGAGGTGGAAATGCCATATTGATTTTTGCTCAGACTAAGAAGCTTAAAGAGGCATGGGAATTTGTTAAGTGGTGGGTCTCTACTGATGTTCAGGCAAGATTTGGTAGAGAACTTGAAGCAGTTCTTGGAGCGGGAGCCAGGTACAATACTGCCAATATAGAGGCCATGAGTTATTTGCCATGGCCTTCTTCAGATTACAAAATCCTCTCTACTCAATGGAAATATTTAAAAGAAATTCCTAATGTTCCTGGAAGTTATTATGTTTCAAGACATTTAGACAATGCCTTTAGAGAGGTGGTTATGCTTGGTGAAATTCCAAGAGAGGCAATAGAAAAATACACAAGAGAGATTAACAAAGAGATTGATAGGAAGAGAGAAGAATTTGGTTTAGAGCTTGCAAAAGATTGATTTGGGGGATAAAAAATGAGGGAAAAATTTAGGGATTTATGGAAAGAAGTGAAGAAAAATAAAGAATCCTACTTTTTGCTTTTGCCATATTTTACTCTGTTTTTTACTTTTGTGGTTATTCCTGTAATAGTGGGGGCTGTGTTGAGTTTTACTAATTATAACATAATTCAAGTGCCTAAGTTTATTGGTTGGAACAATTATAAACGTCTATTTTTAGAGGACGATGTATTTCTTATTGCTCTTCAAAACACTTTTAAATTCGCTCTTATAACAGGTCCTTTAAGTTATTTTGCTTGTCTTTTCTTTGCATGGTTGATAAATGAGCTCCCACCAAGGATTAGAGCTGTTTTAACTCTTTTGTATTATGCTCCTGCCTTATCCTCAGCAATATTTTTTATCTGGACTTACATTTTTTCTGGGGATGTGTATGGTCTTTTAAATGGGTTTTTAATGAATCTTGGAATAATAAAAGAGCCTATCTATTGGCTTCAGGATTCTAGAATTAATTTATATGTTTTGATGGTTATACAACTATGGATGAGTCTTGGTACCAGTTTTCTTGCCTTTATAGCTGGATTTCAAACTATTGACAAGTCTTTGTATGAGGCTGCTGCTGTGGATGGTATAAGGAATAGATGGCAAGAACTTTGGTATATAACTCTTCCTTCTATGAAGCCTCAACTTATTTTTGGAGCCATAATGCAAGTTACTTCTTCTTTTGCAGTCGCGGATATCTCAGCCCAACTTATAGGTTTTCCAAGTCCTCTCTATTCTGCTCATACTATTGTACTTCACATGTGGGATTATGGGAGCATAAGATATGAGATGGGGTATGCTTCTGCTATTGCTGTAATTTTATTCTTAATTACTGTTGCTATTAACCAGGGTGTTAGAAAGATAATAAGGCCTGATTAATGTGGTAAGGAGGTTTTGGGTTTAAAATGAATAGGAGGATAAATAGATCCCTTTGGGGAAATATGATTGTAATAATTGTACTCACGGTGGTAGCAATATTTATGGCTTTACCATTAGTTTATTCAATAATGAATGCTTTTAAGCCTCTTGATGAACTTTTTTTATTTCCCCCAAGACTCTTTGTGAGAAGGCCCACTCTGAAAAATTTCTCTGATCTATTTTATTTGATGAGTAATTCTTTTGTTCCTTTCTCAAGATATCTTTTTAATAGCGTATTTATCAGTTTTCTTAGTACTTTAGGACATGTAATAATAGCATCTATGGCAGCCTATCCTCTGGCAAAGCACAGATTTCCTGGAAGTAAATTTTTGTTTAATTTAGTTATCTTTTCCTTAATGTTTTCAGGATATGTGACTAATATACCGAGATTCATAATTATGGCAAAATTAGGACTTTTAGATACTTATTTCGCCTTAATTCTTCCATATATAGGTGCCACTTTAGGGCTATTTTTAATGAAACAGTTCATGGAACAAATACCCGACTCTTATATAGAATCTGCAAGAATAGACGGAGCTAATGAATTCAGAATATGGTGGCATGTGGTTATGCCAAATGTAAAACCTGCTTGGCTCACTCTAATATTATTTACCTTTAGGGACACTTGGAATGATACTTATACTCCTGCCTTATATCTACACAATGAGGCTATGAAGCCTTTTTCTTTGGCATTGACTTACATACAACAAGGAGGATTTGTTAGAGCTGGGGCTGCTGCAGCTGCCGCAGTTCTTATGATGCTTCCTTCATTGATAATCTTCATATTAACCCAGAGTAATGTGGTGGAGACTATGAAGTCTGCTGGAATTAAGGAGTAATGTGTATGAGAAGAAGAATTATAAAATTATTTTTGCTACTATTCTTAATGAATATTGCTTTTGCAGGAATCCCTTACTATACATATATATACAATGAGAGACGAAGACCTGTACCTTCTCTTCCTGGATTTGAACCTGAAAGAATAATCTCAGGAGAAAGTGTAAAGCCGGATCTTTCTTTTTCAGCTCCAGAAGACCTTTTTATAGATAAAACTAATGGGGACATTTATATAGCAGATACAGGAAATAATAGAATAGTTGTAATAGATAAGAACTATAGGTTAAAAGAGATTATAAAAGATTTTGTAAACAATGGTAAAAAGGACTTTTTCAAAGCTCCAACGGGGCTTTTTATTACCCGTGATGGAAAACTCTATATTGCTGACTCTCAAAATTCCCGAATTGTGATTCTAAATAGAGATAGAAATCTTTATATGGTTATAGGAAAGCCTGTGGGAGAAGTGATAAAAAGGGATTTTGTGTATATCCCCAAAAAGGTAGCGGTGGATAATTTGGGAAGAGTATATGTGGTGGCCGAAAATGTAGTAGAGGGTTTGATTCAATTTAGTCCAAAAGGAAATTTTGAGAGATTCTTTGGAAGTAATAGAGTTGAAGTAAATCCTGTAGAACTTTTTTGGCGAAGAGTTCTTACAAGGAGACAGAGAGCACAGCTAATGCTTTTTATACCTATCGAATATAGAAATGTAACTGCTGATAAAGATGGGTTTATTTATGGTTGCGTTAGAGCCTGGTATGATCAAATAAAAAGATTAAATGCTCTTGGAGATAACATAATAAAGCATGAAGGTCGTACTGGTAATATGTATGGAGATCTCTATTTTGGTTTCACAGTAAGAGGAGAAATTGCAGATATTGCTGTAGATGATTCAGGAAACATTTATGTTCTTGATGGTAGAGTAGGAAGATTTTTTGTGTATAACAATCTTGGAGATTTTCTTTTTGTTTCAGGGGATATAGGAAATCAAATGGGAACTTTTCAATTTCCAACAGCTATAGACCTTTATGGTGGGAAGGTATTTATTCTAGATGAGAATAAAGGAACTATAACAGTATTTAGACCTACCTTATTTGGAAGCCTTGTTTTGAAAGCAAATTCTTTCTATGTAGACGGTTATTATGGAAAGGCAGCTGAGGTATGGAGTGAAGTTGTAAAAATGGATGCAAATTATGATCTTGCGTACATTGGTATTGGAAAAAATTTCTTGCATGAAGAAAAATATAGGGAAGCCATGATAAACTTTAGGCTCGGTTTTTATCCTGAGGGTTATTCTAAGGCTCTTAGAGGTTTTAGAGTAGAATATATGAGAAGAAACTTCTCAAAGATAATGAACTCTTTCTTACTTTTTATACTTGCTCTTTATTTGATAATAAGGTTTTTAGGAAGAAAAATAGCTGATTATTATAGAAATTATGCTAAAAAACATCCATTATTTGATGCTGTAATGTTTGCTTTTTATGTGATTTTTCATCCCTTTGAGGGATTTTATGAATTAAAAAGGAGAAGAGAATCTTTTAATGCTTCAGTGATACTTCTTATTTTTGTTATTATTGCATTTATTGTTAAAAGACTTATGACTGCTTTTCATTTTAACCCTTATAGACCAGAAGAATTGAACATATTTCTTGAAGTAGGAAGGGTCTTGATTCCTATTCTTGCGTGGGTAATTATAAATTGGGCAGTTACTACTATTATGGATGGTAAGGCAAAAATAAGAGAGATTTTTATAATGACGGTTTATAGTTTATTTCCGTTAGCTTTAATTTATTTACCTCAGACCTTGCTAAGCCATGTATTTACATTGGAAGAGTCTGCTTTTTATTACCTCTTTGATACTATTGGAAGTCTTTGGACTTTGTGGGTAATTTTTGCGGGTATGATGGAGCTTCAGGAATACTCTTTAAGTAAGGCTTTAGGAACTTCTCTTATTACTCTTGTAGGTATAGTCTTTGCCATGTTTATAGGTATGGTATTTTTTGCAACCTTTCAGCAGTTTATAAGATTTATTTACATAGTTTATCTAGAAATTAAGTACATGGTTGGTTGAGAGGTGGAAAGATGCGAGTAAAGTTATTGATTTTATTGTCTATCATACTTCTAATTATTCCTCTTTATGGGCAAAATGGCGAATATAAAACTGTTTCTGAGAATAGTAGATACATTATGTTGTTTAATGAAAAAACTGCTGAAGTAGCCATAAAGGATAAGGTGACGGGAAAGATCTTTAACCAGTTTCCTAAGGATTGGGAAGGAGATTTTTCTATGGGGGTAACTAAATTCAGTATTCCCTCTCATTTGGTTCTTGAGATGGCAGACGAGGAGGCAAAAATTTCTATTTATAACACTTATGCCCTTGGAGTTATGAGAGGAAATTTTAAATATAAGAATATTAAGGATGGTATAAGGATAGATTATGAATTTTCTACTCAAGGAGTCACTATTGCTATTGAGTTTATTTTAACTGAGGCAGGTTTTAAAGTAAGAATCCCTATAGATTCAATAAAAGAGGAAGGAGATCTTAAAATAAATAGAATATGGGTTCTCCCATATTTTACTTATGGGAGTAAAAAGGATAATGGATATTTAATTGTTCCTGACGGATCTGGTGCTCTTGTTAGGTTTGACCATAAAGTTGGAAATGAGAGAGGTTTTGAACTTCCCGTGTATGGTTACGATTTTGGCTTACCTCTTTATGATATGCCTCCAAAGACCGAAGGAATTAGACTCCCTATATTTGGAGCTAAAAGGAATGATCTTGGAATCTTAGGGGTAATAGAATCTGGTGATTTTGATTCAAATATAGCTTGTTATATGGCTGGTAATGCTACCTCCTATTTTAGAGTTTTTCCAATCTTTGACTATAGAAGGATTCATAAATTCTTGCTTTATGAGAGAGAAGCGTCTACTGGACAGGCTGGAGAGGTTGTAGATGTTCTTGTTAATAAGTTTTCTCCCTACACTATTAAGAAAGATATAGTAGTGAACTATTTCTTGTTTACTGGTAAAGATATTGACTATTCTTTTATGATTAGGACCTACAGAAATTATCTTCTTAAAAATGGATATCTCAACAAAAGGATAAATAATGTCTCGGAGGTTCCTTTTAATCTTGTAATTATTAACAGTATCAACATAAAAACAACGAAAGCAGGAGTTCCTGTGATAGATTTGTTTCCTCTTACTACCTTTGATGAAACTATTAAGATTCTTGAAGAATTCAGAAATAGAGGAATAAAAAATATAAATCTTGTTCTCAAAGGTTATCAATCTGGCGGATATATGAACAAAATAACAAATGGGATAAGGTTAGAATCAAAGCTTGGAGGGAATAATGGGTTTAAAAAGTTAATAGTATACTGTAAAAATAACAATATTTCTTTAATTCTGACTGCTGAAGTTATAGAAGTACATAGTCCAGGAAATGGCTTTTCTCCATCCCGTGATGCTAACAGATATTTGAATAATGGACTTGCTTTTATGTATAAGTGGGATCCTGTGGTTAAGAAGAAAAATAGAGACTATGATCCTTGGTTTACTGTATTGCCTGAGAGGGTTCCTATATACCTTAACAATTTTTTGAAAGATTTGGAAAAATATAATCTCAGTAATGTCTTAGTGGAAAAAATGGGAGATTATATATCTTCTCAGAATAAAAGACCTAAATTTCTTTCAAGGGAAGAGGTTGCATCTTTGTGGAAGGAAAATCTAAGTACCTATATGAATAAGTTTAACTTTGTTTTTACATCTGGTAATTTTTATGTCCTGCCTTACGGCTCTTTGATTCTTGATATTCCTCTTGATTCCAGTAATTTTGCTATCGAGTCTGAAAGTGTGCCTCTTTTACAACTTCTCATACACGGATATGTTCCTTATAGTGGAAAGCCAGGTAATTTAAGAGAGAGCCAGAAAAAAGAATTTCTTAGAATGATAGAGTACGGAGCTTTACCTTATTATGCATTAATCTTTAAAGATTCTTCTTATTTCAAAAAGAGTATTTTTAATGAGATGGTTAGCTCCAACTATAAAGATTGGATTGACCAAGCAGTAAAAGAATATAACTCTCTTAAAGATTTATATAGGAATATATATGACGTGCCTATGAGAAATCATGAAAAGTTATATGAAGGAGTATACAGGGTCGAATACGAAAATGGAACAGAAGTGATTGTTAATTATACCAATAAGCCATTCAGTTATAAAGGAAAGATAGTGAGAGGGGAAGATTTTGTTTTCTTTTTAGGAAAGAATTAGGGAGGAATTAAAAGTTATGAAGAAGGAAAAAAAGTTAAGGACCTTATCTCAAAGACAGGCGAGGATTGGGAGGCTCTTTGTATATCCTTGGCTTTTGGGTTTTTTAATATTTTTTGCTTGGCCCTTTATTCAATCCATTATTTTTGCTTTTAGTCAGTTAGATGTTTCTCCTGAAGGGTATAATTTAATCTTTGTAGGTTTTAGAAATTTTATAAAAGCTCTTAGAGAAGATCCAAACTTTGTTAGGTATTTAACTAACGAAATAGGGAATATGCTTGTTAATATTCCTTTGATAATAATGTTTTCTCTCTTCATAGCAATTCTTTTGAACCAAAAATTCAGGGGAAGAACTTTTGTAAGAGCTATTTTCTTTTTACCTGTAGTAGTAATGTCAGGAGCTTTACTTTATGTACTTGAAAGCAATTCCATGGAACAATTTACTATGGGGGCTCAGGCTGGAATGGCTCTATCTAATTCTCCGTTTTTGAGAGGTATAGACTTTAGACTTTTCTTAATAAGAATAACTGGTAATATACCTTTCTTAATGCCTGTGATTAATGCCATTGACCGAATATATGAGATTATATGGAAATCAGGGGTTCAAATACTAATATTTCTTGCCGGTTTACAGTCTATACCTACATCCCTTTACGAAGTTGCTCATGTAGAAGGAGCAACCGCTTGGGAGACTTTCTGGAAGGTTACTTTACCTATGATATCTCCAATTATTTTGGTAAATGTAATTTATACTGTGATTGATTCTTTCACAGATTATAGTAACGATGTTTTAAGATATATCCTTGAAGTCGCCTTCAGACAATTGAATCATGGTTATAGTGCAGCGATAGCTTGGCTTTATTTTGTCATCATTGGTATAGTTCTCTTAATTATTATGTGGGCACTCTCAAAGAGAGTGTTTTATATGAACGAGTAAAGGGAGGCATATAAATTCATGAGTATATACAGAAAATATGGAAAAGAAGAACTTATATTGATATTTAAAAATAAAGTATATAAGTGGTTTATAACTCTTCTTAAAATTATGCTTTTTATTGGACTTTCTTACGTATTGCTACGCCCTGTGCTGTTTATGTTGAGTACTGCTCTTAAAAGTAGGGAAGACTTAATTGATCCCACAGTAGTATGGATACCTAAGCATCCAACTCTTGAAAATTTCAAGAAAGCTTTTGAGTCTCTTAATTATTTAAATGCTTTTAAGAATAGCTTAATAATTTCTATTCTACCTGCAATCTTTAATGTTATTTCTTGTTCTATGATTGGTTATGGCCTTGCAAGATTCAAGTTTAAGGAAAGGGAATTGATTTTTGCATTAATTCTATTCACTTTAGTGGTTCCTCCTCAAGTATTGCTAATTCCTCTTTATGTCTTTTATCAAAGATTTGATATCCTTGGGTTAATCAAGTTAATTAAAGGTGAAACCTTAAATCTCTTAAATACTTATTATCCAATAGTTCTTCCTACCATATTAGGAGGTGGTTTAAGAAGCGGACTTTTTATTTATATTTTTAGACAGTTCTTTAGGGGTATGTCAAAGGAATTGGAAGAGGCTGCGTATGTGGATGGAGCTTCTCCATTTCAAACTTATCTAAGAATTTTTGTACCCAACTCTATTCCTGCTATTGTGACAGTTTTTTTGTTCTCTTTGGTTTGGCATTGGAATGATGTTTTTGAACCCTCAGTATTTATTGGAGATTTTGATAAATATACTCTATCTCTTAATTTAGCCAATATTAGAGCAATAATTACTGGAGGAACACAGATTTTTGATCCCTTATTAATACTTCCTCCTCAGTATGCTGGAGCTATTTTGGTTATTTTGCCCATGTTGATCTTTTATATATTTACCCAGAGATTCTTTGTGGAAAGTGTGGAGAGAACAGGGATTGTTGGATAAAAAAATTTTTTGGGAGGTGTTTCCATGAAGAAGGTAGTTTTAATAAGCTTAATCTCTTTACTTCTCTTAACGGTATCTTTCTCTCAGTCGGTGAAGGAGATTGTAATTTATGATGGAGAAACTGAAAATACTAATCTATCAGCTTTGGGATATTGGATTGCACCAGAAGGTTGCAAGGTAGAGGAAATGGAAGGTATAGCATATTCTGGTAAGAAATGTTTAAAAATAGATTTTGTATGGAATAGTTGGTGGGCTGGAATGGGGATTAACTTTGCTAAGTGGAATTTTGAGGATAAGGATAAGATTTTAGATCTTTCCAATTACAAAGCTCTTGAGTTTTATATAAGGGCTGAAAAATTGGACAACTATAATCTTTTGGTGACCATTGTGGAAGCTCCTGCACAAAAAGATGGAAAGGAATTTTATTCTGAGAAGTATACCGTAATGGGAGGGGTTCCAACTCAATGGACAAAAGTTTCTATTCCTTTAAAGTCCTTTGTAACAGTAGATAAGAAAAGAATTTGGGGAATGAGCATTGAAGTAACAGGCATTCCTGAAGGGAAAGCGGTGCTCTATGTAGATAATATTAAATTTGTCAAAGACTGAGGTGAATTAAATGAAGGAAGTATTAATTATAGTTTTGTTAATTCTTATCTGTCTTGGGTCAGGCAAACTGTATGCTATCACCTATAAGGGTAGTTTCCATTATATAGATCCCCATAAGGCAATTGAAGAAATGGATCCTGGTTGGAATCTGGGTAATGCTTTAGATGCCATACCTGATGAAACTTCATGGGGAAATCCCAGGACTGAGGAATATGTTTTTGAGGATATAAAGAAAACTGGTTTCAAAAGTGTGAGAATTCCTGTTACATGGATTGATCATATGGGACCTGCTCCAAATTATAGGGTTGATGAAGATTGGATGAATAGAGTAGAGGAAGTAGTAAATATGGCTCTAAGGAAGGATCTATACGTAATAATTAATGTACATCATGACTCTTGGCGGTGGCTGAGTAAGGAGATGAAATCGGACAAAGAAGCCACGATTGATAAACTTGAGAAATTGTGGCTTCAAATAGCAGACAGATTTAAGGATTATTCAGAAAAGCTAATTTTTGAGATTATTAATGAACCAACGTATGAAGGATTTTCTGAGGAAGAGGCAGGTGCTCTGCAAAATGAAGTAAATGAAAGGATTTTAAAGGTGATAAGAAATTCTGGAGGATATAATGATAAAAGACTGGTAGTAGTCCCTCCATTGTGGACTGACACATATAAAGCAGAAAAATATTTTGTGCCTCCAAAGGATCCTAATATTATAATAGGTATACATTATTACTCTCCCTGGGATTTTACCGCTAACTGGTGGGGAAGAAAAAGCTGGGGCACAGAGAGAGATAAGGAACAGATGGATAAAGATATAAGAATTGTAAAGGAAAAGTTTCCTACTTACGCTTTTATCATTGGGGAATATGGGCTTTTTAATGGTAATAAACCTGCTGAATGGTACTATTTTGATAATCTTATTAGAGTTGCTAAGAAGTACAAGATGGCAACTTTTTACTGGGATAATGGGGAGAATTATGATCGTAGGAATAGGATTTGGAGAGATGAACAAGCAATAAAAGTTATTATAAATGCTTCTTATGGCAAAAGAAATGCTTTTTTAAATCCAGGGGTCTTATATGTTAGAGAAAATAAAATAAAGGACGAGAATATAGAAATAGAACTAAATGGAAATTCTTTGATTGGAATATATTTAAATGGAAAAACTTTACAGCAAGGTAAAGATTATATTCAAGAGTCTCCAGACAAGGTAATTCTTAAAAGGGAATTTTTAGAAAATATTGTTAAACCACAAAATTATGGTATATTGGCTACCCTTAACTTTAGGTTTACGGAAAGTGCAGACTATCCTTTAAGTATAATACAGTATAAAGATCCCATGCTTCTTGACAAACCTTTTAATATTATAAGGGGGGTTCCTATAGATTTAAGATTTATTATAGCTTTTAATGGTACAAAGCTTTGTGCTATAAAAATTTTTGATGCAGAAACAGGAAGACCCATAAGAGATTCATGGACACCGTATTTAAGAGGATGGGATGATTTTTCTGTGGTTGATTCTCAGGTGGTTGTAAAGAAGCACGTTTTTGAGAACCTATCAAAGTATCAGAATATAAAGAATATTAAAATAATTTTTGAATTTTTCCCAGGAATTTCTCTTGAAACAGTTGTTAAGGTAATTTAAGACAATATAATGCTATTTTGTAGCAATATTGTGTTAGAGAATACATATAAAAAATTATAAAATTTAGTATAATCAAATGAAAATATTTACAATAAAGGGGGGATTGATAGAGTTAAATTTAGTCTTGAAAAATTTAATCTCTCTTAAATTAACCTTGAGGGAGGAGGTTTTAAAATGGCTAAAAGTAAAATTTTTGTAATTTTTTTCTTGGTGTTTTTTGCTTTTTTAACTTTTGTTCCAGGATTTGGACAGAGGGTTTATCAGTATAAGGTGGGAAATTATGTGCTCAATATTGATACTCAGAAATATAGAGGGAAGACCATTTATGTATGGCAACATTGGCCTGAAGAAGAAAAGAGTAGTATTCCTGATGTAAGATCACCAAAAGAAGCAAGAGAAGAATTTGAAAAAATAACAGGAGCAAAAGTAAAAATAGTTTATGTAACTTGGGAGACTAAGGTTGAGAAACAGACAGCTGCAATACTTTCAGGTTCTGGTTGTGATATTGTTTATATTGATAGTAGGCAAAAACCTACTTGGATGATGAAAAAGATGCTCCTTCCTTTAAATAGGTATATTGACTTCAATAATAAAGATCTTTACAATGCTGTAGGCTTTAGAAAACCTATTCTTGATTACTTTACTTGGAGAGGTCAGATTTATGCGGTAACTAATATCTACAACGATAATGTATTCCCATACATACTTTACTATAATAAAGAGAAATTTGAAATGGCAGGACTACCCGATCCTCTTGAACTTTATAAACAAGGTAAATGGACATGGGAGACCTTTTTCAATTTAGGTAAACAGCTTACTCAAGATACTAATGGTGATGGAAAAATAGACCAATATGCTTATGCAAGTTGGAGAACGTATGCTCCATTTCTTTGGACTAACGATGTTATGCCTATAAAATATGTGGGTGGAAGACCAGTATTTAATCTTGACAATCCAAAAGCCTATAAAGCATTTCAAGCTGTTTATGAAATGGATGCAAAATACAAGATGAGACCTGCGGATTGGTGGACTGATCCTCAGGGGAGATTCCAAAAGGGCATCACCTGTATGGATTATTGGGGTCCATGGGATATTTCTAATATGAGAAATGCTCTCGGTAAAAAGTTAGGCATGGTTCCATTCCCAAAGGGTCCTGATACTAATAAGAAGAGTGCTGATGAGGGTGATGATTCTGCTTGGGCAATAGCTTCTTCTTCAAAGGATCCTGAGCTTGCTGCTTTATATCTTTTGTGGATGTTGATGCCAACGGACAAAGAGAAAGAATTGATTGTCAAGAATCAGATTGAGAGGGTCGGAGGAAAAGAGGTGTATGATATTTTAATGGATGCAGCAACAAGGACAGTTATAAATCCTGCTGCTGGGATTCCAGGATTTAGCGAATTAATGGACCAAATTGACACAGCAAATCCAGCAAAATCTATAAAGGCTTTGAAACCTAAGTTTGAAGCTGCAATAAATGCTGTTTTAGAGGGATTAAAATAATTAAAAAGATAGACCTGCTGGGATTACAGTCCCAGCAGGTCTCTTATTTTTTTATATTCGAAATATACCTTTTCAAATTCCTCTTTATTTTGGGAGTATATAGTTAAGAAACTTTTCTCTTTAAAGTTTTCTAATTCTTTGTTTAAAGCTTTTGAGATTAGTAAAGCTAAGCCTTTAGATGTTAATTCTTTTTCTTTTGAGATATGAAGAGGCATATTTATTATGTTGGCTTTGAGTTGTAGGAGAGATTTATATCTTGTCATTCCACCAGAGACTATGATTTTTTTAATCTCAAAATTCTTTTTTAAACTTTCAATAATGGTTTTAGTTTCAAAAAATACTCCTTCCCAAATGGCCTGCCCTATATCTTTTAAAGAGGTATTTAAATCAATCCCATAAAAAAATGCTTTTATAATCTTTGAGTTTCTATTTTCCTTTCCCATTAAGTAGGGGAAGAATAAGATCTTTGATGATTTTTCTGTTTTGACTTTAAAACTAAGCTTTAACTTTTCTTTTGTCCATTTCGTTATTCCTCCCGAATATGGTATTCCTGCTATTACATAATAAAGATTATTCCAAATGCAACCCACAGAATAGCCTAATTCTTTTATAGATTCTATAAGCATAGGCTCCTTAGTGTGCGCTAAAATGGCTTCTGCTGTACCCCAAGAATCATAAAGAGTTTTAGAGAGATCCAAAGTTAGGCTACCTATAGGATGATCATGTCCTCCTAAAACGTATATTTGTTCTTTCTCTTCTATAATGCTTCCTGCTGGCTTTACTTCTGGAAGTTTTTCCATAGGAATTTCACACAGATTTAATATTTCCTCTGACCATTTTTTGTTCCTTATATCAAAAAGAAGCATTCTGCTTGCAAGAGAGTAGTCTGTAATAGGTTTTCCTGTAAAGTGATAATTTATAAAGTCTATGACGTTTAACCATTTATAAGAATTTCTCCATAGATCTTTATAGTGTTTTTTAAGCCACAGAATTTTTGCTAAGGAATACTTAGGATTAATTTTTAAACCTGTAATCTCAAAGATTCTTTCCCTACTTAGTTTTTTAAGGATTTTAAGTTCTTCTCCTCCTCGATGGTCGAGCCAAGTATAAACAGGAGTTAGAGGCCTTCCTTTTTTATCAATAAGTAAACCTGATTCTGCCATTCCTCCTGTGGAAATACCCGTTATTCTATTTTTATATTTTCTCTTAAATTTTTCAGTAATTTCCTCTATTGTATTTATCAATCTAAGAGGATTAATGGTTTTATCTCTTTCTATAGGTGTGTTTATAGATTCTTTTTTTAAAATTTTCCCCTCTTCACTCCAAATTATAATCTTTATATTTGTTGTTCCAAGATCAATAGTAATATACATAGCTCTTTTATGATATAATACAAAAACTTAAAGATTCAATGGGGAATCGTAAGATGATGAAAATATTTATTACAGGACAACCGGGAGTTGGAAAGACGACTTTACTGAAGAAGATATACAACTTTTGTAGGGAGAAGAGTATAGTTGTTTGTGGCTTTATCACTGAGGAAGTAAGAGAAAATAGATTTAGAATAGGATTTGATCTTATAACCTTAGGAGATAATCAGAGATTAAACTTTGCCTCTATCTATAAGGAAACACCTTATAAATTTGGTAAATATTTCCTTGATATAGCGGCTTTAGAAAATGTTATGGATAGGATTTTTTGTATAGAGGCTGAGGTATATATAATTGATGAAATTGGAAAAATGGAATTTTTCTCTGAGAGGTTTAAGGAGAAAATTCATAAAATTATGGAGAATGATAAGCTAAATATTGTCGCATCTCTTCATAGAGATTTTGTAAAAGAGTTTAAAAAATACGGAAAAGTTTATTATTTAACTCAAGACAATAGAGATTTGGTTTTTGAGGAAGTAAAACAGGAAATTTTAATATTAAAAAAATAATTTTTTTGGTTGTTAATTTATACTAAATTGGTATAAAATAAAAAAGAAAGGAGGTAGCGAAAATTGAAGAAAGTTGAACTGCCCATATCTGGAATGAGTTGTGCTTTGAGAATCGAGAATGCCTTGAAGGAAGTTGGAGAGATAGCAGATGTAAAAGTGAATTTCTCCTTGAGAGGGCTGAAATAACTTTTAGTGATGAGATTAACTTAAAAATTATAAAAGAAAGGATTGAGGACATAGGTTATGGACTTATTACTTCAAAAGTGTAATTTCCTGTTTTGGGGATGAGTTGTGTGAATTGTGCAAAGAAAATAGAGCGTGAGTTGATTGAAGCCTTAGGGATAATAGATGTCAATGTAGACTTTGCAAAAGAGAAAGTATTTGTGGAATATGTTCCTACTTTGATTAGCATTAAGGATATTAAGAAAATTATTGAAGATCTTGGTTATATTCTGATGGTTGATGGTCATGGAAAGGAAACAACAATTGAAGAAGCGAAAGAAAAAGAGTTAGAAGATATTAAAAGAAGATTCCTTATAAGCGTAATATTGGCTATACCAGTATTCTTAGGAAGTATGGTTTTTAAATTGAAGCCTGTCTTTTTGTTCCTTTTAACTACACCTATTCAGTTTTATGGTGGTTATCCTTTTTATAAAAATGCCTATTTAGCAATTAGACATAAGTTCTTTGACATGAATACCTTGGTTTCTTTAGGCACCACTTCCGCATATGTTTACAGCGTATTAAGTACTTTCTTTCCTTCAATTTTTAGTGAAACTAATATAAAGCCTGAAGTTTATTATGATAGTTCTGCAATAATTATTACTTTTTGTTCTTTTAGGCAAGTTTTTAGAGAAGAGAGCTAAAAGTAAAACCTCTCAGGTTATTAATAGACTCTTATCTTTAAAACCTGAGGTTGCTTTTGTTAAAAGAGGTGAAGATTTTGTTGCTATTCCTGTAGAGGAGATATTAAAAGGAGATATAATTTTGATAAAACCTTCCATGAGAATACCTGTAGATGGGGAAATAATAGATGGTACTTCTTATATCGACGAATCCATGTTGACGGGAGAAAGTACAACAAAGGAGAAGAAAGTTGGCGATGAGGTCTACGAAGGAACCATAAATATTAATGCTGTAATAAAGATAAAAGCCAATAGAATAGGACAAGAAACTTTACTTTCTAGGATAATAAAGAAGTGTAGAAAAGTAGTTATGGTAGGAGATGGAATTAATGATGCTCCTGCTCTTGCAAGGGCAGATCTTGGTATTGCGATGGGAAGTGGCACTGATATTGCTATTGAGTCGGGAGATATAGTCCTTGTGAATGGTGATTTGAGGGGGGTTTTAAGAGCATTAGAACTTACAGAAAAAACCTTTAAAACCATTAAGTGGAATTTGTTTTGGGCTTTCATATATAACATTATTGGAATTCCTATAGCAAGTGGAGCTCTTTACCCCTTCTTTGGGGTTTTATTAAATCCTATGTTTGCAGGGATAGCAATGGCTTTTAGTTCTGTGTTTGTAGTGACAAATTCTCTAAGGTTAAAAAAATTTAAGGTATCTATATAAAGGAGGTGTAAGTGATGTGTTGGTATTTTGGATTTCCCTTTTGGGGTACCCCATGGTTTTTGGGAGGTCCCTTTATGATGTTTGTGGGTTTAATATTTTGGGTTTTTGTATTTGGAATATTTTTCTACCTTATAAAGAGGAATACGAAAAATTAAGAGGTCTATTGTCTTAATTTTGATTGAAAGGAGGAGTTTTATGAGTGAGGTTTTTGGACTAAGGAAAGAAAGAAAAGAAATGTTAAAAGAGTTGATAAGAAAGATCCACAAAGGAGAAGATCCTGAAAAGTTAAAGACCCGGTTTAAAGATATCTTTGGTAGTGTAACTACTACAGAAATAGCGGAAATAGAACAGGAATTAATACAAGAAGGAATGCCAAGAGAGGAAGTAATGAGGCTATGTGAAATACATCTCAAGGTTTTTGAGGAGGCCTTGGAAAAGGATAAAGTGGATTCGCAAGCAGGGCATCCTGTAACTATATTGATGTCGGAGCACAAGAAGCTTATAGAGTTCTCAGAAAGATTAAAGAAAGCTGTTGAAGAGCTGAAATTGGCTGGGGATTTTGAAGAGGGTGAAGATAAGCTACAGGAGATAATAGATATAGTGGACCATTTTAAAGAGGCTGAAAAACACTATCTGAGAGAGGAAAATGTTTTGTTTCCCTATTTGGAAAAGCATGGTATAACAGAACCTCCTGCAATAATGTGGATGGATCATGATAAAATTAGAAGTATTAAAAAGGAAATCTTTAACATGGTTGAGAGCTTTCAAGGTTTTTCTTTTGAGAATTTTGTAAATACTTTGCTATATAAAGCAGTTGAACTTGGAGATACTATGTCTTCTCATTTTTATAAAGAGAATAACATCCTTTTTCCTATGGGGCTTCATGTAATAACAGAAGAGGAATGGAGAGATATAAGAATTCAATTTGATGAGATAGGATATTGTTGTTTTACTCCCCCAGAAGTTTTAACTCCTGTGGAAAGAAAAAAAGAAGTTTCTGTTCAAGTTGAAGACAAAATGAGACTTCCTTCAGGAAGTTTTACCTTAGCTGAGCTTAAAGCAGTTTTAAACACTTTGCCAGTAGATATAACTTTTGTAGACAAAAATGATGAAGTCAAGTATTTTAACGAAACTAAGGATAGAATTTTTGTAAGGACAAGGGCAGTTATTGGGAGAAAAGTCCAACAATGTCATCCACAGAAAAGCGTGCATATAGTAGAAAAGATACTTGATGAGTTTAAAAAGGGTACAAAAGATCATGCAGACTTTTGGATAAATGTGAATGGGAGGTTAATTTATATAAGGTATTTTGCAGTAAGAGATGAAGATGGAAATTACCTTGGTACTCTTGAAGTTACTCAAGATATAACAGAGATTAAAAAGATTGAAGGAGAAAGAAGATTATTAGATTGGTAAAGGAGATGACAAAAATGGCAAAGGATCCTGTTTGTGGAATGGAGGTAGATGAGAGGAACCCACCTGCAGTTTCTGAGTATAAAGGGAAAAAGTATTATTTTTGTAATAAGGCTTGTAAGATAGAATTTGATAAAGATCCAGAAAAATATGTAAAAAAGTAAATAAATTTTAGAAGGGTGGAAAATTTTCCACCCTTTCTTTTATAACGTCTCTTTAAACCATTTTATAGTTTTTTCAATAACTTTTTCCTCCCATTCAATGGAATTAAAGGTGTGATCTGCATTTTCTATAATCTCAAGTTTTACTTTATGAGTATCCTTTAACCCGTTAAAGTAATCGTATGCATGTTGTATTGGCACTACTATATCTCCACCTCCATGAATTATAAGAACAGGTATACTTCTTTTCTTTATCTCCTCAAGAGGCTTTATGTTTACTATTTCGCTTAAAAACTCCTTTCCTACTGGGTTTCCTCCAAGATCAATAAAATCTCCATAATCTTTAATTCTTGAAACTTCCTCAGGGGATCTGTTAAAGAAGATGTCAAAATGGCATACTGCAGACCAAAGTACACAGGATTTAATTAGAGAATTTCTTCCCGAGGTTATACTTGCTACTGCACCTCCCATGGAAAGGCCAAGAATTCCTATTTTCTCTTTATCAACTAAATTGCTTCTTGCCAAATAATCAATAGCAATCATGGCATCAGATACTTCACCTTCTACAGTCATGTCTTTAAAGGATCCTTCACTATCTCCTGAACCTCTAAAATCAATACGTAAAGCTCCTATGCCTTCTCTTGTCAATGCTTCTGCTGTTTTTACAAATATTCTATGGGGTTCTACTTTTGTTCCTGTAAATCCATGGCAGAAAAGGACAAAGGGTGCAGGTGTCTTTTCAGGGATGTGTATAACTCCAAAGATTTTTTGTCCTTGATTTTCCAATACTACTGGTTCTCTTGTTTCCATATTGGCACCTCCATTTTAAATCTTTATAAAGATATTATAAAATAGTTTTTGGTGGATGAATTTGTGATCTTAAATCAAAAATCAAATTATTTCTTAGACTGGAAAGAGGTTTTTGAGAATGAGAATCCCATTTTTCTTGAGATAGGAATGGGAAATGGGGAATTTATTGTCCATATGGCCAAGGAAAATCTAAATGCTAATTTTATAGGAATTGATGTTTCTAAGGAGATTTTTAGAAAAGCTGTAAGTAGAGTAAAGAGATCTGGTTTGAAGAATATTAGACTTATGAGGATTGAGGGAAGTGAATTTCTTTGTAAATTTGTAAAATCTGAAACTCTTTCTGGAGTCTATATTAATTTTCCTGATCCATGGCATAAAAAATCTCATAAGGAGAGAAGATTGGTAAATGAACCCTTCATTTATTTGGTTTCGGATAGATTAAAGAATGAAGGTATTTTTATTTTTGTCTCTGATAATGAGGAATATACTAAGAGTGTATGGGGTCTTTTAAAAAAGTTTGATAATTTTTCTCCGTTATGGGATCATGGTTTAAGAAGGGATTTTCCTGAGTATTATAAAACGAAATATGCGAGAAAATGGCTTGCTTTAGGACTTCCAATTTATTATATTGGTTTCAAAAAGACTGGAAACATAGAGATTCCAGAGTATGTGAAGGAATATTATCCTCTTTTGAATTTATCTAAGGAGGATTTATATATGCCTCTTGTGGAATTTAAAATTAAAAAAGAAAAAAGTAGTGAATTTATTAAAGATATATTATCTATTTTGCCGAAAGGTTTAATATACAGAGATAAAAACGCCTTAATTAAAGTTTTAGATTTTTATTATAATGAAGAGAGTATAATAGCAGATATAGTATGTGTAGAGGGATCTTTTAGACAGAGATTTTTTTTAGATATTAGTTTAAAAAAAGAGGTTTTAAAAATCTCTATTCACGATTCTGACGATCCTGATCCAACTTTTGGGATACATAAAACCTTAGCAATTTTTGCATCTATTTTAAAAGAAAAATTTACCGGATTGGAATTACTTCAGAACACTACAAGAATTAAAGAGGTATGATAATTTTTATAACCTCTGCTTTTTTAATTTGACATAAAATTTTTATCCATTTATAATACTATGGTTCCTTTAATTTAGCCCAGTGAGGCTAAGAAGGAGGAAAATTGATTAAAAGATATATAGTTAAGGTAAATAAGGCGGGTATATCCATGAAAGTGGGTATACCCGCCTTTTTTATGCCTATGAAAGGAGGAAAAAGTATGTATTTTCAAGAGAAGGCAAAGATAATGGATAAAGAAGCCATAAAAAGAGCCTTAAGGAGAATTGCTCATGAAATAGTGGAAAGAAATAAGGGAATTAGTAATGTAGTTCTTATTGGAATAAGAAGGAGAGGGGTTCCTCTTGCACAAAGACTTCAACAGTTTTTGAAAGAGATTGAAGATATAGAGGTTCCTGTGGGAAGTCTTGATATTACCCTTTATAGAGATGATCTTAATCTCCGCTTGGAACAGCCTAAAGTTGGAAAGACCGAAATAGATTTTCCCATTGAAAATAAAGATGTGATTTTAGTGGATGATGTACTTTACACAGGAAGGACAGTAAGATCTGCTCTTGATGCTCTTATGGATATAGGGAGGCCCAAAACAGTTCAGCTTGCTGTTTTGGTGGATAGAGGACACAGAGAGCTTCCCATAAGGGCTGACTATGTGGGAAAGAATGTTCCTACTTCTCGAAAAGAACAAATTGAGGTAAGACTTGAAGAGATAGACGGGGTAGATGAGGTAGTTATTGGGGAATGGAAGGAGGACTAAGTATGTGGAAGAGAAAAGATCTTATAGGTATAGAGGAGCTTTCAAGGGAGGAGATTGAAGTAGTAATTGAGACTGCTGTAAGTATGAAGGATATTTTGAAAAGACCTATTAAAAAAGTTCCCACATTAAGGGGAAGAACTATATGTACCCTTTTTTATGAGCCAAGTACGAGGACAAGATCATCTTTTGAACTTGCTGCCAAATATTTAAGTGCAGATACTGTGAGTATTGCTACAGCCACAAGTAGTGTGCAGAAGGGAGAAAGTCTTCTTGACACTGTCAAAACCTTAGAAGCTATGGGAATTGATTTATTTATCATTAGGCACAGCGCTTCGGGTGTGCCTTCTTTTATTGCGAAGAATATAAAGGCTGGAGTTATCAATGCAGGTGATGGCATGCATGAGCATCCTACCCAAGCTCTTTTAGACGTTTTTACAGTATACGAAAAGAAGGGAAAGCTTGAGGGTTTAAAGATAGCCATAGTGGGGGACATATTTCATAGTAGGGTTGCAAGATCTAACATCTATGCTTGGAATAAGTTAGGAAGCAATGTGATCCTTTGTGGTCCTCCTACCTTAATACCTCCATATATAGAAAACCTTAATGTTAAGGTTACCTATGATCTAAATGAGGCAATAGAAGATGCTGATATAATTTATGTCTTAAGACTCCAGTTAGAGAGACAAAAAAGGGGACTATTTCCTACTTTACGTGAATACCATATGTTTTATGGAATTAATCAAGAAAGGATAAAAAAGGCAAAAAAAGATGTCCTTGTGATGCATCCTGGTCCTATGAATAGAGGGGTTGAGATATCTTCCGAAGTTGCAGATAGCCTTATTTCGGTTATAAATGAACAAGTTACAAATGGAGTTGCAGTTAGAATGGCTCTTCTTTACCTTATGTTAGGAGGGAAAAGTGATGAAAATCCTGTTTAAAAATATAACTCTTGTTTATCCTGAAAAAGACAAAGAAGAAATTGGAGATCTCTATATAGAAGATGGAATAATAAAAAGAATTGGTAAAGGCTTAGATATCAACGGAAATGTGGAGGTTATAGATGGAAAAGATAAAATTGTAGTACCGACTCTTGTGGATATTCATGTACATCTTAGAGAACCTGGCTATGAGTGGAAGGAGACTATAGAATCGGGAAGTAAAGCTGCTGTTGCTGGAGGATTTACTGCTATTTGTTGTATGCCTAATACTAATCCGCCTATTGATAACAAAGAAATGGTGAGATTTATCTATGAAAAAGCAGATATTGTTGGACTTTCACGAGTATATCCTATAGGAACTATTACAAAAGGAAGAGAAGGAAAAGAAATATCCGAGATGGGAGATATGTTTATGGCAGGTGCAAAAGGCTTTTCGGATGATGGGAGTTGTGTGATGAACAGCGAGGTTTTAAGATGTGCTCTTGAGTATTCAAAAATATTCAATGCACCAATAATTGAGCATGCAGAAGACACGAATCTTACATTAGAGGGTAATGTAAACTTTGGAAAGATATCAACTCTTCTTGGTTTTAAAGGTATGCCTTGGGTTGCTGAGGCAAGCATAGTGGCAAGGGATGTTTTTCTTTCCGCCTTAACGGGAGGAAGATTACATATTGCTCATATTTCTTGTTGGCAAAGTTTGGACATGATAAAGTGGGGAAAGGAGCATGGAGCAAATATTACTTGTGAAGTAACACCTCATCATTTAGTTCTTACTGAAGATGCTGTAAAGGAAATGAACTATGATACAAATACTAAAATGAATCCTCCTTTGAGAACTAAGGAAGATCAGGAAGCCTTATGGGAAGGTATAAAGAATGATCTTATTGATGTAATAGCTACAGATCATGCACCCCACCATTTGGACGATAAGATGGTAGAATATGGACTTGCAGAGTATGGGATATCAGGTTTAGAAACAGCTATACCCTTAGTTATTACTTACGGATATTATGAAAGAAAGATTCCTCTCTCAAAACTTTTTAAAAAGATGAGTTACAATCCTTGTAAAATTTTGAATTTGCCTTATATTCCTTTAGAGGAAAGTGTCCCTGCCAATCTTACTATTATAGATCTTTCCGAGAAAGAAGTAGATAAGGAAAAATTCTTTTCAAAAGGTAAGAATACTCCGTTCCATGGATGGAGATTAAAAGGCTGGCCTGTCATGACTTTCGTAGAAGGACGTTTAGTTTACAGAGAAGGGAAGATTTTATGGTAAAGGATATAGTAGGAGAAATAGTTTTTAATAAAAAGGTTGGAAACAATATTTATATTCTGAGTTTAGAGGCAGAAGATGTAGGAGAAATTTACCCAGGGCAGTTTGCTATGCTAAGAATTGAAGATGGATATGATCCCTTTCTAAGAAGACCTATGAGCCTTTTTAAAAAAATTGGTAATAAGTACTATTTCTTGTATCAAGTTGTAGGAAGAGGAACAGAGATTTTAAGTAGAAAGAGAGAAGGTGAAGAAATAAGTATTTTGCTGCCCCTTGGGAACTCTTTTCCTAAATTGAAGGAAAGGGAAAATGTTCTTATTGTAGGGGGAGGAGTTGGGATAGCTCCTTTAAATTTTCTTGTGAATTTTTACAAAGACCAAGTTAATTTCTATACGTTTATAGGTTTTTCATCCTTTGTTCTTGAAGAGGTTTATGTAGACTTTAAAAATTACAGTAGAGAATTTGTCATCTCATCGGAAGACTCCTCCTTAGGATATAAAGGAAAAATCCTTGATTTTATTCCTGAGAATCTGGATAATTTTGAAAAAATAATCTCTTGTGGACCTTCTAAGATGTTAGAGATTTTAATGAAAAAAGTAAAAGATAAAGAAAAAGTTTATCTTTCCTTAGAAGAAAGAATGGGGTGTGGTTTTGGAATATGCCTTTCTTGTGCTGTTAGAGGAAAGAATAGACTTTTGCATGTTTGTAAGGATGGACCTGTTTTTTGTGGAACGGAGGTAGTTTTTAATGAGTAAAGTACAGGTAAAGGTTGGAAGTTTGACTTTTAAGAATCCAATTCTTCTCGCTTCAGGAACCTGTGGTAATGGTAAAGAAATTAACAAGTTTTATGATATCAACATATTGGGGGGATTTGTAACAAAAAGTATCACTATAAATCCAAGGGAAGGAAATCCTAATCCACGAATTTGGGAAAGTTATGCTGGTATTTTGAACTCTATAGGTCTTGAAAATGCTGGATTGGATAAGTTTCTTGAAGAGGAAATTCCTTTTCTTGAAAAATTAAATACTAATGTAATAGTGAGTATTGCTGGAGAAAAAAAAGAAGAGTACTACGAGATTGCGAGAGTCTTAAGAGAGTGTAAAATTTCTGGAATTGAAATTAATCTGTCTTGCCCCAATGTGGAAGGTGGTGGGATGCTCTTTGGAATTGATAGTGAGATGGTAAAGGAGATCACTAAAAATGTGGTAAATATAGTAGACAAACCAGTATGGGTGAAATTAACTCCTCAGGCAAAAGATATAATTGGAGTTGCAAAAGCGGTAAGGAGTGCTGGAGGAGAAGCAGTAGTAGTGTTCAATACCTTTTTAGGACTCGCGATTGATTGGAAGAAAAGAGAACCAGTTTTTAAAAGAATTTTTGCAGGATATTCTGGTCCGGCGATAAAACCAATTGTATTAAGATATGTTTGGGAACTATATGAAGAAAATATTCTTCCAATTGTGGGCTGTGGAGGAATAGTGAATTTTACAGATGTTCTTGAGTATATTTTTGCAGGTGCCTCTCTTGTTCAAATTGGATCTGCAAATTTTAGAGACCCTTGGATTGGAGAGAAGATTGTAAAGGAAGTTCAAAACTATTTTAAAGAGGAAAAAGTTGTTGACTTAATTGGGATTGCTCATAAAAATCATGAGGAGGTTGATAAGTGATGAGGAAATATGATCCTATTATAGTTGCTCTTGATTTTCCTGAGGAGAAAAGGGCATTAGAAATTGCAGAGAAGTTAGTTCCCTATATCAAGAATTTTAAAGTAGGGCTTGAACTTTTTTCAGTAGCAGGTCCTCATATAGTAAAAGCTTTGAAAGAAATGGGAACAAATGTATTTATAGATCTGAAACTCTTTGATATACCTAATACAGTGGTAAGAACCCTTGATAGACTTTTAGCTCTTGAACCTTTTATGGTTACTCTACATATTCTTGGTGGAGAGGAGATGCTTAGAGAATCTGTAAAGTTGGTTTCTCAATATAAAGAATCCAATAAGACTGAATATCCTTATCTTCTTGGGGTTACTGTTTTAACTAGTTTCAATGAAGAAACCTTAAGAAGAAGCTGGGGAATTTCAAGATCTTTGCCCGAACAAGTCCTTTTTCTTGCTCAACTTGCTCAGGAAACAGGCCTTGATGGAGTTATTGCTTCTCCTTGGGAGATTGAGCTTTTAAGAAATAACTTAAAAAGACCAATGTTGATTGTTACTCCTGGTATTAGACTTACTAAGGAAAAAACCGACGATCAGCAAAGAATTATGACTCCAAGAGAAGCTTTAGAAAGGGGTTCTGACTATCTTGTAATAGGACGTCCTATTACTCAGAGTCCTGATCCTTATGAGGTAATTCAAAATATAAGATCTCAGATTGAAGACATTGTTGAGAGCAGACTTTAGTATAAGGACAATTTTTACAACTGCTTGGATCTAATTTATTAATTTCCTTTATATAGCCTAAATCTCTTAACTGAAGAAGGATTAAATCCCATTCTTCATCAGAAAGGGAGAGGTCCTTCTTCAGTTTTTTAACATCTACTATATAGTTTGAATCCTTTAAATAATTTATTACTTTTTCAATCACAATATCCCTATAATGGACAAGATTTGGTGAAGAATAAAAGTAAAAACATAGGCATACATTAGAGAATAACCCATAGAGAAAAGGGTCCATTTAATAGATTTTGTCTCTTGGTATATGGTAGCTACTGTGGAAGCACATGGAATATATAGAAGTTGGAAGACTATAAAGCTAAAAGCCGCTATAGGGGTAATATTTTCTAAAAGGATCTTTCCAAGTTCACTCCCACTTACCCCATAAATGGCACTTAAGGTGGAAAGGGTTGCTTCTTTAGCGACAAATCCAGAGAGAAGTCCCGTAGTAAGTTCCCAATTAAAACCCAGGGGTTTCATAAACAGAGAAAAGAATCTACTAATTTCTGCGAGAATTGAGTTTTGAATATCTCCTGTTGGATAATGGGATAAAATCCATATAATAGCCGAAAGGAAAGCCATAACGGTTCCTGCTCTTACAAGAAAATGTTTTATTTTATCCCAAATATAAAGAAGTACCAATTTTGGATTTGGAATTTTATATATAGGAAGCTCCATGAGTAAAGGATTGAAGGACGTTTTTAATACTTTTGTCCTTAGGATTTTTCCACTAATAAAGATAGATATAAAACTTATGAGATATAAGAGTATAAGAAGAAAAAATGCTTGCTTAGGAAAGAATATACTTAGGAAAAAAGAAGCTACAAGTATTCTTGGGACACATGGTATAAAGGAATCTAAGATTATTAATAGTATTCTATCTTTTTCATCTTCTAAGGTTCTCGTAGCCATGACCCCTGGGACATTACAACCAAAACTTATCACTAAAGGAATTAGAGACTTTCCATGTAATCCTAAGATATGCATTAATCTGTCGGACACAAAGGCTAAGCGAGCCAAATATCCTGAGTCTTCAAGCAGAGCAAGAAAGAAAAAGAAAAAAGTAATTAAAGGGGTAAAAGACAGTATAGTAGCAATTCCTTGCCATACTCCTTCTATAAGTAAATCTCTCCACCAATTAGGTAAGAAGACTAAAAGTGAAGAAAGTTTGTCTCCCATAAAGTCTAATACATTCTTGACAGGTTCTGCTAAGAAGTTATTTAAAGTAAAGGTTAGATAAAAAATTAATGCCACAATTAATATAGCTAAGAAACTACCCCATACAGGATGAGTAAAGTACTCATCTAATTTTTCAGTCCAAGATATGGCTTGTTTCTCTGGTTTTTCTAAAACTCCCTCTAAAATTTTTTTGATAAAATTGTATCTTGCAGTGGCAACTCTTATAGGATTACTCTCATTTTTCTCAATAAGTTCTTTTATTTTTTCCCAATCTTCTCTTTTTAATTTCTTTTTGCAGAGATCAGTTATTATAGGATCGCTTTCAAGAAGCTTTAGAGCTATCCATCTTTTTGGATAATCTTCTAAGTTTTCTGGCAAAATACTTTCAATCTTATTAATATCTTCTTCTAACTCCCCATAATCAATTTTTGTTGGATCTAAGTTGTCCTTTTCATATACTTCAATAACTTTATTGATAAGTTCATCAATTCCTATTCCCCTTGAAGCGATCATTGGAATAATTGGTATGTTCAATCTCTCTTCTAATTTTTTTACATCTAATTTATATCTTTTTGCTTTTAGGATATCTAACATGTTGAGACCTATAATGATATTGGGAATAAGTTCTCTTAACTGTAATAAGAGATAAAGATTTCTTTCAAGGGCTGAAGCATCCACAATAAGTATAACTATGTCAGGTTTTTCTTTTACAATGAATTCCCGAGATATTAACTCTTCTAAGGTATTTGCAGTCAAACTATATATACCGGGGAGATCAGTTATTTCCAATATGTAATGATCTTTTTCCACATATCCTACTTTCTTTTCTACGGTTTTTCCAGGCCAATTTCCTGTGTGCTGATTTAACCCTGTTAATTGATTAAAAACAGTGCTTTTTCCCACATTTGGATTCCCAGCGAGAGCAACCCTTATTTTAATTTTTTCCATTCTCCCCAACCTCCACTAAGATGCTTTCAGCAAGACCTTTGCCAAGGGCAAGATTTGTATCTTTTACTTTGATAATAACAGGTCCTAAAGATTTCTGAAGTAGAATTACCTCTTCTCCTGGGGTTATGCCCATTTCTGCAAGCCTTAAAATTTTACCTCTTCCTCCACGTATAGCAACTACTCTTCCTTTTTGTCCTTTATTCATTTCTATAAGTTTTTTAATCAATGATTATTCCTCCTTTTTGTTGATTTTTTCTTTGCATTCTTTACATACTCCTAAAATGTTTATATTACAAGATGTGATTAAATACTCTTTTTCGTCTACAGGTAATATTTTTAGTATTTCGTTCCAATTTTTAAATTCTCTTTCTTCCCTTTTTCCGCAGTAAATGCATTGAATATGAAGATGAGGCTTTGAATTGGATTCATAACGTACATGTCTCTCTTCAAAGGTTATGGCCTTTATATATCCAAGTCTTTCAAGGAGTTTACAAGTCCTGTAGACCGATGTAAAAGAGATGTTTTTACTCTGTTTTTTAAGATTTTCATAGATTTCATTTATAGAAAAATGTCCTGAGGGATTATTTTCGAAAAACTCAAGAACCATAAGTCTTGGTTTACTTAATCTTATTCCTCTTTCTTTTAAGCTCTCTTTTAAACTCATTTCTTTACCTGCAAAAATTTTTCATTTTGATTTCCATAATTAAAATACCATATTTGCAAAAAATTTGCAATTTTTATTTCCTTGACATAATTTTTGTTTTTTGTTATAGTGTGTTATGTATCTAATACAGTATTATTATTAAACTTGTTAATATTGGTTTAAAATTTCAGTGATATAAAAAATTAAAAAATTTAGATTAATGGGGGTGATTTATTTTGGAAACCATATTGCAGGTTGAGGACCTTAAAAAATCCTATGGCAAGATTGAGGCTTTAAAGGGAGTAAGCTTTGAGGTTAAAAAAGGAGAGGTTTTTGCTCTTATTGGTCCTAATGGTGCTGGAAAAACTACTACTTTGAGAATTGTTGCTACTCTTCTTACTCCTTCCGAAGGTAATGTAGTTTTTATGGGGAAAAATCTTAAGGAGCACGCAGATTTTGTAAGGGAGAATATTTCTTACCTTCCCGAAGAAGCAGGTGCATATAAAAATATGAGAGGGCTTGAGTATTTGAGATTTATGGCAACTTTTTATGCAAAAAATGAAAGGGATGTAGAAATTTTTATTAATAGAGCAAAGGAAATAAGTGGACTTTCGGATAGATTAAGTGATAAGATTGGAACTTATAGTAAAGGAATGATAAGGAAACTTCTTCTTGCAAGAGCTTTAATGACAAAACCTGCTCTTGCTATTCTTGACGAACCCACTTCAGGTCTTGATGTTATGAACGCTCTTGAGATTAGGGAGATTATTAGGGAATATGTAAAGGAGGGAACATCTGTACTTCTTTCTTCTCACAATATGCTTGAGATTGAGTTTCTATCAGATAGGGTAGCCTTGATTGATAAAGGAAGGATACTTGAGGTGGGGACAGCGGAAGAATTAAAAGAAAAGTATTCTGCAAAAAATTTAGAAGAGGTATTTAGGAGGGTAGTACAATGAAGAAGTTTACAAACCTTCTTAAGAAAGAAATTAGAGAACTCGTTACTTTGCAATTGATAATTTCTCTTATTTTTACAATTATCCTTTTTAATTTTCTGGGGAGTTTGACTAAAAGTGAGATTAAAAAGTCGGTTCAATTAAGAGATGTATATGTATTGGATTTGGATAAAACTGATTTTTCTAAGGAGCTTTTGAATAATTTATCTGTTGGCGGTTTTAGAGTTAATCTTATAAATAAGGAAATTCAGAGAGAAGATAAAAACCTTGCCATTGATTATGCAAGGATGAAAAACTTAAATTTTCTTTTGATAATTCCAAGGGGCTTCGGAGATAAAGTTTCCAGTTTTCAATCTACAGAGGTTGAATTTTACTCCTTTATAAAGAGCTTTTCTATGGGAAGTACTGTGGGGAGTTCTATTGTTAATAATATAATAAATTCCATAAATAATTATGTGTCTAATAATTTCTTAAAAGCCAAATTTCCTAACTTGAATCCTGAAAGTATTAAAAATCCTATAAAAAGCAAAGAGTTTGTGATCATAAAGGATAGAATTGCTGAGGCTTCTTCTTCTGAAGTTATGAATTTCGTCTACTCTCAATCGGTTTTTATACCCATTGTGCTTATGCTTGTCATAACTTATGCTTCTCAAATGGTCCTTTCGGCTATTGCTCTTGAAAAGCAAGATAAAACCCTTGAGACCCTACTTACAGTACCTGTAAGTAGAAGGTATATTGTGGTGGCAAAGATGGCTGGAGCTGGAATTGTGGGACTGATCTCTGCAGGTGTATACATGTTGGGTTATAGATCCTTTTTCTCTGGCATAACAGGAGGAGTTGATATAAATAGATTAAGTAGTGATATCATTACCAAGCTTGGGATTTCCTTTACTCCTTATGGTTATCTCCTTCTTGGATTATCTTTATTTTTAGCTATTCTTAACGCTTTAGCTTTATCTACGATTTTGGGGGTTTTATCGGAAGATTTGAGAAGTGCTCAGGGTTTTTCTTTTCCTATCATTATTCTTATAATGATTCCCTATTTTCTTTCCCTTTTCACCGATATAAATTCCCTTTCTTTACCTGTAAAGCTGTTGGTTTATGCTATTCCTTTTAGTCATCCTTTTATTGCTTCCTCAAACATACTCCTTGGAAATTATAACATAGTCTATTATGGGATTCTTTACATGCTTATAGTATTTATAATTCTGATTTTTATTGCTGCAAGAATTTTCTCTACCGATCAAGTGATTACTATGAAATTGAGATTTGGAAAAAAAGCTAAGATTGGAGGGATTTAATCTATGAAGAAGTTTATTTTATTAACCTTTTTTATTGCAATTTTTGTCTCAAATATAGTCTGGGCAGAGTCAAGTTATAAGATTTATGCACAACTTTCTCCAAAAGAGAAGATGATAAGTGGAAAGGTAGAGGTGGATTATGAGAATAATACCCAAAAGGATTTAGAAGAAATATATTTTTATCTTCCCATGAATCTTTACAAAGAGAAAAATCCATATATTAGTAATGTGATTCAGGATTCTCAATATGTTAATGGGTTTGATCCGGCCTATACTAAAATAAATAGAGTAGAAGATGACAACGGGAAAGCTTTAGAATATACCCTTGAGGAAGGTAAAATACTTTCTCAGAATTATTCATTAAAAGATAATTATTTAAGGGTGAAACTTCCAAAGAGTCTTGCTCCAAAAGAAAGGTTTAGGTTAGTCATATATTTTGAAACGAAATTTCCTGAAGCCTATTTTGGGGATATGGCATACGCAAGTAATGCCTTTTTATGTCGATTTGGATGGTTCCCCTATGAACTTGCCCATACTCAAAATGGTTGGGATAAAGGTGGAATATTAGTTTCTGCTAACTTTTATTTAGAGCTTTTAGTTCCTAAGAGTTATCAAGCAGCAGTAGGTATGGATGAAGTTCAGGAAGAAGTTGCTGGAGATTGGAAAAGAATTATAGGCAAAAATACAAGTCCAAGAAGATCTCTCCCATTGGCTATTAGTAGTGAATATAGGGTTTATAAACTTTACGATGATAAATATCCTGAGATCTATGTGTACCATTATCCAGGAAGAGAATATAAGGCAAGAATTTTTGCTAGTTATGCTCGGGAGATTTACGACTATTATTCAAGACTCTATGGAGTAACAAAACATAAAAGAATAAATATAGTTGAGGGACAGACTTATGGACTTTATGGTATGACTTCCGACGGTTTGATTATAGTTGGGAAGAGTGCATTTAATTCTTCCGATTTAATAACTCCTTTTATTTTGGAAAGATTAAATGAATTTCTCTTGGCTCATGAAATTGCTCATCTTTGGTGGGCTATAGACATAGGCACAGATTTTGATAGAGAGAATTGGATTTCAGAAGGTTTTGCTCAATATCTTTCCATAACCTATTTTGAAAGAAAATATGGGGCAAAGGGAGGGAATCTTTTCCCTGACTTGGAAGATGATTATTTTTTGTCTTATATTAAAGATGATCTTTTAGGTGATTTAAATTTAAGAGAGTATATGGTGGAAATTCCCTATATTTATTATTTAAGAGATGGTTGGGATGAGGAAATAGTAAAAGATTTTTGGAATAGCTGTGCCAATGGTTATAGTGATAAAGTCTATAATAAGTCTTATCTTGCTTTGAGGGCTTTAGCTTATGAATTTGGGGAGGATAATTTTGATAATTATATTAAAAATTTGCACGAAAAGTATGAGAATAAGGTAATTACCACCGAAGAAATAAAAAGCAATTTAGAAAAATACAGTGGAAAAGATCTTTCGGAGTTCTTTAAAAAGTGGTTTTATTCAAAGGGAAAAGTAGATTATGAGATAGTAGGGATAAAAACTTTATACAAAGATGGAAAATATATAAACAGGATTGAAATCAAAAACAATGGAGAAATTAATATTCCTTGTGAAGTAAAAGTTTTTACTCAAGATAAACAAGAGAAGAAAGTTATATATGATGGAATTAGCAAGATTTTAGAAGTTGAAACCAATGTTCCTATAGATAAGGTAGTGATTGATCCCGATTCAAAAATCCCTGACGCTAATAGGGTTAATAATTGGTACCCAAGAAAAATAATTTTTACTTCTAAAAGAGAGATTCCTTTAGATGCTTATGTATTTTATTATGATTTAGTTCCGAGTTTTAGCATTGATTTTTCTACTTTTGAGATAAACTATGCGTCCTATCATTTAGAATTCTATGATCTTTTTAATTTTCATTTGCTTTTGGAAAGTTTTTATCAGGATGGATATAGAGGTGCAAATTTCATATTTACTCGCAATTTCCCCAAGGATGATAATTTTACCATGCAGTTTGTTTTTATGGAGCCTGATATTTGGGCAGGAAAGCTTTCCTTTACCAAAAATATATGGAAAAAATTTGACCTTGGCATAAGTAATAATTATTGGGATAAGGCATATATTTTGAATTTTTCTTTGTCCTATAATGAACTTTTGAATAATAAATTATATTTTGACTTTGTCATAACAAGGGTTGCAGACTATTATAAGAAGGCTTTATTAAGTCAATTTTCTCTGAGGACTGGATATTCAAGGGTAGGTTTTGACATGTATAGGGTTGACGGAGTTTTGAGCAAAGACTTCTTAATCTTTCCTCAGAGTACACTTAACATAACAGCTAAGGTGGGATATGTAGGTGGTAATCCTGATGAGGAAGAAAGGGTCAATCTTTCTGATTTCAAATCCTTGACCTCAGATTATTATGGAAATGTAAAACTTGCTTCTTTTATAAATTGGAATATTCCTATAGCTAAAGATTTAGAGTTGAAATTCTTTAATTTCTTTATATTACATAGACTTGAGACAAATGTTTATTTAGAATTTGGAGGAGTATGGGATAACATAAACTCTATTGATAAGGCTGGACTAAATTTAGGACTTGGATTTGAGTTTGTCTATAAATTTATTACTTTCTTTGATTTGCCATTAAATCTTTATATGGGATATGCTTTTCCTATATGGCAAGGAACACCTAATCCCAATGAGGTAGGAAGATTTTATTCCTATTTGTCCTTTGGATTGTAAATATCTTGTAAATTTTTGCCCCTTCTCCTTGGATAGAAGTTTTTTGAAGGTATAATCCTTCTCAAGGGGAAGGGCTTGTTTTTATTGTCTTTAAATAAATACTTTTATATAATTGGAGTTAAAGAAATTTTTGAAGAAAAGGAGAGGGATAGAAGGATGAAGAGATATAATCCACAGGAAATAGAGCCTAAATGGCAGAAGAAGTGGAATGAGGATAAGCTATATCATGTAACTGAAAGATCAGATAAACAAAAGTATTATACTCTTGTTATGTTTCCCTATCCTTCTGGAGATCTTCATATGGGACATATGAGAAATTATACCATTGGAGATGTGGTGGCAAGGTATTACACCATGAAGGGATATAATGTGCTAAATCCCATGGGATGGGATGCTTTTGGACAGCCTGCTGAGAATGCTGCTATAAAAAATAAAGTTCATCCTAAGGAATGGACCTATAGGAATATTGCAAGGATGAAAGAACAACTTTTTAAAATGGGCGTAGTTTATGACTGGGATAGAGAAGTTACTGCTTGTGCTCCTGATTATTATAAGTGGACTCAATGGATATTTTTAAAGCTTTATGAGCGAGGGCTTGCTTATAGGAAAAAAGCTCCTGCTAACTGGTGTCCTACTTGTAAGACAGTACTTGCTAATGAGGAAGTGATAGATGGAAGATGTTGGAGATGTAAAACTCCTGTGGAAAGGAGAGAGTTTGAACAATGGTTTTTTAAAATCACCGAATACGCAGAAGCTCTTTTAAATGATCTGGATACCTTAGAGCATTGGCCAGAAAAAGTAAAGTTAATGCAGAAAAACTGGATAGGAAAATCAGAAGGTCTTGAGTTTTATTTTGAAGTTCAAGGTATGGATGAAAAAATTTATGTATATACTACAAGACCTGATACCATTTATGGCGTAACTTTTGTGGTTCTTGCTCCTGAGCATCCATTGGTAGAAAAAATAACCACTCCTGAACATTTAGATAAGGTAAGAGAGTACATAAGACAAGCCAAGAATAAGAGCGAACTTGAAAGGCTCACATCAGAAAAGGAAAAAACTGGTGTCTTTACAGGAAGTTATGCAATTCATCCTTTGACTAAACAACCTATTCCTATATATGTAGCAGATTATGTTCTTGCTACATATGGTACTGGTGCTATAATGGCGGTTCCTGCTCATGATTCAAGGGATTATGATTTTGCAGTTAAATTCAACCTTCCCATAATTCCAGTCATTACTCCTGACCCCAATAAGGCTCCTGAACTTCCCTATGAAGAGGAAGGAATAATGATAAATTCTGGCGAATACAATGGGATGAAGAGTTCTGAATTTTGGAAGTTAATTGTGGAAAAGTTTGAAAATTTAGGTATAGGAAAGAAAAAGGTTCAGTATAGACTAAGAGATTGGCTTATTTCAAGACAGAGATATTGGGGGGCTCCTATTCCTATAATATATTGTCCTAATTGTGGTATTGTGCCGGTACCTTATGAGGATCTCCCAGTAGAACTTCCTGAACTTTCTGATTTTGAACCTACGGGAACTGGAGAAAGCCCTCTAGCAAAGGTTCCGGAGTTTGTGAACACAAAATGTCCTAAATGTGGATCTCCTGCAAGAAGGGAGACCGATACTCTTGCAACTTTTGTGGATTCTTCTTGGTACTATTTCCGATATACTGACCCTCACAATGATAAGGAGCCTTTTTCAAGGAATAAAGCCGAATATTGGATGCCCGTAGACCAATATACAGGTGGAATTGAACATGCTATTTTGCATCTTTTGTATTCTCGTTTTATAACAAAGGTTTTATACGATGCAGGGTATAGTCCAGTAAGAGAGCCTTTCAAAAGATTATTTACACAAGGTATGGTTTATAAAGATGGTCAAATCATGTCCAAATCCTTAGGAAATATTGTCTCTGTAGACTATATGGTAGAAAATTACGGGGCAGATACCGCAAGACTTTTTATTCTCTTTGTAGCACCCCCTGAAGTAGATATTGAGTGGAGTGATGAAGGAGTAGAAGGAGCAAATAGATTCTTAAATAGATTTTGGAGATTGGTATTAGAGGATGCTGAGGTAGAGCCTAAAATAGATGAAGAACAAGAGAAGTTAATTAAGAGAAAACTTCATAAGACTATTAAGAAGGTTACAGAAGATATTGAAAATTTCAAATTTAATACCGCTATAGCAGCGATCATGGAGCTTACTAATCTTCTCTTTGAACATAAGAGATCCTTTGGAAGGACTCCTGCTTTTGAAGAAGCAATTAGAACTTCTATTTTACTTCTTTCTCCCTTTGTGCCTCATATAACCGAAGAACTCTGGGTTGAGCTTGGAAATGAGTATAGTGTACATATGCAGAAATGGCCCTCTTATGATCCTGAAATGATAAAAGAAGAAGTTGTGACGGTAGTTATACAGATAAATGGTAGGGTGAGGGATAGAATTGATGTGAATGCTGATGCTACCCAGGAAGAAATTTTGAAACTTGCTCTTGAGAGAGATAACGTTAAGAGGTATTTAGATAATAAGGAGATTAAAAAGATAGTGTATGTTCCAGGAAAGATATTGAGTTTATACGTATAGAAGTGAGTTTAAAAAGATTTTAACAAATTTAGAAGAATATAAGTGATATAATGTAGATTGAATTCAAGAAAAATTTAACGATTTCAGGAGGTGTTCTTATGGCAGTTAAAGTGGGTATTAATGGGTTTGGTAGAATAGGAAGACAAGTTTTAAAGGCTCTTTTTGAGAGGCATGGAGATAAAGTAGAGGTAGTTGCAGTAAATGATATTACTGATACTAAAACTCTTGCCCATTTATTCAAATATGATTCTAACTATGGAGTTTATAAAGGAGAGGTTAAATATACTGATAAGTCTATAATTATTGATGGAAAAGAAATTAGAGTTTTTGCTGAGAAAGATCCTGCTAATTTACCATGGAAAGATTTAGGTGTGGACATAGTCATAGAATCTACAGGTCTTTTCACTGATGCAGACAAAGCTAAAGTACATATGACTTCTGGAGGAGCCAAAAAGGTTATAATCTCTGCTCCAGCAAAAGGTGAGGATATTACTATTGTTTTAGGGGTGAATGAAGAAAAATATGATCCTGAAAAGCATCATATAATTTCTAATGCATCCTGTACCACAAATAGTTTAGCTCCTGTGGCAAAAGTACTTCTTGATAATTTTGGGATTGAAAAAGGATTAATGACTACTGTTCATTCCTATACTAATGATCAGAGAATCTTAGATCTTCCTCATAAGGATCTAAGAAGAGCGAGGGCTGCAGCTTTAAACATTATTCCTACATCTACAGGTGCAGCAAAAGCCATTGGAAGAGTTATTCCAGAACTTGATGGAAAAATGCATGGTGTAGCTTTAAGAGTTCCAACTCCGACAGTATCAGTTACCGATCTTGTCTGTTTATTGCAAAAGAATGTTACCGTTGACGAGGTAAACGAGGCATTCAAGAAAGCAGCTGAGGGCAGAATGAAGGGAATTCTTGGAGTAACCGAGGAAGAACTTGTATCTATGGACTTTAAAGGTACCACATATTCTACAGTGGTAGATTTACCATCTACAATAGTTATTGGGAATAACTTAGTGAAAGTGTTTGCCTGGTATGATAACGAATGGGGCTATGCTTGTAGATTAGCTGATTTAACAGCATACGTAGCAGAGAGAATGTAAGATTTTATACCAGGTTAATTTGTAAGAAGGGGAAGATTTTTCTTCCCCTTCTTATTTTTTAAAATCTTAGAAAAGCCCCGATATTTTTAATTTTTTCTGCAAGTTCTTTATTTTTAATGTACTTTAGTTCTGAATTATTGATGATTGCCTCTTCTATTAATTCATCCACTATATCTGCTCGTTTTTCCATCTTTACATTGCAATAGGGACAATTTTCTAAGTAAGGACTCATAAAAGAGCATGATGGACATTGGAAGCCTGGTTGTTCAAATTGGTCGTAGACCAAAATCATTCTTACTCTTTTTTGATGAACCGCATGGGCTACGTCTTCAAGTCCTATTACTGCCTCTTTTCCTTTTGCGTTAGTTACGATTAACTGATCTATTAGATCATTTATTTCATTTTCTTCATGAGCTTCTATCATATTATGAGTTTTTTCAAGAATTTCATTTATAGGAGAATCAAGTTCAATAGGTATTTCACCTATGATTTTTTCATGAAGTCTTTTTGGTAATACGTCAAGAAATTCAGAAGTATTTTTTGGAGAAGTAGTACCTAATACTATTTTTTCCTCTCCCTGTATTTTTTTATCTAAGAACTCAGCCACCTCTTTGAAGTGCCATATTACATGAGTTTCATGCCATCTTTGCCAATCTGAAGCTTCCCATCCCCCTTGTTTATGCTTTTTGGGAATTTCTTCCTTTATTTCTCCTTCTTCTCTTATCTCTCCAATGAAGTATTTAAAAACCCTTGCATCGCCTCTTGAAAGAACAACTAAATAATATGGTTTGTTGGCAATAATAAGATAGGAAAGAGGACGAGTATAGGGATCTTTATCTATGACTAACTTGTTTTTTAATATGGGATAAAGAGGAATTTGATATCTCCAATCCTTTGCACTACAGCTCATAAGTACAATAGTGTTTGCAGATCCAAAAGAAACTTGATCAATGAGGTTTTCTATATACTCTAAATCAGATAAAACCGACTTTTTTATTTCTCCTTCCAAATTTAGAGACTCAAGGAAATTCTTTTTCAGATCCTTCCATATAATTTTGTACTCACCCTTAGGATTTGATAAAGGTGAGACATTTAGATAAAGAGTAGTTATAAGATAGGGCTGAAGGGAAAAGTTACCTAATTCTTTCAGGATTTCTTTGCTCAGCACTCTCTCTCACCTCCAAAAGGGCAAGATTAAGAACCTCGTCAGCATGTTCCACAAAGTAAAAAGTCATTTCTTTTTTCACTTCTTCCGGGATTTCCTCTAAATCTTTTTTGTTCTCCTTAGGCATTATTACTGCTGTAAGTCCTGCTCTGTGGGCAGCAAGTACCTTTTCTCTTATTCCTCCTACGGGAAGGACTTTGCCCCTTAAGGTTATTTCTCCAGTCATACCAATATCTTTTTTGACAGGTTTTCTCGTAAGGGCAGAGGCTATAGCTGTGGCTATAGTTACTCCAGCAGAAGGTCCATCTTTAGGAATTGCTCCTGAAGGAACATGTACATGAATATCGGATTTTTCTAACAATTCATAACTTACATTTAAATCCTTTATTCTTGATCTCACATATGATAGAGCAGTTTTTGCAGATTCTTGCATTACTTCCCCTAATTTTCCTGTAAGAATTAGATTTCCCTTCCCTTCTACAACAAGAGCTTCCACAAACAAGATATCTCCTCCTGCTTCTGTCCATGCGAGTCCTGTGGCAACACCTATTTCATCTTTTTCTCCCTTCATACCAAAAGTGTATATTTCTGGACCTAAATACTTAGAGATATCTTCTGCCTTGACTAAGACCTTCTCAGTTATACTTCCTTCTGCTATTCCCTTTGCTATTTTTCTGATTATGCTGGCTATTTCTCTTTCTAAATTTCTTACCCCTGCTTCTCGAGTATATTCCCTTATGATTTTTCTTATAGCGTCATCGGTGAACTCTATTTGTTCATTTTCAAGACCATGTTCTTTAAGTTGTCTTGGTATGAGGAATCCTTTGGCTATTCCCATTTTTTGATATTCTGTGTATCCAGGAAGTTCTATAACTTCCATTCTGTCAAGTAATGCAGGAGGTATAGTGTAAAGCACATTAGCTGTTGCTATAAACATGACCTTTGAAAGGTCAAAAGGTACCCCTAAGTAGTTATCTACAAAGGCATTATTTTGCTCAGGATCTAATACCTCTAATAAAGCTGCAGCAGGATCTCCTCTAAAATCAGAGCCCAATTTGTCTATTTCGTCAAGCATAAATACAGGATTATTTGATTCCGCTTTTCTCATACCCTGTATAATTCTTCCAGGAAGAGCTCCAACATAAGTTCTTCTATGTCCCCTTATTTCAGCTTCATCTCTTATTCCTCCAAGGGAGATTCTTACAAACTTTCTACCAAGAGCCCTGGCGATAGACTTTCCAAGAGAGGTTTTTCCAACGCCTGGTGGTCCTACAAAGCATAGTATTGGTCCTTTCATGTCACTTTTAAGTTTTCTTACAGCTAAGTATTCTAAGATCCTTTCTTTTACTTTCTCTAAATCATAATGATCTTCGTTTAATATCTCTTCTGCCCTTTTTATATCTAAATTATCTTCAGTGGATTTTGCCCAAGGAAGGCTTATAAGCCAGTCAAGGTAGGTTCTGGTTACTGTATACTCCGCAGAGCCAGGAGGCATTAAGGCAAGCCTTTCTAATTCTCTTTCTGCTTCTTTCATAGCTTCTGGTGGAAGCTTTGCTTCCTGGAGTTTTTGTCTTAATTCGTTTATTTCCATTTCTCTTGGATCTATTTCCCCAAGCTCTTTTTGTATTGCTTTCATCTGTTGTCTTAGGAAGTATTCTTTTTGGCTTTTTTCTATTTCATTCTTTACTTCATTTTGAATTTTATTAGCTATTTCAAGAATTTCTAATTCTCTTGTTAGATAGTAGGTTACCTTCTGTAATCTCTCTTTAATATCTATGGTCTCAAGAATCTCTTGCTTTTCGTTAATATTTAGGTTGGTATTAAAGGCTATAAAATCTGCAAGTCTTCCTGGCTCTTGTATATTCATAGCATTGATTAATAGTTCTTCAGGGAATTGGGGTATCAGTGATGCCATTTTTTGGAAGAGATTAAGAAGGTTCCTCATCATTCCTTCTATTTCAACGGTTTTTTCAACCTTTTCTTCAATAACTTCAACTTTTGCCTTAAAATAAGGTTCCGTTTCTATAAACTCCACAACCCTTATTCTTTGTAGTCCTTGTACAAAAAGTCTTAATGTATTATCTGGAAACTTTAAACTTCTAACAATAATTCCTACAGTTCCTATTCTATGAATATCATCAGGAGTAGGATCCTCTATTGGGGTTTTTTGCATACACATTCCAATTAGTTTATTTCCTGCAAGAGCATCTTCAACAAGCTTTATGCTCTTTTCTCTTCCCACAATAAGGGGTATAAGCATTTGAGGATAAACTACCGTCTCTCTTAGAGGGAGTATAGGGAGAATTTCTGGTATATCTTGAGTCTGATTGAGTTCTTTTTCTTGCATATTTTCCCTCCTTTCTTTACTTTTTGGGGAGAATAATCTCCAGAAAACCATCTTTATACACCGCCTCTGCCTTTTCAGCATCCACATCTGTGGGTAGTGGTATTATCCTCTCAAAGGGACCAAAGTTTATCTCCATTTGGTAGTATATTGCAGGGTCTGATACATAGTGTTCTTGTCTTGTACCTCTTAATATTAGTTTTCCTTCATGGAAGGTTAAATCTATATCTTCTTTTCTCACCCCTGCAATTTCTACAAGTACTACAATTTTATCGTCCGTTTCATATACATCTACTCTGGGAACCCATGCTCCCCATTGCATTGAAAACCTCGACCCTTCCCTATAAAAACAATCTACTATTCTAAATATTTGACCTCCAAATGGATCATTTCCTTGCATGTATATTCTTCTCCTCTCCATATTCTTCCTCCAAGGTGTAACAATTATGTTATATTCTTTTTAGGTTCATTATATCATAAAAAGTGAGCTACATCACTTTTTTATTTCAGCTGTAAGAGGTATAATGAAAGTGTGGAAAAAAGAAATTTGAAATTGTGAGGTGAGAGGCTTATGAAAAAAAGATTTCTTCCCCTATTGATCTTGGCGATTTTCTTGATGAGTATATCCTATGCTGCAAATACTACTTTTAGCTATAAAGATCTTTTGTATGATCCAATGGCAATGGGTATGGCTGGTGCTATGACAGCTCTTGCAGATTCTCCAACCTCTGCTATTTACAATCCAGCACTAATGGGGGAATACTCAAGATTAGCTTTTAAATTTGGTTTTGGAATTGCCCCCCTTGATGAGCAAAATTTTATTAACGTTTTTGTAAAGTATTTACAACTTCTCCAGAATAATAGTGAACCTCCTGATGGAGAACTTTCTTTTAAATTGTCCTCAGCTGGATACTTACATCTTGGTATAAGTAAGCTTGGCTTAACTTTGTTTGGAGATGGAGATGTAGATGCTTACTACTATAAGTATACTGCAAGTGATCCTTCTGCGGATTTGCAATTAGAAGGGCAAGTATCCCTTGATGCAAATGTAAAAGCTAACGGTGCTCTTACTGTTGCAATTCCTGCTATTGACCTTTTGGGATTAAAAGTAAATTTTGGTGCTAATGTTAGGGCAGTGAATGAGTATTATGTGGATACTTCTATAAGTACAAAGGCAACCCAAACTGGAGTGGCGGAGGCTACTTTAACTGGAGGACCAAATGAGAATGATTATTATGAAAGAAAATTTGATTTAATAGAACAAAGATATGTGTCTTTTGATCTTGGAACCTACGTAAGATTTTCACCTTTTGTGGCAGCAGGAATAGTAGTAAAGGATGTTTATGCTATACCATTAGAAGGCAAGGAAACTTTTGGATATGAAAAAGGATATTATTATTTGGATTCAACTGGTAATCCTACATACTCCACAGTTACTCCTTATTCTGAAACTCCTACTCCTATAGATGTAGTTTTACCAGACATGTCTTTAAAGGCAGGTGTATTTGTAAAGGTTCCAGTGCTTGGTACCAGGGTTTCTGTGGATGCCGATCTTGATAAGACCTTTACTCCTCTTTCCTATAGGTTTGGTATAGAACAACCTCTATTCTTTGTATTAACAGCAAGGGGCGGAGCAGTACTTAATACTAATTTCCAACCTCAACTTTACACCCTTGGTTTAGGATTAAATGTTCTTCTTATTCAAGCTGACGCAGCAATTGCAATAGATCCTCAAGTTATGGCTCCTGTTGCAGGATCGATTTCAGGTTCTATAAGATTCTAAGGTAAAAATTTTTAGGGGGGATTTTGATCCCCCCCTTTATTTTTTTAACTCTTTGTAGCTTTGAACCTAATTTTTCTTACTAACTCTAATAGTTCTAAGACGGAATCATCGGCTAAGGAATAGTAGACAAATTGTCCTACGCGTCTTTTCTTGAGAAGTCCTAAATTATAAAGATCTTTTAAGTTTTGAGATGTATTTGCAAAGGATGCATTAATTATTTTTGCTATTTCTCCTGCACTTTTCTCACCGTCGGAAAGAGCACAAAGAATGTGGATTCTTACATAACTTGAGAGTGACTTAAAGATATCTGATAAGGCCTCACACTCTTCCATTGAGAGTTTCTTTTTATTCTCCGTACTCATAGGTCCTATTACTCCCTTTCTTTTTGTTTTTTTATTTAATTAATATAAGTTCTATATAAGTATACGAGAAGAAGGAATAAAGTCAAGAAAAATTTTGTTTTAACACCCCCTTTCCTCTATACTATTTCTTTTTTAAATATTACAAATTTTTTATAAAGTACTCCACCTACTCCTTCAGCCTCACGACACATCTTTGTATTGTTTATATTTATAGTGGACCCTTCTGCAAACACGTATCCCTTTTCTCTGGCATATCTTAATAGTTCAATAAATAATGCTGCAGGAACACCTTTAGATTGGAATTCAGGGATCACAAAGAGTAAAAATACCCTTGCTCTGTTTATTTTGTTTTTATACCATAAAAACTTCAGCCATCCTAAGGGAAACAATCTTCCATTTAATCTTTTAAGTACTTGATTATAGTCTGGCATTGCCACTGCGAAACCAACTGGACTTTCTCCCGAAAAAGCCAGTTGTACAAATTCGGCAGGTATAAATTTAACTAAGTCCTTTGCTAAAGTGAGCATTTCCTCTTCTGTAGGGGGAATAAGATAATCATATTCAAGGGGTATGAGGGATCTTTCTAATATTTTCTGCAATATTCTTGCCTCGTCTGGGATTTTGGAGTAATCTGCCTTTCTGGTGTAGAAATTATATCTTTTCTTTGCATACTCAATTACTCTTATGGATTCATCAAGAGGAAGTCTTTTTAAGTCGTATTTAAAGGCAACAAAGGTATGTTCCGGCTCAAATCCATATTCTTTAAAAAAGTCAACATAATAAGGAGGATTATAGGTGGTATATATAACAGGTGGATCTTCAAAATTTTCTACTAACATTCCTCTATAATCATCTCCATTGGTAGGAGAAACAGGTCCTACCATTTTTGTCATGTTTCTCTCTTTGAGCCAATTTTGAGCTGTATCTAAAAGAGAGAAAGCTACTTCTTTACTATTTATACTTTCAAAAAGGGTAATATAGCCTTCAGTTTTATTTCTTAGTCTATTCATTTTTTCATCTATCCCTACTGCTATTCTTCCTACTACTTTTCCATTTTCATAAGCATTGAAAAGGGCATAGGGTCCGCTTTGAAAAAGTAAACTCCCAGATCCATTTATTATTCTTTTCATCTCTGAGATTAAAGGGGGGACCCAGTGGGGGTCATTTTTATAAAGCTCAAAAGGAAGCATTATGAAGTCTTTTTTTTCTTTTTCTGTTTTTACTTCTCTTATCTCTCTTGTCATAAAATACTTTTCCTCCTTCAGATAAGAAATTCTTAACTTAAATATTTTAGTTAATTAATTCATCAATATCAATAAAGATTCTACATAATAAGGGGTCTTTTTTCAGGAATGCCTGGTCTTCGAGGGTATTTTTCTGGGGTATTGTTTTTCTTCCTTATTTTGAGAAAAATTCTTGTGATATTATCAAAATTTACCTCAAGTTTTTCTTCAATTTCTCCCCCTAATATTTCAATAGTCCTTTTTGTATTTTCCCATTCTGTAATATTGTTTGGTGTTGCTTGTCCTAGGAATATCCCACCAATCTTTACAAAGGGTATAGCATATTCTAAAACTACATGGGGCTTGGCAACTCCTCTTGCAAGGGCTAAATCAAAATTTTCTCTGTATTTAGGATTTTTCCCTAGGTTTTCAGCTCTATCCCAAATAATTTCTACATTAGAGAGTTTTAGTATTTTTGTTATCTCTTCTAAGAATAAGACTTTTTTCTTTTGAGATTCTAAAAGGGTTAGCTTGTATTTCTCATTATAGATTTTTAGTGGTATACCAGGAAATCCTGCTCCTGTTCCAATATCTATTATTTTTTCTATATTTTCATCTTTTATAGGGATAATACAAGCAAGGGAATCAACAAAATGTTTTAAAATAATTTCCTCTTCCCCTTCAAGAGAAGTAAGATTTATTTTCCTATTCCATTCCTTTAAGGCTTTGTAATATAAATAGAATTTCTCCTCTTGAAGGGGATCAAGTTTTAGATTCAACTCGTTAACTTTTTCTTTAAGAATCTCTTTAAAGCTTTCTTCCATTTATTCATATTATAGCCCAGCTTTCTCTAATTGTGCTACTGTATTGCTGATTTGTTCCTTTGCAACCTTAGGAAGACCAGGTATTTCAAGATTTAAGAAACCACGTGTTATGGTGGACATTGCTTCATCTTTGTCAAAACCACGAGTGGTTAAATATTCTATCTCTTCTTCATTTATTGGACCTATAGCTGCTTCGTGAGAGAGTTCGCTTTCTGGATGTTGGGCATCAAGAATGGGTATTGCAACTATTTTAGCATTTTTATTTAAGATTATACCTCTGCAGTCTAAGAAACCTTTTGAGCCTTTTGCTTTTCCTATGAGTTCACTTCTACTATATACCTGTGATGAATCATCGGCGATTATCCTTGAGACTATTTCTCCTTTTGAATTTTCACCTTCAAATACTATTCTTCCACCAAGATCAATATAAGAATCTTTTCTACCATATATGATGCTGTAGAGTCTTGCTATAGCATTCTCCTTTACATATATTGTGGGATAGCTTTGAATGGATTTTACCGGTTTTAAGCTTATGTAATTATTAATAAACAATCCACCTTCTTCCACAAGCACTACGGTTCTTGGTCTTACATGAAATTCTTCTGACCAGTTGTGAATCATAGTAAAATAGAGCTTACCACCCTTTTTAACAAAGAACTCTGATATCCCTATGTGGATTCCAGGCTGATTTTTTAAGTGAGTTAGACATCCTGTAGTTACAAAAACTTCAGCGTTTTCTTCTACTATTATTATATTGTGTACATTTTGACTTATATTTCCTTCTTTTATGTATAAGCAGGATTGTACAGGATATTCAACTTTCTGATTAGCGAATACCCTTATAAAGTAACCTCCAGTAGGAAGAATTTCAGCCCATGCTGTATATTTATCAGTATCTGGTGAAACGAGTCTTCCGTAATAGTTTTCTAACCAGTCATATTTTTCAAGGGCTTCTTGGATAGACATTATCTCTAATTTACCTTTATAGGTTTCTTTCAATTTTTCATAGACCACACTATGGTTTATTTGGAAATAAGTTCCTGCTCTTTCTTCCTCAGATGGGGTTATTCCAGAATAAAGAATATTCTCTTTTATTTCGTCGGGAAGATCATCTAAATCCTCAACCTGAACATCCCTTATAGTCCTCATGTAAGGTTCTAAATCTATATCTGGGCCCAATAATGCTGGTTTATTTTTCGCTTTTAGAGCTCTTTCTCTTAACTCTTTAAGATAAGTTTTGAGCATATGCTAACCTCCTTACATACTCATATCCTCTTTCTTCAATCTGATGTATTATTTCAATACCGTCTTTATAAATATATTTTCCATCTAAAAGCACAACCACAGAATCAGTATTTACATAATCAAGAATCTTCAGATTATGGGTAACAATTAACAGATTACTTTCTTTGGAGATCTTTCTTAAGTTTTCGCCAATAAGTTTTAGAGAATCTATATCTACACCCGAATCTGGCTCGTCAAGCATAGCGAGCTTTGGTTTTGCCAATAGGAGTTGAAGAATTTCACTTTTCTTTCTTTCTCCTCCTGAAAACCCATAATTAATTTCTCTTTCAAGGAAACTTTCATCAAGGTCTAATTCTCTTAAATATGTATATACCTCATCGGGTAAACTTTTTTTAGGATCAATATTTAAGATTTTCTTTAAAATATCTTTTAATCTTACACCTCTTACAGCTGGTGGTAATTGATATGCAAGAAATATTCCTTTTTTAAACCTTTGATCTGGAGATAATTCAGTAATATCCTCATTATAGAACCATATTTTTCCTGACACTTTATATTTGGAAAGTCCCATAATTGCTCCTAAGAGAGTAGATTTTCCTGTTCCATTGGGCCCAAGGAGTACATGTACTCCCTCATTTAGAGAGAGATTTATGTTTTCAAGAATTACCTCGTCTTTGACTTTGACTTTTAAATTTTCCAATCTTAACATCTCTTTCTTCAATACTTCTTTCATAATGTTAAAATTTCCTCCTTTCTAATTGTTCCATTAATAAGGTCTTCTAAGGTTAAACTCCCCAAAAGATCTATGATTTTCTTTTCGATAAATATCCAAATATTTTTTGAATAACAGCTTCTTTCTTTATTACATTTGTTATCTATATGGATACAATCAATAATCTGAATAGGTCCCTCTAAGGCTTCGAAAATCTCTTTTAAAGTTATTTCATGGGGTGGTTTAGTTAAAGTATAGCCTCCCGTTATGCCTTTATAGCTTTCCACAAGATTTGCTCTTCTTAGTTCTGACATAAGCTGAGCAAGAAATTCTCTTGATATGTTTTCTTCCTGTGATATCTGAGAAAGGGTCAACTTTTCATGGGGATAATTTTTCCCCAAGAAGATCATGGCTCTTAAGCCATACTCTAATTTTGCGGATACTCTAAACATCCTGCCTCCTAAAAGTTTAGTTTTTTACTCAACATTTACATTTTAAGTCGGAATTTTGAGTTTGTCAATAGTGAAACTTTTTATTTTTTCCATGTCAGGGTATAATTGAGAAGTGTAAATTAAATTCCAAAGAAGGAGGAGGAAATAATGAAGTTTATCACTCAGCAAGAAGATTTATATAAGTCATTGCAGTTTGTTAAGAGCGCTGTTGCTACAAAAACCACTATACCTATTCTAACTTATGTCTATATGAAGGCTGAGAATGATACTTTATATCTTCAAGGGAATAATTTAGAAATTGGACTTGCTTTAAGTATGCCTGTTATTGTTGAAGAGCCAGGAGAAGTTTGTCTTCCGGCAAGTCTATTTATAGATGTTATTGGAAAACTTCCTGAAGTAACTTTAGAGATCCATGTGAATGAGAGAAATAGAGCAGTAATCCATGCTGGATACTCGGATATAGAGATTCAAGGGGAAAGTACAGAAGAGTTTCCAAAAGTGGAAATTGGTAATATAGGTGAATATCACGCAAGTTTTGATAGAATTCTGTTCGCAAAAGCTATAAAGCAGACTATTTTTGCTGCAGCCGAAGATGAAATAAAACAAGTACTTACTGGGGTTCTTTTTGAAGGAAAAGAAGGAAAATTAAATATGGTAGCAGTGGATGGGCATAGGCTTGCTCTTAAGACCTTGGAAATAGAAAAAGATTTTGCTCCTATAATTGTTCCTTCTAAGAGCTTAAAGGAGTGGCAAAAAATAATTACAAAAGCTATGGATGATAGGGTAAATATGGCTGCTTTAGATAACCAAGTAGTATTTAATTGTGGAGAGATTTATTTTATATCAAGGCTTCTTCAGGGACAGTTTCCAGCTTATGATAAGATAATACCAACGGATTTTACAGCCTCTTTTAAAGCTAACAGGAAAGACTTTCTGGATGTTTTAGGAAGAATGGAGGTCTTTGCCGAAATAGATCAAACAAATACGGTAAAAATTAGTCTTTCTTCAGAGGAGGTTGTAATTTCTACTTTGCCATCGGAAAGAGGTTTTGCTAAGGAAGTATTGCCTGCTGAGGTTGAAATAGATGGTAATTTAGAGATAGGTTTCAATGTGGAATACCTTATGGATCCTTTGGACAATGCTGACTGGGATGAAGTAGTCATGAGATTTACTTCTGATCTTGGACCTGCTTTGATCACATCTCCTGAAGATGAGAATTATACATATATCTTAATGCCTGTAAGATTATGAAGGAAGTAAAAATCTATACAGAGTATATTACATTAGGACAATTTTTGAAGTGGTGTAGAATTGTGGAAACAGGAGGGCAAGCTAAAAATCTTATTTTAGCGGGAAAGGTAAAAGTTAATGGAGAAATAGAACTTCATAGAAGTAGAAAGTTAAAACATGGAGATGTGGTAGAGATTGATGGAGAAAAATATGTTGTGATGGTGGGAGAGTAATTGCGTCTTATAGATTTAAAGGTCATAAATTTTAGGAATTTGAAAAATTTAAGTTTAAATTTTTTCGACGTGAATATATTTTATGGGGAAAATGCTCAAGGAAAAACTAATATCCTTGAGGGTATATATTTTCTTTTTTCTGGAAAATCCTTTAGAACTAAAAATGAAAAGGAAATTATAAGGTGGGGAGAAGAAAGTTTTTATCTTAAAGGAAATGTGGATTGGCAAAGCCAAAATCTTATACTGGAGACAGCCCTCTCGGGGGAGGAAAAAAGAATAAAGATTAATCAAAAAAATTTGAAAAGATATAGAGATATGGTCTTCCTTTTTCCCATAATACTTTTTTCTCAAGAAGAGATAGAAAATTTTAAAAAGGGTCCGTCTCAGAGAAGGTATTTACTAAATAGGTTTATCTCTACCTTATCTTATAAATATCACAAAGCTCTTTCAGAATATTATAAGGCTTTATATCAAAGAAACTTAACTCTTAAAAATGAGAGAGATGTTAGCCTTTGGAATTCCACACTAATTAGATTAGGGGGATATATTCTTTTTGAGAGAAGGAATGTGATGGAAGAGATAAAGCGTAAGGTTAAAGAAGTTTCTAATAATCTCCTTGGTAGAGATTTCCTTGAAGTAGAGTATCTTTCTTCAGTGCCTTTAGGAGATTCAGAAGAAGAGATGCTAAAAAATTTTGAGACAATGTTAAAAGAGAAAGAATGGGAAGAAAAAAGGAAAAAATATACTTTAGTAGGTCCCCACAGAGATGATGTAATTTTAAGGGTTATAAGAGACAATGTTAAATATGATTTGAGAAAATTTGGTTCTGCTGGAGAAAAGAAGTTAGGATATATAATTTGGAAATTGGCTCAAGTTGAGATTCTTTCTGAAAATAGAAAAGAAAAGCCTATTCTTCTTATTGATGACCTTTTTGGGGATTTGGATGAGGATAAGCAAAGAAAAGTATGGGAGGGAATAAAGAATTTTCAGATATTCTTAACTACTCCTATTAGAATAGAGTTTCTTAAAGATTTTCCTCATTTTTTAGTAAAAAATGGTGAGGTTATTTTAAATGCCTGATTCTTTATATTCAAAGCTTTGGGAAGTTTTTATAAAGTTAAACCTTGAGAAGAAACTTTGTGAGTATCTTGCTATGGATAAGTGGGAAGAGGTAGTAGGAGAGACTCTTTCTCAACATACGAAACCTGCTTATGTTAGGGAGGGGGTTTTGTATGTGTATGTGGACAGTAGTGTATGGGTACAGGAGCTTTCTCTTTTCAAAGATAAGCTTATAGAAAAATTAAACAGCAGTATGATTATTCCTCACGTAATTAAAGACATTGTATTTATAGATAAAGGAAGGGCTTTTAAAAAGTTCAAAAAGAAGGAAATAAAAAGGGAGATTAAGCTTTCTTTGCAGGAGGAGCAAAGAATTGCTAAAATAGTTGAGGATATAAAAGATGAAGAATTAAGAGAAATATTGAGAAATTATTATAGAAGTATAGCTTTAATTCGAAAGGGAGGTATTAAGAATGGCGGTAACAAAGAAAGATAAATACACAGCAGACAGTATTCAGATATTGGAAGGAACAGAAGCTGTTAGAAGAAGACCTGGCATGTATATAGGAGATACAGGGATAAGAGGATTACACCACCTCATCTTTGAATTAGTAGATAATAGTATCGACGAGGTTATGGCAGGATATTGTAATTATATACTAGTGGAACTCAAGAAAGATGGGTCAGTAGTAGTCGCAGATAATGGGAGAGGAATTCCTGTGGATATACATCCTCAAGCCAAAAAACCAGCTCTTGAGGTTGTTCTTACTACTCTTCATGCAGGAGGAAAATTTTCTAACTCCATATATAAAATAAGTGGTGGACTTCATGGAGTTGGACTTTCAGTGGTTAATGCCTTGTCATCAAAACTTGAAGTTGAGGTTATGAGGGATGGAAAAATTTTTTATCAGGGCTATGAGAAAGGAAAACCAGTAATGCCTCTTACGGTTAGAGGGGAAACAGATGAAACTGGTACAAAGATAAGGTTTTATCCTGATTCGGAGATTTTTGAAACTACAAAATTTGATTATGATATTGTGGCAAATAGATTAAGGGAGCTTGCTTTTTTAAATCCCAATGTAACCATTGAGCTGAGAGATGAACGAACTGGAAAATCTAACGTTTTCAAGTATGAGGGGGGACTTCTTGAATTTATTGAGTATCTCTCCAAAGGTAAAGAGATTCTTCATGAACCTATTTATATGAGAAGGGAAGAAGAAAATTTAATTGTAGAAATTGTAATGCAATATAACTCAGGATATGATGAGCTAATTTTATCCTATGCAAATAATATTCATACTATTGAGGGTGGAACCCATGTTACAGGTTTTAGAACTGCCCTGACAAGAGTGGTTAATAACTTTGCAAGAAATTGGGGTTTATGGAAAGAAAACGAAAGTCTTTCAGGGGATGATGTACGTGAGGGGCTTACCGCTATAGTTAGCGTAAAAGTTCCCGACCCTCAATTTGAAGGACAAACCAAAACAAAACTTGGAAATACAGAAGTAAGGAAATTTGTAGAAAAGGTTGTGGAGGAAGAACTAACAGAGTATTTTTCTGAGAATCCCGAGGTAGGAAAACTTATAATAAGTAAGATTATTGAGGCTTATAGGGCAAGACAAGCAGCAAGAAAGGCAAGAGAGCTTGTAAGAAGAAAGAGTCTCTTAGAATCAAGCTTGCTTCCAGGAAAGCTTGCGGATTGTTCTGAAAGAGATCCAGAAAAATGTGAGCTTTTTATTGTTGAGGGAGAGTCTGCAGGCGGTTCTGCAAAGCAGGCAAGAGACAGGAGATACCAGGCTATTTTGCCTTTAAGGGGTAAAATATTAAATGTAGAGAAGGCTCAACATCTCACTAAAATACTTTCAAGCGAGGAAATTAAGGCAATAATTGCATCCTTAGGAACAGGAATAGGTCAGGATTTTGATTTATCAAAGTTAAGATATCATAAAATCATAATTATGACCGATGCTGATGTGGATGGAGCTCATATAAGAACTCTACTTTTGACCTTCTTTTATAGACATTTTAGACCTCTTATTGAAGGTGGCTATATTTATATAGCTCAACCACCGCTGTATCTCCTAAAAAAGGGTAAAGAAGAAAGATATGCTTATTCTGAGGAGGAAAAAGAGGAGATTCTTAGGGAGTGGGGGTACCCAGATAATGTTTATATACAACGATATAAAGGACTTGGAGAAATGGATCCAGAGCAACTTAGAGAAACCACTATGGATCCCCAAAAGAGAATTTTACTTCAGGTTACTATAGAAGATGCCTTAGAGGCGGAGAGATTATTTTCTATTTTAATGGGAAATAATGTAGAGGAAAGGAGAAGTTTTATAGAGCAAAAAGCGAAATTTGTGAGAAATTTAGATATTTAGCCTATGATATCTTGTGGTAAAGTAATTCGTGAAGACGAGAATTTTTATACCTTAAAGTATAAATGTGATGATTTAATTTCTACATTAAAAAGGGAAAATATAGATGAGGTATATAAAGGAGACCAAAATCTACTCTGGGACGCAATTCTCACGGATTTGGTCCTTTATTTCAAATTAAAGGAATTTCCTTTTAAGCCTTTTTTACATGATGAAAAACTTGGCACTGGTGATCATCGTCTTATTTCCTTTTATGATGATGGCAATAGGTATGTAATAACTGAAGATTACGCAGGAAAGCTTACAGGGGCAGTTTATATAAATCAGGATATAACTTATGGACTTTTTTATGGTGTTCCCATAGAGCCTTCTGAGTATAAGGATTTAAATTTTAAACTTACATGGATTGCGAATTCATGGAAAGATTATAAAGAAAGCTTGGAAAAAGATAAGGATTTTGTTAAGGCATTAGAGGATTTAGGTTTTTCCTGGGATTACGATAATTATTCAAGGATAAGCGGAACTGGCTTTGTTGCCAATAAGGAGCCTTTGAAGAGGTATTTTTTGAGAAATCCAAAAGCAGAGATTTATTATCTTTTTTCCAAATCCTTAGGGTGGTATGGGGTTGTGCCTAAGTATTCTGAAGAGATAAGTCTTTCCAGCATATATATAAATGAAGAATTGAAAAGACATATGGAGAAATTATTCATAACTGGAGTTAGAGGAATTTTGAGACAGATAAAAGATAGGGAGAAAAGAAAAGAAGTAATTGAGAGGGCTAAGAAAATAAAAACATATGCCATTAAAATATTAAAAGAAGAAGTTACCATAGCGGATTTTCAGATAAAAATGGCAAGTTTCATTATAAAAGATCTTTTTGATGGCGTTAATATATCCTTTAATAAGACTTCAGAAATGCTCAAGATCAAGAATTTTTGTGATTATGAGAATAAGGATTTTTACTACTTTTTTGATCTACTCTTAAAAAATACAGAAGCTTTTGCAAGGGCGTATAATACAGCATTAAACAAAGCAAAATTACCTCTAAAAAGATTTCATATAAAAAACAACGTCTTTCAACTCCCATATTTTTTGGAGGTTTTCATAAATCAACATGGAAGAAATATTTTGACTAGATGTAATATAGAAATTAGGAATATGGATCATGAAGCTTCTATTAAACTATTTTCTCCTCATTGCTCTTCAGAGACTATTACAAATACAAAAAACATCCAAAGTGCAAGAGAATTTTTGGCTTCTCTTATATTATCCAAAAAATTTCCCAATGGTTTTGCTCTTATTGGAAAAGCAGGGCCTTTTATGGCTGAGATGAGGAGGGTACCAAGGGTTCTTGCTGTGCCCGAGGAAGGTTCTAAATATGCTCCTATGGTGGATTATTTCTTGGGAGAGCTAAAGAAGGAGATTAAAGTGGTGCCTGAGAGTCATCTTTTAAGGGTGAGTTTAAACTTGCTTGATAATTTAAAACTTCTTGGGGATTTTGTATTTAGATTACCTAAATTTTTAAGGCTATATTTTGAGAAGACAGAAATTACCCCAGAAGAGTTTTCTCAAGTTTGGAGAAGAAAAGTTGAAGAGATAGAGAAGATAATTGAGATCATAAAGGGGCTTGAAGCAGGAGAGTATTTTCGTCTTGCAAAGGTAATTCTTTGGGAAAAAGGGTTTATAGAGCTTTCAGAAAGGGATTATAAGTTGCTTAATAAATTGAGAAATAAGGGATACAATGGAGAGTTTAAGAATTTATACTTTCCCGAGAGTTTTCTGAAGGTTTTAAAAGATTTAGTTGAAAGGCGCAGAAAGATAATAGATGAGATAAAATCTAAAAAGGAGGAGGCTCCCAGCTATCTTTTTGAGGAGAGAAAGCTTTTGGAATATAAGCTTCTATTTCTTTTTGCCGTTCTTTTAAGGAGCCTCCTTCAGTTTGAAAAATCTCTTAAATATTTAAATTATCGACCTTATACAATTATTTTATATTTACTTTCACCAAATTTCATAAAAGAATTGATAAAAAACTCCGAAGTATATATGGAGAAAGTAGTTTTTAAGATTTAGCAACGAACTGAGGACAACTATTCTCAGCTTTTACAGGGAGTCCGAAGCAAGTACCACGAGAAGGGTCACTAGGGTTGGGCTGAAAGAATTTGCAATTTTTACATTTTCTTTCTTCCGTCATAATGGACACACCCCCTTTAGCTTCATTTCTCTTTGACAATAATATTTTACCACTTTAAATTTACTCTTGAAAAATTTTGTTTTGTATAATAAATAGTTAAGTTAAATTTAGTTGAAAGGAGCATCAAGAATGAGAGAAAAACTAAGAGAAATACTTGAAAAAGTGAAAACGGGGGAAGTCTCTATAGAGAAGGCAATCGACGAACTCAGAATTTTACCTTATGAAGACCTTGGATATGCCAAAGTTGATCATTTGAGGGGAGTAATAAAGGGTTTCCCAGAAGTAATTTTTTCTCAAGGAAAGACTACAGACCAGGTAATAAATATAATGCTAAATTTGTTAAAGATTAATAAAAGGGTTATAGCAACAAGGGCAAGTTTTGAGCTTTATGAAAAGCTAAAAGAATATATTCCTGATGCAATCTATTTTGATAAAGCGAGGATAATAGCTGTTTTAAGGGAAGACATAAAGAAAAAGGGTAAAGTTGTGGTTGCTTGTGCAGGGACTGCGGATCTGCCTGTTGCTGAAGAGGCAGCTATAACCGCAGAAATTATGGGAAGCAATGTGGAAAGGATATATGATGTGGGAGTTGCAGGTTTGCACAGGTTAATAGATCAACTTGATAAATTTTATTCTTCTAATGTGGTAATAGTAGTTGCTGGTATGGAAGGGGCTTTACCTTCAGTGGTAGGAGGACTTATAGCAAAACCTATAATTGCTGTTCCCACAAGTGTAGGATACGGAGCTAATTTTAATGGGCTTTCTGCTTTGCTGACTATGTTAAATAGCTGTGTTCCTGGGATTGCAGTGGTCAATATAGACAACGGATTCTCCGCAGGTTATTTAGCAAATATGATAAATTTAATGGTGGAGGAAAATAGAAAATGAAAGTATTATATTTTGATTGTTTCTCAGGTATAAGTGGAGATATGATTCTTGGGGCTCTATTAGATCTTGGAGTCAATTTGGAAGAATGGAAAAATGAACTTAATAAGATTCCTGTTGAGGGATATAAAATTGAGATATCTAAGAAACAAAAAAATCATATATGGGGAACAGATGTGGAAATAATTATAGAAGATCATCATTCTCATAGGCATCTTGAGGATCTTTTGGAGATTGTAGATAAAAGTGAACTATCCGAAAACATAAAGAACAGGGCAAAAGAGGTTTTTTATAAAATCGCTGAAGCGGAAGCTAAAATTCATAATACATCTATAAATGAAGTGCATTTTCATGAAGTAGGGGCTTTGGATACAGTTATTGACGTGTTAGGTTCACTAATTTTATTAGATATGTTAAAGGTTGATAAAATTTATTCTTCTCCTCTCCCCCTTGGCGGAGGATTTGTCAATGCTTCCCATGGGACTATACCTGTTCCAGCGCCTGCAACTTTGGAAATACTAAGAGGGGTTCCTGTGTATAGGGATGGAAGAGAGGGAGAACTTGTTACTCCTACTGGAGCTGCAATTATATCTACTATAGCTGAGTTTGTAAAAATTCTTCCTCCTATAAAAGTAGATAAAGTTGGTTACGGTTGTGGAAAAAAAGATTTTCCTTTTCCCAATCTTCTTAGAGTATATGAAGGGGAATTGATAGAGAAAGTTATTGAAGAAAAGAATGTGGTACTTGAGACTAACATAGATGATATGAATCCACAAATTTTTGGCTATTTGACAGAAAAACTTTTCAAAGAGGGAGCCTTGGATGTTTTCTTAACTCCTGTTTATATGAAAAAAGGAAGACCTGGGGTTCTTCTTACGGTTATAGCTCCTTTAGCTATGGAGGAAAAACTTTTAGAAGTCATATTTGGAGAAACAACGACCCTTGGGGTAAGAAGAATTTATGTGGATAAAAGAATTATGCAAAGAGAGATAAGAGAGATTGAGACAAAATGGGGTAAAGTGAGAATAAAAGTAGCAAATATCAACGGCATTAAAAAAGCTTACCCTGAATATGAGGATTGTAAAAGTATTGCAGAAAGAGAAAATATTCCTTTGAAAGATGTAATTGGGGAAATTGAAAAGATAATAGAAAGGGAGTTGGAAGTATGATTGCAGTTGTTGATTTTGGTTCTCAATATACTCAGCTCATTGCAAGGAGATTTAGAGAGATAGGGGTATATTCAGAGATTTATTCTCCTAATGTGAAATACTCTTTTTTAAAGGAAAAAGGGGTAAAAGGAATAGTACTTTCTGGTGGACCTAATAGTGTTTATGATAGTGATTTGGAGATAGATGACGAGATTTTTAAAGGCGATATACCTATTTTGGGAATTTGTTTTGGTTTTCAGTTTATGGCTAAGTTTTTAGGAGGAGAAGTTAGAAAAGGAGAAAAGGGAGAATTTGGCTTAACGGAGATAAAGATAGTTAGAGATTCCCTTTTATTTGAAGGACTTGAAAAGAAAGAGAAGGTTTGGATGAGTCATTATGATGTGGTGACAAAACTCCCTGAAGATTTTGTGGATATAGCTATATCTGAGAATGGTTTTCTTGCTGCTGCTCAGTCTCTGAAGAAACCCTTTTTTGCTGTTCAGTTTCATCCTGAGGTTTCTCATACAGAAAAGGGACGTTTAATTATTGAGAATTTTGCCTTTAAGATTTGTAAGGCTGAAAAGAATTGGAATCTTGATAGATTTGTGGAGGAAAAGATAGAAGAAATAAGAGAACAAGTTGGGGAGAATAAAGTGCTTCTCGCAGTGAGCGGCGGAGTAGATTCAACAACCCTTGCAGTTTTATTGCAGAGGGCTATTGGAGATAAGCTAACTGCTATTTTTGTAGACCATGGGTTATTGAGAATAGGAGAAAAGGAAGAAGTATCAAGATTTTTAAAGGATCTTGGTGTGAATTTAGTAGTGATAGATGCTAGGGAGAGATTTCTTGAAAAATTAAGAGGAGTTATTGATCCTGAGGAAAAGAGAAGGGTTATTGGACACGAATTTGTAGGGGTTTTTAAAGAAGAGGCAAGAAAAAGGGGACCTTTTAAATTTCTTGCCCAAGGTACTCTTTATCCTGATGTTATAGAAAGTGCTGCATCTAACACTGGAATGGCTGCTAAGATAAAGACTCATCATAATGTAGGCGGGCTCCCTGAAGAACTCGGTTTTGAGTTGATTGAGCCCTTTAGATATCTGTTTAAAGATGAAGTAAGGAAAATTGCAGAAATTTTAGGAATTCCTAAGGATATCATAAGAAGGCAACCTTTTCCAGGACCAGGGCTTGCAGTGAGAATTCTTGGTGAAGTCACAGAAGATAAGTTAGAGCTTTTGAGAAGAGCTGATCGAATTCTGATGGAAGAGATTAAGAAATGGGATAAATATGATGAAATATGGCAGTCCTTTGCAGTATTGCTCCCTATAAAAACAGTTGGTGTAAAGGGAGATTTTAGATCTTATGAATATGTTATTGCCATTAGGATTGTGAAAAGTGAAGATGGGATGACTGCAAACTTTGTTGAGGTACCCTATGATATCCTTGGTAAGATAGCACGAAGAATAACTAATGAGATAATAGGTATAAACAGGGTAGTGTATGATCTTACTGATAAACCGCCTGCTACTATTGAATGGGAATAGAATTTAAAAGGAGGGTAAAGAATGAAAGATCTAAAAAGTTGGCTCACCAAGAAACAATTAGAAAGAACAGCAGAATTGTTGAAAGAAAGAGGCTATGAAGTATTTTTAGTAGAAAACAGAGAAGAAGCAAAAAATAAAGTTCTTAGTTTAATTCCTCAGGAAGCCACAGTGGGAATTGGAGGAAGTATAACTATAAGGGAAATCGGAGTTATAGAAGAACTTGAGAAAAGAGGAAACAAAGTGATCCATCACTGGAAAGAGGGCTTAACCCCTGAGCAAGATCTTGAAATAAGAAGACAAGAACTTCTTTCAGATGTATTCTTATCTAGTGTAAATGCGCTGACTTTTTCAGGAGAAATTGTAAATATGGAGGCTATTGGGAATAGGGTTGCAGCTCAGATTTTTGGTCCTAAAAAAGTGATTGTAGTAGTAGGAAGGAATAAGCTTGTGGTAAATTTAGAGACTGCGATATGGAGAATTAAAAACATAGTTACACCTCTCAATGCAAAAAGATTGAAATTGGAGCTTCCTTGTGCAGATGAAGGATATTGTATGAATTGTAATCATCCTAATAGAATATGTAGAATAACTACTATTCTTGAGGCTCCACCTTCAAGAACCCCTTTTACTGTTATACTAGTTAATGAAGATTTAGGATTTTAAGGAAATATATGTATAAAGAAAGGTATTAAAAATAAAGCTGGTAAAAGATTTGCTACTTTAATTTGCTTTATATTTAGTAGGTTTAAGGCAATACCAAGAATAAGTACTCCGCCTACCGCTGTCATTTCTTGAACTACTAAAGTTGTGAAGAAAGGACTTATAAATTTGGCAAAAAGAGTTATGCTTCCTTGGACGATAAGAACGGAAATGGAGGAAAATATAACCCCCACCCCCAAGGCTGATGCAAGAGCAATAGAAGCTGTTCCGTCAAGTAGCGCTTTTGTGTAGAGAATTTGAGGTGTTTGTCCAAGTCCATCTTGAAGAGATCCCATTATAGTCATAGGTCCTATACAGTAAAGAAGAGTGGCGGTTAGAAAACCTTTTGCAAAAGTGTTTTGTTCTTTTGCGAACTTTTTCTCTATTTTTAAGGATAGATTTTCAAGCCATGCGTGGATTCCTAAAAGTTCTCCTATAATTGCTCCTACTACTATGCTGAAGACTAAAGCAAGAAATTTTTCTCCTTTAATTGCCATTTCCATTCCTAAGGGAATACATATTAGTCCAAGAGCATCCATTAATAATTTTTGTAATCCCTCAGGAATTCTTTTCTTAAATATAGTACCCATTAATCCTCCAATAATTACTGCAATGGAGTTGACTATCGTCCCCATATTTTTTACCTCTGTATCTCTTTTGTTATTTCATTTATACTCTCTAAGAGATCTCTAATCTCAGGATGAGACAATTGATAATATACAGATTTTCCTTCTCTTTTTGTCTTCAAAAGTTTTACTCTTTTTAATAAGGTTAGATGTTGAGAAAGATTTGGCTGTCTCACATTGAGAATTTTTAACAGATCTGATACAGTGGCAGAATTTTGAGCTAATATGAATATTAATTTTATCCTAAGAGGGTGTGCGAGAATTTTCAATATATCGCTCATATTTTGTAAAGCCTCATCAGATAAGGCTGTATAGTTTTCCTTTTTAGGCATATTTCCCCAGCCCTCCTTTCTTAACTAAGTAAACATATTTTAACATAAAAAATTAAAAGATATTAGGCTTTTGATATAATTTCATTATAAAATGAACTTATTTAAGGAGGTTAAAGATGCTTTATCCTAAGGAGAGTGAAACAAGAGAAGTTAAAGATTTATCAGGAGTGTGGGAGTTTAGAACTGAAATTGATAAAGACTACATATTAATGCCTGTTCCAGCAAGTTTCAATGATGTCACTCAGGATATTAATTTAAGGGACTATATAGGAAAGGTTTTTTATAAAAGAAGTTTTTTTGTGCCATCATATTGGAGAGATAAAAATATTTTTGTAAGAATTGGTGCAGCCACACATTCTTCTGAGGTTTATGTGAATGGAGTTTTAGTGGTTAAGCATAAAGGTGGATTTTTACCCTTTGAGGCAGAAATTTCTGATTATGTAAATTACGGAAAGGAAAATATTTTGGAAATTGTGTTAGATAATACTCTTACTTGGGATATTCTTCCTCCTGGGGAATTAAAAACTATAGAAGACAATATGCATCCTAAGGGATATAGAATCTTAAATTACTATTTTGACTTTTATAATTATTCGGGAATTCATAGACCTGTGATGATATATTCTACACCCAAAGTATATATTAAAGATATCTCTATTATAACAGAGATAGTCAACAATTTTGGGATAGTGAAATATAGTATTGAGAGCGAAGGGAAGAATTTTCATGTTATTTTAAGAGATAAAGGTGAAATTGTAGCAGAAAGTAGAGGAAAAGATGGAGTTATGGAGGTAAGAAGTCCAAAGCTGTGGGAACCTGGAAATTCCTACCTTTATAATTTAGAAGTTAGACTTTTAGAAAAAGATAACTTTGATGTGTATAGAATGGAGATAGGAATAAGAACTGTAAAGGTTGAAGGAAAGCAGTTTTTAATAAATGAGAAGCCATTTTATTTTAAGGGGTTTGGCAAGCATGAGGATGCAGACATAAGAGGTAAAGGCTTAGATCATGTTATTAATGTCAAAGATTTTAATTTACTGAAATGGATAGGAGCAAATTCTTTTAGAACCTCTCATTATCCTTATAGCGAAGAAATACTCTTTCTTGCTGATAAATACGGGATAGCTGTTATTGAAGAGGCTCCAGCTGTAGGTTTAAATCTGTGGAATCGTGATGAAAAAGTTTTTACCAAAGGAAGAGTTGATGAAAAGACGTTAGAACATCATTTAGAGGTAATGAGAGATCTTATCTATAGAGATAGAAATCATCCTAGTGTAGTTATGTGGAGTGTGGCTAATGAGGCAGCAACTTATGAGGATGGAGCAGAGGAGTATTTTAAGAAAGTTATAGAGGAGACAAGAAAGCTTGATCCTACAAGGCCTATAACTATAGTAGAAAATGTAGCACCTAAGGAAACAAAGGTTAGTAAGTATGTGGATGTGATATGTGTAAATAGATATTATTCTTGGTATACGGATTGTGGAGATCTAAGTATAATTGAATATCAGCTTGAAAAAGAGCTTAAAGAATGGTTTGAAATATATAAGAAGCCATTGATTCTCTCTGAGTTTGGAGCAGATACTATTTCTGGATTTCATTCTGATCCTCCTTTAATGTTTACAGAAGAGTATCAACAGGAGATGATTAAAAAGTTTGTAGAAGTTCTTGATAAACTCGATTTTGTAGTGGGAGAACATGTGTGGAATTTTGCTGATTTTATGACAAAGCAACATATAACAAGGGTGGTGGGAAATAGGAAGGGGGTTTTTACGAGAAATAGACAACCCAAAATGGTGGCTCATTTTTTAAGAGAAAGGTGGAATAAAATACCTAATTTTTGGAAAAAATAGAATTATTGACAACGTATCGTATATTTTCTATAGTATGCTATGTGTCATAAAATTCTATAAAAAAATTAAAAAGGAAAAGATATGTTTGAGAATCTTACAAGTAGGCTCCAAGAGATATTTAGAAAATTAAGAGGAAAGGGAAAACTTACCGAAAAGGACATTGAAGAAGCTCTAAGAGAGGTAAGGCAAGCTCTCTTGGAGGCTGATGCTCATTATAAGGTGGTCAAGGAACTTTTGAATAATGTAAAGACGAAAGCCTTACAAGAAGATGTTTTAAAGAGTGTAACTCCTGCAGAACAGATAATAAGAATACTATACTATGAACTTTTAAATATTCTTGGTGGTGAAAAAGTAGATCTAAATCTTGGAGATAAAAAACCAGGAATAATTTTAGTAGTAGGACTTCAGGGTTCAGGAAAAACTACTACTTGTGCAAAACTTGCATATAGACTTTCTCAAGAACAAAGGAGAGTTCTTTTAGTAGGAGCGGATACTTTTAGGCCTGCAGCAGGAAAGCAGCTTCAGATTCTCGGGGAGAAGATTAAAGTTCCTGTGTATATTGATGGAAGTAATCCTTTTGAGATAATTGATGGAGCATTAAAAGTAGCAAGAGAAAAGTTTTCTGATGTTATGATTGTGGATACTACTGGTAGACTTCATATTGATGAAGAAATGATGAACGAGTTAAGTGAATTAAACAAAAGATACCATCCCTCGGAGATATTGCTTGTGGTAGATGGAATGACAGGGCAAGATGCGGTAAATATTGCTGAGAAGTTTAACGAGAAGTTGCCTTTAACAGGAGTGATTTTAACCAAGATGGATGGTGATGCTCGGGGTGGAGCAGCACTTTCAGTTAAGGCTATCACTGGTAAACCTATTAAGTTTATAGGGGTTGGAGAAAAGATTGAGGATTTAGAGTATTTCTATCCTGATAGACTAGCTTCAAGAATCCTTGGAATGGGCGATCTCGCATCCCTTGTGGAGAAGATAGAAAAGAATATAGAATTAGAGAAAATGGCAAAATTGGAAGAAAAGCTAAAGAAATCTAAGTTTGATCTTGAAGATTTTTATATTCAATTAAAGGAACTTAAAAAAGTGGGAACTTTTGAGCAGATCCTTGATATGCTTCCTTATGTTCCTAAAAATAAAATAAATGTGGAATTAAGTGAGAAGGAGATCAAAAAATTTCTTGCTATAATAGAATCAATGACACCTGAGGAAAGAAGAAATCCTTCCATAATTAATGGTAGTAGGAGGCAAAGGATTGCAAGAGGAAGTGGTACTTCGGTACAGGATGTGAATAGATTATTAAAACAATATTTTCAGACCCTTGAGTTAATAAAGCAGATTAATAAAGGTAAAAAATCTATGTTCCCATTTTTTAGATAAAATAAATTAAAAAAGGAGGTGATTTTAGTTGGTAAAAATTCGTCTTACAAGGGTTGGGGCAAAAAATAAGCCAGCTTACAGAATAGTTGCTATGGATAGTAGAGAGCCAAGGGACGGAAAACATTTAGAGATTTTGGGTTTTTATGATCCTAAAACAGATCCAGCTACGATTCAACTAAAGGAAGAAAGAATCCTCTACTGGCTTAGTCAAGGTGCTCAGCCTACAGATACTGTTCTTAGTATTCTAAAGAGATATGGTGTGTGGGATAAGTTTTTAGCTATGAAGAAAAGTGCAAAGAGTTCTGCGTAAAGGGGGCTTTGGTTAATGAAAGAGCTTTTGGAGTATATTATTAAGGCGATTGTACAAAAGCCCGAGGAGGTCGAAGTAAGAGAAGTAGAAGGGACTAAGTCTGTAATTCTTGAGGTAAAAGTTGCTCCAGAAGATAGGGGCAGGGTAATAGGGAAACAAGGACAAACTGTTAAGGCATTGCAGACTATAGTGAGGGTTGCTGGACTTAAGAAGGGAAAGAAGGTTGTAATTGAAGTACTACAATAGAGAATGAGGTCTCGTTTGGTAAGAATTGCTAAATTGGGTGAACCCTTTGGTATAAAAGGTGGTATTAAGATTTGGCCCTTCTTTGACTTGATTGATACTTTAAAGAAGGGACAGAAGATCTATTTGTCTTGGGGAGATACTCTTTTAGTTAGAAGAGAACTCTCCTTGGAGAATATAAGAGAACATAATAAAGGTTATGTTATTTATTTCTCTGAAATAGAGACAAGAGAAGATGCAGAAAAGATTAGAGGGAATTGGCTTTTAATAGAGGAGGAGGATCTACCAAAACTTCCTGAGGGGCAGTATTACACGTATCAGATAATGGGGCTCTCGGTATACGAGGAAAGTGGTGAATATTTGGGGAAAGTTAAAGAGATACTTGAAACTGGAAGTAATGATGTATATATAGTTGAGGGAGAAGATGAAGATATATATATTCCTGCTATAAAAGATGTAATAGTTGAGATAAATTTGGACGAAGGAAAAATTATTATAAGGAAAATGGAAGAGTATTGAAGATGTTAAGGATAGACATAGTAACAATTTTCCCTGAAATGTTTAAAGGTCCTTTTGATGTAAGTATTTTAAAGAAGGCTCAAGATAAAGGTTTGGTAGAAATTAAGGTATATAATCTGAGAGATTTTACAGAAGATAAACATAGGACCGTTGATGATTATCCCTATGGCGGGGGTTCGGGGATGGTGATGAAGCCCGAGCCAATATTTAAGGCTGTGAGAAGTTTGAAAAAAGAGGATAGTGAGGTAATTTTACTTTCACCAAGTGGAGATTTATTTAATCAGAAAATTGCGGAAGAATTATCTAAGAAAAATCATCTAATACTGATATGTGGTAGATATGAAGGAGTAGACGAGAGGGTGAAGAGTATAATAACGAGGGAAATCTCTATAGGTGACTATGTTTTAACTGGAGGAGAAATACCTGCAATGGTAATAGTAGATGCCGTGGTTAGGCTTGTGCCCGGGGTTTTGGGAGATCCTGATTCCTTGAGGGAGGAATCCTTTCAGTGGGGTATATTGGAATATCCTCAGTATACCCATCCAAGAGATTTTGAGGGTATGAAGGTTCCTGATATTTTACTTTCTGGAAATCATGAAAGAATTAGAAGATGGAGGAGAAAGGAAGCTTTAAAGAAAACTTTCTTAAAAAGACCTGATCTTCTTGAGAAAACTAGCTTGACCCAAGAAGATCTTGAACTTTTAGAAGAAATAAAAAAAGAGCTAAGAGAGGAGGTATAGAAAAATGGATCTTATAATTCAAAATTTAGAGAAGGAATATATGAAAAAGGATATTCCCGAAATATGGCCAGGAGATACTGTAAGGGTACACTATCGTATAGTTGAAGGTGATAAAGAGAGAATACAAGTTTATGAGGGTGTAGTGATTGCAAAAAAGCATGGAGGTATTAGAGAGACTATAACTGTAAGGAAGGTAGTTCAAGGGGTTGGTGTTGAGAGAATCTTTCCCTTACATTCTCCTTTAGTAGAAAAAATTGAAGTGGTAAGAAGAGGTAGGGTAAGAAGAGCTAAACTCTATTATTTAAGGGAGAGAAAAGGTAAGAGTGCAAAAATAGCTGAGAGGGAAGAAAATGAAGGATAAAATTTTGGAGATTGTAAGCAAAATACTTTCTAAGAGGCAGGAATTAAAACAGCATGAATGGTATGATCTTCTTGAAACTATTGTATTAGCATTTATATTAGCTTTCATAATAAAAAGCTTTATATTGCAGATTTCCTATATTCCTACTGGTTCTATGATACCAACTTTAAATGAAAGGGAAGCGGTTCTCGTAGTGAGAATACCCTACTATTTTAGAGAGCCAAAAAGAGGGGAGATTATTGTTTTCAAATATCCCGAGGATCCAACAAAAGAGTACGTAAAGAGATTAATAGGAATTCCTGGAGATATAGTGGAATTAAAAAATGGAGTAGTTTATATTAATGGAAAAGCATTAGACGAACCTTATGTTAAGAATAAAAGCTATGATAACTATGGACCGGTAAAGGTACCTAAGGATAGTTATTTTGTCCTTGGTGATAATAGACCTGTAAGTGTAGATAGTAGATATTGGGGATTTGTTCCAAAGAAAAACCTTGTAGGAAAAGCGGTGCTCCTCTTATGGCCTCCCCAAAGAATAGGCCTCGTACATTAGGAGAAAGAGAGAGGGAGCTCTGGTATTATTTTAGATATATTGCAGGTGTAGATGAGGCAGGGAGAGGAGCACTGGCCGGCCCTGTTTATGCAGGAGCAGTTATTCTTCCTCCCCTATCTTCTATTCCTGTAAATGACTCCAAATTGTTATCTCCTAAGGAGAGAGAAGAACTTTTTGAGATAATTAAGAAAGAAGCTCTATGTTGGAGCTTTGGTTATGCCACAGTGGAAGAAATAGAAGAATTAGGTATCTTAAAAGCTACCCTTTTGGCTATGAGAAGAGCCATAGAAAAATTAGAAATTAAACCTGAGTATTTACTTGTAGATGGAAACATTCCTATTCCTAACATGGATATACCCCAAGAAACCATTGTAAAGGGGGATCGGAAGTGTTTGAGTATTGCTTCAGCATCTATTGTGGCAAAGGTTTTGAGAGATAGGTACATGAAGGAGCTTGATAAGGAGTATCCAGGATATGGTTTTAGTAGGCATAAAGGATATGCTACGAAGGAGCATAGAGAAAAGATAAAAAGCTTGGGTAGTCTTTTAATTCATAGAAAGGGTTTTAAACTTTTATGAATAATAAAGAGATAGGTAAGTTGGGGGAGGACTTTACAGTAGAGTTTTTGAGTAGTAGAGGTTTTATTGTGCTTGAGAGGAATTATAAGGTCTCTTTTGGAGAAATTGATATTATTGCAAGGAAGGGAGATATTTTAATTTTTGTAGAGGTAAAAACGAGGCGAAATTTAGATTTTGGTATGCCTGTAGAATCGGTAAGCTTTGAAAAACAAAATAGAATTAAAAAGATAGCAGAAATATATGTAAAGAATAAACAACTTAGATTTAAAGAGATAAGATTTGATATTATGAGTATAATCCTTTCTCCCAAGGGGGAAGTTTTAAACTGGGAGTATTTACCTAATGCTTTCTAAAATAAGGTCAGCAACTCTTTTAGGGCTAAATTGTCATGAAGTAGAGATTGAGATTGACATTTCTAGTGGTGTACCAAGCTTTAATATAGTAGGACTTGCAGAACAAGAGATTCAGGAATCTAAGGAGAGGGTAAGGTCTGCACTTAAAAATTCAGGGTATGAATTTCCTTTAAAGAGAATAACTATTAATCTTGCTCCTGCAGATCTAAAAAAGAACAGTCCTTTATTCGATTTGCCTATTGCTATAGGTATTCTTTCTAATTATATGAACTTTGATTTTAATCCCGAAGAATCAGCTTTCTTTGGCGAGCTTTCCTTTGAAGGTAAAATAAGAAAAGGCAAAGGCTTACTTTCTTTAGTTTATGGATTAAAAAATAAAGGCTATAAAAGGTTTTTTGTGCCAAAAGAAAATGAATTTGAGTGTGCTTTAGTGGATGAAGTTGAGATTTATCCTATATCTCATATTTCAGAGCTAGTTAAATTTTTGACAGGAGAGATCAAGATTAAGCCTTTGAAATATAGTTTTCCAGATTATATACCTACGTTTAGTGAAGATTTTTCCTTTATAAAGGGGCAAGCTTATGCTAAAAGAGCTTTGGAAATATCTGCAGCAGGAGGACATAATGTTCTATTAGTGGGACCTCCTGGAACAGGTAAGACTCTCCTTGCAAGAACCTTTCCTTCTATATTGCCTCCTCTTACTTATGAAGAAGCTTTTGAGGTGACTCAGATTTATAGTGCTGCTGGTCTTTTAGATAAGGAATCTTTAGTATTGGAAAGGCCGTTTAGAAACCCTCATCATACCATATCTTATGCAGGTCTTCTGGGAGGAGGCTCTAATCCTCAGATTGGAGAAATAACCCTCGCTCATCGAGGAGTTTTATTCTTAGATGAACTTCCTGAATTTAGAAGGGATGTTTTAGAGGCATTAAGACAACCTCTTGAGGAAGGTAGGATTGTTATTTCAAGGTCTAAATATACTGTGGTTTATCCTGCTCAGTTTATTCTAATTGCAGGTATGAATCCATGTAAGTGTGGATATTTTGGAGATAAGGAAAAGGAATGTACTTGTTCTCCTTTTGAGGTAAAAAAATATTGGTCAAAAGTTTCTGGTCCTCTTTTGGATAGAATAGATATTAGAGTATATGTAGGAAGGATTGAAAAAGAGAAGATATTTAGCGATACTGAGGAAGAAAGTTCAGAAGAGATAAGGAAGAGAGTAATCGAAGCTAGAGAGATACAAAAAGAGAGATATAAAAAAGAAAAATTTCAATTAAATTCTCAATTAACTCCAAAGACTCTTAAGAAATATGGTGTCCTTTCCAAAGATGTTCAAAGGTTTCTATTGGATGCAGTGGATGGAAAGAATTTATCAATGCGTGCGGTAGATAGGATAATAAAGGTGGCAAGAACTATTGCAGACTTAGAGAAAAATGAGTATATTAGAATAGAGCATTTAGCTGAGGCTTTATCTTACAGAGGGCTTGAGGATTTCATTTCAAATTTGTAATTTTTTTTGTTGAAAGGGGGTATTTTATTTGTTTGGAGCATTAGCTAAATATTTTGGATTTAGAGAAAAGGGTACATCTTGGTCTAACGAGATCATAGCAGGACTTACTACTTTTGTTACCATGGCATACATTTTATTTGTGAATCCAAATATATTAGGCGATGCGGGTATGCCAAAGTCCGCAGTGTTAATGGCAACAGCTATTGGAGCTGGTATAGCTACTCTTACTATGGGACTTTATGCGAAGCTTCCCTTTGCTCTTGCTCCAGGAATGGGCTTGAATGCCTATTTTGCCTACTCAGTATGTCACGGATTTGGACTTCCATGGCAAGTAGCTTTAGGAGCAGTTTTTATTGATGGAATAATCTTCCTTATATTATCCATACTACCTGTGAGAAAGTGGATCATACAATCAATTCCCCTTAATATAAAGCTTGCCACGTCAGTAGGTATTGGATTGTTTATAGCGCTTATTGGTTTAAGGTCTGCAGGAATTGTAGTGAAAAGTGATGCTACCCTGGTTACCCTTGGATCTTTAAAGACTCCAGAAACCCTTCTTTCTATTTTTGGAATAATAGTCATAGCCCTTCTTATGGCTTTAAATGTTAAAGGAAATATTCTTCTTGGTATTATCATCACCACAATTGTGGGAGCTTTTGTTAAAGGATCAAATGGAGAATATATTACCCATTTTACTGGTAATATTATAGCTCTACCCAATTGGGGTGAATTTTCAAAGACCTTTTTAGCTCTTGATATATTAGGTGCTTTAAAGTGGGGATTCTTTTCTATAATTTTTACCTTCACTTTTGTGGATATGTTTGATACAGTAGGGACAATATCAGGACTTGCTTCTAAGTTAAATATTTTAAAAGAGGATGGAAGTTTTGAGGGAGCAGAAAGGGCTCTTGTAAGTGATGCTGTTGGAACTATCGCTGGAGCCCTCTGTGGTACCTCTACTATTACTACCTATATTGAATCTGCTGCTGGAATTGCTGAGGGAGGAAAGACAGGAGCAGTATCATTAGTTACAGGTCTTTTGTTTCTTCTTTCTATCATCCTTTGGCCTCTTGCAGGTATAATACCATCGGCAGCTACTGCTCCAGCTCTTGTGATAGTTGGATTTCTTATGATGGAGCCTATACTAAAAATTAATTTTAAGGACATTGCTGAGGCTCTTCCTGCTTTTGTAACAATTATTGCAATGCCCTTTACTTATTCTGTTGCCAATGGTTTAATTCTTGGCATTCTAAGTTATGTGTTATTGAAAATTCTTACTGGAAAATTTAAGGATCTCAATCCTGTTCTAATAATCCTCTCTATACTCTTTATTCTTTACTTCGCTTTCTAAGAATTAAGAGGGGAGGAGAGATCTTTTCCTCCCCTTTTTGATTTTTTACCAAATTTTGGTAAAATAATTCGGAATGTATCAATTTAGAGTTGAAGATAAACCTTTTATATATGCTTTAAGCTTCTTCTCCCCTTTATTTAGAAGATGGAGAGAATGGATTGATATTATAAGTCCAAAAGAGTTGTTTTTTCTTTCTGAAAGTGAGTTAATTAATTTATTTTCAGGATCCTCTCTAATTCAAGAGTTTATTGTTTTTAAGCGTAGGTTTAATTGGGAGAAAGAGTGGGAAAAGCTTGAAAAGCATTGTATAAAGATGGTCACGTTATGGGAAGAAGACTTTCCTCCTTTACTAAAAGAAATTAAGAATTCACCACCCCTCCTCTTATATAAGGGAAGTATAGAGGGAGAAAAATTTATAGGTATTGTTGGAACAAGAAGACCTTCAGCTTATGGAGTTAAGATGGCAGAAAGTTTTGCAAGAGAGTTAGTAAAGTATGGCTTTGTGGTGGTAAGCGGACTTGCATATGGTATTGATACTTATGCCCATAAGGGAGCTATTGAAGGTGGAGGAAAAACTTTTGCTGTTCTTGGAAGCTCTTTAGATCATATATATCCATCAGGGAATTTAAAGCTTGCGGAGAAGATCATGGAAAGTGGAGCTATTATTAGCGAATATCCTCTTGGAACAAGACCTGCGCGTTATACTTTTCCTCAAAGAAATAGAATAATAAGTGGTATATGTCAAGGCATATTGGTGGTTGAGGCAGGAGAGAAAAGTGGGGCCTTGATTACTGCAGGTTTTGCAGCAAACGAAGGAAGGGATGTTTTTGCTATTCCAGGTAGGTTAACCGATGAGAAGAGTATTGGCACCAATAAACTTATAAAAGATGGGGCTAAAATGGTGATTGATATAGGAGATATTCTTGAGGAATATAACATTCCTTATGAGGTGAGAAAAGAAAAAGACTTTGAATTGACCGAAGAAGAAAAATTAGTACTTAATTTTTTGGGTTTAGAGCCTATTTTTATCGAGGATTTAATGAAGAATTTAAATATTGATTTATCCAGATTGATGTTTATAATAATATCCTTGCAAGGAAAGGGCTTTGTAGAAGAATATCCCGGACTAAGATATGCTAAAAAAAGGAGTGTTATTATTGATGGATAACGAAAAATTAATCATTGTAGAATCACCTGCAAAGGCTAAGACTATAGAGAAGATTCTTGGAAAAGAGTTTAAGGTTTTGGCTTCTTATGGACATATAAGGGATCTACCAGAAAAGGAACTTGGAGTTGATATAGAGAATAATTTTAAACCCAAGTATGTGCTTTTACCTTCTCGAAAGAAAATTATTGATACTATTAAGGATTTGTCAAAAAAGGCAGAAAAGTTGTATCTCGCTACAGATCCTGATAGAGAAGGGGAAGCTATTGCTTGGCATTTAGTAGAAGAATTAAAGCTTCCGAAGGAAAAATTTACACGAATAGAGTTTCATGAAATAACTCCAAGGGCAATTCTTGAAGCAATAAAGAATCCAAGAGAAATAGATCTAGATAGAGTTGAGGCTCAGCAAGCGAGAAGAATTCTTGATAGGCTTGTGGGGTACGAGTTGAGTCCACTACTTTGGGAAAAAGTAAGAAAAGGACTTTCTGCTGGCAGAGTTCAATCGGTGGCTCTTAGGTTTATATGTGAGAGAGAAGAAGAAATTGAAAAATTTATTCCTGAAGAGTATTGGTATATATATGGAGAATTTAGAGATGAAGAAAAAGTGCTATATGGAAAGCTTATTTTATATAAAGATGAAGAGGTAAATGTTAAAAATGAACAGGAAGTAAATAAGATCATTAGAATATTAAATTGTCTTGATTATAGAATTGACAAAGTTGTAATAAAAGAAGAGAAAAGAACACCACCGCCTCCTTTCATAACCAGTACTCTTCAACAAGAGGCTTCAAAGAGGTTTGGTTTTCCTGTAGGAAAGACTATGAAGATAGCCCAATCTCTTTATGAGGGAGTTGATATAGGGAATGAGAGAATCGGGCTTATAACCTATATGAGGACTGATTCTACAAGAATTGCTCCTGAGGCAAGAGAGGAAGCTGTTCAATATATTGAATCGGGCTTTGGAAAAGAATATGTGGGTAAGGAGCATAAGGAAAAGAAAAAATTAGGGGTACAGGATGCTCATGAAGCCATAAGACCTACTTCTGTATTTAGGGATCCTGAAAAAATTAGGAAATATTTAACTGATGAGCAATTTAAGATATACAAGCTCATATGGGAAAGATTTATAGCAAGCCAGATGAATCATGCAATATTTGAGGTGGTGGAGATCTACATAAAAGGTGGAGATTATGTATTTCTTTCTAAGGGTAAGAAGCTGAAATTTGCAGGATTCATGTCTCTTTACATGGAGAAAGAAGAGAATGGAGAGGAAAAAGATGAAGTTAATATAGATTATGTACCTGAGGAGGGAAAGAACGTAAAACTGACAACTCTTATCCCAAGGCAATTTTTTACAGAACCTCCTCCAAGATATACTGAAGCAACTCTTGTTAGGACTCTTGAAAAATATGGTGTTGGACGGCCAAGTACCTATGCTACAATAATTGAGACTTTAAAAGAACGAAAATACGTAGAGGTTAAAGATAGAACTCTTGTTCCAACAACCCTTGGAAAGGTGGTAAATGACTTTTTGACAAAGCAATTTCCTCACCTTATTGATGTAAAATTTACTGCAAGGATGGAGGAGGATTTAGATAAGATAGAAAGTGGGAAGGTAAAGGCAATTGAAGTGTTGAAAAAGTTTTATCCAGCTTTTAAAGAAGAGCTTGAAAAAGTATCAAAAAATATTGGAAAAATTCAAGTGATAGAAAAAACTGATGAGATTTGTCCTCTTTGTGGTAGTAAGTTGGTTATAAGAGAGAATAAAAATGGAAAGTATTATGCTTGTTCACGATATCCTGAGTGTAAATACACACAACCTATATATGAAGAGGCTCAAGGTAGATGTCCACTATGTGGTGGGGTTGTGGTAAAGAAAAAAGCAAAAAAGACAAAAAAGACTTTTTGGGGTTGTATAAATTATCCTGAGTGTAGGTTTGCATCCCCTTATGAACCATTAAATGAAAAATGCCCTCAGTGTGGAAGCACCATGCTTAAGGGGAACGGATTTAAGAAATGCAGTAATAAAGATTGTAATTATATTGTCTGGACAGGGAGGAGAAAGAGATGGAAAAAGTCAAAATAATAGGTGGAGGACTTGCTGGATCAGAGGCAGCATGGCAGCTTGCTAAAAGGAAGATTCCTGTTGAGATATATGAGATGAGACCTATAGTTACAACTCCAGTGCATAAGACAGAATACCTTGCAGAACTTGTTTGTAGCAATTCCTTTAAATCTACAGAGATAACCAATGCATCAGGTCTTTTAAAAGAAGAGATGAGGAAACTAGACTCTCTACTTTTAAGGGTAGCAGAGGAAACAAGGGTTCCTGCAGGAGTTGCTTTAGCTGTAGATAGGGAACTTTTTTCAAAAAGAGTTCAAGAAATATTACTTGAGAGTCCTTATGTTACCGTAATAAGAGAAGAAGTCAAAAAGCTACCTAAGGAAGGTATAGTAATAGTTGCCACAGGCCCTTTAACCTCTTCAGATTTTGCGGAACATTTAATGGAGGTTCTTGATACTGACTCTTTGTATTTTTATGATGCGGTATCACCTATAATCTACGCTGATAGCATTAATTATGAAAAGGTCTTTAGTGCCTCCCGTTATGGAAAAGGAGAAGAAACTTATCTTAACTGTCCCATGACTAAGGAGGAATATGAAAGGTTTGTAGAAGAGCTTATTAATGCCGAGACTGTTGAATCCCATTATCCTGGAGAAGAAAAGTTTTTTGAAGGATGTCTCCCTATAGAGGTCCTTGCTAAAAGAGGTATTGATACCTTAAGATATGGACCTATGAAACCTATTGGGCTAATAGATCCTAAAACAGGAAAGGAACCTTATGCAGTAGTTCAGCTCAGACCTGAAAATATTCAGAAAACCCTTTATAGCATGGTAGGATTTCAAACAAGATTGAAATTTCAAGAACAGAGAAGAATCTTTAGAATGATACCTGGACTTGAGAATGCAGAATTTGCAAGGTATGGAGTAATGCATAGAAATACCTATTTTTATGCTCCGAAGTTCTTGAAAGCCACTCTCCAGTTTATAAAAGATGAAAGGGTGTTTTTTGCAGGGCAACTAATAGGAGTAGAAGGTTATATGGAGTCAGCTGCTATGGGAATTGTGGCAGGAATAAATGCAGCACGTTTGTATAAGGGAAAGCCTTTGATTATTTTACCTCCAACTACTATGATTGGAGCTCTTATCTCTTATGTTACTACAAAGGTGCCGGTGAGATATTATCAGCCTATGAATGCCAATTGGGGTATATTATTACCTCTTGATAAGCCTATAAAAGATAAAAAGCTTAGGAACAGACTCCTTGCTGAAAGAGCACTTAGAGATCTTGAGGATGTAATAAGGAGATTTGCGATCAACGTATGAATTTGGATCTAAAGAGAGAAATAGAGAATTATATAAATTATCTAAGATTTGAAAGAAATTATTCTCCTAATACCTTAAGGAGTTATCTTAGAGATCTTTTGGATTTTTATAAGTATTGCAAAGAAAAAGATCTGGATTTTACTAATAAAAGGAATATTAGAAGTTATATTCAATTTATAGCCCAAAAAGGTTATAAAAATAGTACCTTTGTAAGGAAAGTAATAAGTTTAAGGAGCTTTTTTGAGTACTTATTGACTTTTGAAAAAATTAAAGAGGACCTTACCGTGTTTATTCCAACACCAAAGATTGAGAAGAAACTTCCTCAATTTTTATCCATAGATGAAGTAAGGAAACTTTTGAATTCTCCTTCTTTAGATAATCTTATTGGCATTCGGGATAGGGCTATAATAGAAACTCTTTATGCTACGGGGATTAGGGTAAGTGAGCTTGTGGGCATAAATGAGGAGGATATTAATTGGAATTATGGAGAGATTAGGGTTTTTGGGAAAAGGGCTAAAGAGAGGGTGGTAATAGTAGGTGAAGAAACTCTTAAAATATTACAGCTTTATAAAGATTATGTAAGACCTAAACTTCTAAAGAAACCTGAAAAAGCCTTCTTTCTTAATGCAAAAGGTGGAAGAATCTCTGATAGAGGAGTAAGAATGATCATTAAAAAATATACCAAAGAATTTAATAAAAAGATTTCTCCTCATACTTTGAGACATACTTTTGCTACCCACCTTCTTGAAGGAGGAGCAGACTTGAGGTACGTACAAGAGCTCTTGGGACACGTAAGAATTTCTACTACTCAAATTTATACTCATTTAACTACTGACCAAATAAGAAGAACTTATACTGTATCTCATCCAAGAGCTATCAAAAAAGAAAGGGAGGAATAATTATATGAAAAGATATGTTGTACTTGGAGTGATGCTCTTATTAATGTTAAATATTGGTCTTGCAAAACAAAGTTTTGTTTTAGATTTTACTAAAAATCCACCAAAAGGTAATTTAAGTTACGAGATTAGTAAAGGAGTTGATTTGGAAAAAGAAGATGGAGAGTATCATTTGGCATTTTTAAAGGGTGGAAGTAGTTTAAAAATATATACCCCTGTCTCATCCTTAGAATCTCCCAAAAGAGTCATACTTAAGCTTACTGGTATATCTTCATCTCTTTTATCTCAAGAGACATGGGCACCAATAGTAATTTTAGTAAATTCTAAGGAGCTTGTTAGTGGTTTTGATTTTGGAAGCGATTATTACATTACACCTTCTTTTAATATTTCCAAGTATTGGCTTAATGGGCAGACAAATATCGTAGAGATAAGATTGGATAAGGATACTAGTGGAGAATTTTGGCTTAAGAAGATAGAAATTTCTATTTATGAAAAATAAAAATATCATCTTTTATTTCTAAGGTTTCAGGTAAAGAATTTCTCTTGGGGGAGATAGAGTTTAATAGTGAAAACTCTATCTCCTCGAATCCTGGAACTCCACATATGGCAAGAATTAAGTTTTGTAAAAAGCTTTTTTCTTCTTCCATTTTATATGGAGTATTATATTTGTAGAGTTTTTTTCCTTTGAATCTTTCTGATAACTTGGGAAATTTATCAAAATTTATAGCAAAGGTTATAAATTTTGTCATCTTCAGATAAAAGGATAAGACTTCCCAAAGGAAATTCTCGTAGGATAAGTATTTCATATCTGGGATTAAAATATCTTCAGGCAATATTATATTTTCTTGGCATATTAAATTTTTGATGTCATCAATTATAAGACTGATATTATTTAAATTTTCAGTAGTTCTTAATGTAACTAAAATTTCTCCCCTTAAATCTTTTATCTCATTAAGCCTTCTTATTAGCTTGTTAAATTTAGATTTGTTTTTGATCATCCAATTTTGAAAATCTTTAAAGTAATTAAAAGATTTTATTAGCTTTTCCTCTTCTCCCTTTTGGAAATGATAAAAATAAAAAAGAGTTTCCTTACCCCATGAAAAGGGTAAGTATATTCTTTCTAATAAGTCTCTCATCACTTTATGAATTATTTCCTGAGGAATATCTTTCATTTTCTAAGATCTCCCTTAAAAATTTTATTGCTTCTTCTTTTGTCTTTACCCTTTCTTCTATTTGGGCTTCTATAAGTTTCTCTTTTAATGTACCCACAATTGGAGAGGGATTTAAATTAAATAATTGCATAATTTCATGTCCACTTAATAAAGGTTTGGGGATATTTTTAAGTTTAAAGAATTCTTCTAACAACTTTTCAAAGTAGTCTTTATTTTCAAAATTTCCTTTTATGGCTATCTGGTCAGATATAAAAAGAAATACCAGGGATGGTACATCTTCATTTACCCTTGAGATTAGTTTATGGATTGTTTTTATCTCTGGGTTTTTTATAAGATCAATGAGATACATGTGATTTCTTATAAGTTTTTGTATAAATGTTAACTCCTTGTTGCTTAATTTTAACCTTTCAGCAATTTCTTTTATCATTTCTGCCCCTACTTTTGAATGTCCATAGTAATGAACAAGATTCTCTTCATCTATACTATAAGTTTTACTCTTTCCGATGTCATGGAGCAAACTTGTAAGTTTTAAGGTTTCTTTTTTTGTAAATTCTGAAAATAAATTTTTGCTAAAATAATTTTCCAGATCTTTTTTGATAGATGGAAAAAGAAAATCCATATTATAGAATAGGTCTTCTAGAACATATAAGGTAGTTATAGAGTGATCAAGGGGATTTTCGTGATGGGGTTTACTCCACGGAATATACTTTATCTTGGAAAGTTCTGGAAATATCTCTTTTAATACTCCGTATTCTTCCATTTCTTTCCAAAAGTGAGAGGTAAAAGGATTTTTTAATATCTTATAAATCTCTTCATGAATCCTTTCAGGTTTTATTTTAGAAAGGTTTTGGCTATTCTTTTCTATGTTTTCAAGAACATTTTTATCTATCTTAAAGCCTGAAGCTCCAAACCTAAAAACTCTTAATATCCTCAAGGGGTCCTCTCTTAGAGAATTGGGAGATGAAAGCTTTATCACGTTTCTTTCTAAATCCTCTAAGCCTCTTAATGGGTCAAATATTTTAAAATTCTTAAGATTTAATACTATGGAATTTATAGTAAAATCTCTTCTTATAATCTCAAAAAGAAGATTTTGCTGGTATATAGGAGTAAAGTCAAGGACAAAAGTCTTTTCTTTATTTTTTATTACTATTCGGAAATATTTTCTCTCTTCATCTAAAATTACGAGCCTACCGTTTAGTATTTTTACGATATGATCTATGAAATCTACATTGAAAGGATGAATTAGGAAATCTATATCCCTTGGATTTTTCCCTAATAGGTAATCTCTGATAAATCCTCCTACAATATAGGGAGTGATATTATATACTTTTGCATATTCCCTTACTACATAGAGTATCTTATATAACTCTTTATCCATCTTCTAAAGTCAACTTTATCTCTTCTATCTCTTCTTTTGTGAGGTCTCTGGGGTAATTATAGGGTATAATTCTTGGACTTTCGTTATAATATGGTCTGTTGCAGTAAGGACAACCAGAGGTTTTAAATATTTCATGAAAATATAGATAAGCTTTTTCTAAGATCTTTTTAGTTAGTATAAGCTCGTCTTTATCAAAGGTTAAATCCTCAGAATCAATAAGATGATTTTGCAATAAATAGGTAACTATTTGTATCTTTCTGTATTTTAAGTAGGAGGGCTGGGATAGGTTTTCAAGAGGTGTACCTGGTAATGGGGTAAAGGCAAAAAGGGCAACCTTTACTTCCCAACAGGAAAGGTCTTTTATAAGTTCTACTAAAGATTTTTCTTTTTCTCCTAAACCTACAATGATATGAGTTGTTATTTTCTTGGGAAATATTTTGCTTGCTTCTCTTATAAGATCTATTTTCTCTTTCCAGTTTTTCCCTTTAATTTTTTCATAGAGTTCTTTTTCTGCCGCATCTATAGAGATGTTTATCCTATCTACTCCATTCTTAAAAAGGAAGTTAACATCTTCTAAATCCTCCACGGGTGCAGATATAGAGATAGGAAGATTATATTTTTTAAAGGCGTTTGTAAGCTTTACAATATTAGCCTTCCAACCTAAATGGTTTGTAACTTGAAGGCATATTCTTTTGAAGGGATTAAACTCTGATAGGAGTATTTCAAGCTCTTCTAAATCTATAGGAGGCCATGAGATTCTTGACAGCATAATAGTTTCTTTTCTTACGTTTCTTGCTTGAATACAAAAGGCACAATTATTTAGACATTTGCTTCCAATTAAAAGATAAAGAGTGGTGGGAGAGTCTTTTTTAAATATTTTTCTTTTTAATACTTCAAGACTTCCAGAAGAAACTCCAATCTTCATAGTAGAGCACAGCATTGATCAAATTTGTTATCGTCTAAATTCTTCATTACATCATGATAAGGATTTACTATTGCTTTAAATTCAAATTCTAAGGCAAGAGAATCTAATTCATATCTATAATCTCCTTTGGGTCTTACGCATCCTAGGTATAGATCTGTATTGGGAAGTTTTTTCTTTGCAAATTTCCAAAGGTCTTCTATCTCCTTAATAGGAGGAAGGTCTATCTTTTCAAAAGGTGTATTTTTTAATGGGGTGATTACGATGAATATAAGCTTTTTGGGGTTTATTTTTTCTAAAAATTCTATCTCTTCATACTCCTTACTTATTTTTCCATAATTTGCTCCTATCAAGATGTGAGGGCTTACTGGGAAGTGTTCATTGAGAAGTAAAAATGACTCTTTGAAATTTTCTTTATTTTTGCTTTTCAAGTGAAATACTTCTTTTATGACAAAGTTGTCAAATATGAGATCAAAGGATACCATGTCAGGAATACCATTAAGTTTTTTAGCATCCTCTTCATTAATAAGTCCTAAGTGGAAGTTTAATTTATATCCCATGGATTTAAATCTTTTAAGGTATGTTAAATGGACATCGGTTATAGGTAGCACTCCTTCTTTATTATAGCCCCCACTTATAAGAATACTTTTATAATTGTTATCCTTTTTAAGCTTATTTTCCGAAAGGTATAAAGGAGTCATGTTTTTGAGAAAATGTGCTTTGCAGTGATCACATTGTAAGGCGCAATAATCTCCTGTGATACTTATGGGCAGAGTACTTATAGGGGTTACTTTTATGGTCATCTCCAATTTACCTTTAACATTTTTGCTGCATAGGCTTCATTTAGTCTTTTTACAGGAGTATTATGGGGGGCATTTTTGACTATTTCTGGATTTTCATCAATCTCTTTTAGGATTGTTTTTATGATATCTACAAATTCCTCCAAGGTATATTTAGTCTCTGTTTCAGTAGGTTCTATCATTAATGCCTCTTCGACTATAAGGGGGAAGTAAATGGTAGGAGGATGAATACCATAATCTAATAGTCTTTTTGCTATGTCAAATACTTTTACACCTTTTTCTTTTAGTCTTTTACCTGATAATACAAATTCGTGCTTGCATATAGATGGATAGGGAAGGTTAAAATATTCTTTTAGCTTCTCTTTTAAATAATTTGCATTTAATACTGCCATCTCGGTGGTTCTTTTTAGTCCCTCGTCTCCCAGCAGCCTAATATAAGCGTAAGCCTTTACCATAACTAAGAAATTTCCATAAAAGGTTCTTACTCGTCCTATAGTTTTAGGAATATCATAATTTAGATAATATTTTTCTCCATTAAATTCTACCGTTGGAATAGGCAAGTAATCTTTTAAGAAGTCCTTCACACCTACAGGTCCTGCACCAGGTCCTCCACCTCCATGGGGAGTTGAAAAGGTTTTATGTAGGTTTATATGTACTGCATCAAATCCCATATCTCCAGGACGAGCATATCCCATAATTCCATTTAAATTAGCACCATCGTAATATAAAAGAGCACCCTCTTCGTGTACCATTTTAGCTATTTTAAGAATATCTCTTTCAAAAAGTCCAAGGGTGTTAGGATTTGTTAGCATTAGTACAGCCACGTTTTTATTTAAATATTTTGCAAGAATATTAGGATTTATGAGTCCCCTTTCGTCAGAGGGTATTTCTATGGTTTCAAATCCAGCCATTGAGGCACTTGCTGGGTTTGTACCATGAGCAGAGTCGGGTACAAGAACAATATTTCTATCTTCACCCTTATCTTTTAAGTATGCTTTTATCATAAGAAGGGCTGTTAACTCTCCATGGGCTCCGGCAGAAGGTTGAAAAGTGAACTTATCCATTCCTGTTATTTTAGAAAGTGCCTCTCCAAGTTTGTAAATTATTTCAAGAGCTCCTTGAGAGAGATCTTCAGGAGTATGGGGATGAAGATCAGTAAAATACTCATTGTTTGCAATTTCCTCGTTTATTTTTGGATTATATTTCATGGTACACGAACCAAGAGGATAGAAGCCAAGATCTACACCATATCCTAAAGAAGATAAATTGGTAAAATGTCTTACCACCTCAATTTCACTTAGTTGAGGTAAGGGGAGATCTTCTCTTAATAATTCTTTGGGCAATAATTTTTCAGGTGAGAACTCCTCTAATGGCTCTGGAAGATGAATATTAGGTCTATCATCATTACTTAATTCTTTTATCAAAGGTATTTTCTTCTTCAATCTTTTTTAAGAACCTCCTTAAGGGATTTTACATAATAATCAATCTCTTCTATAGAATTTCTTTCTGTCACAGCTATAAGAATTTCTTTTTCTCTTTCTTTATAGAATTTAGAAAGAGGAATTCCTCCAAGAATCTTCCTTTCTTCTAATTTTTTAAGAAAAACCTTACTGTTTTCAGGAGTTTTAATCACAAACTCATTAAAAAAGTAGGAATTAGGATATATAAAATCTATTCCTAATTTTTTTTGAAGTCTATCCTTTAAGTAGTGAGCTCTTGAAAAACATACTTCTGCAATCTTTTTAATCCCCTTCTTACCCAGAAGAGCCATGTATACAGCAGCAGATATAGCGGATAATGCCTCATTGGTACATATGTTAGATGTGGCTTTTGCTCTTCTTATGTGTTGCTCACGAGTTTGTAAAGTGTTTACAAAGCCTCTTTCTCCCTCAAGGTCTATGGTTTCTCCAACGATTCTTCCTGGAATTTGTCTTATGAATTCTTTTTTTGTAGCGAGAATTCCTAAATAAGGCCCCCCAAATCCCAATGGAATTCCCAAGGATTGTCCTTCTCCTACCACAATGTCTACATTATATTCAGAAGGAGGTTTGAGGATACCAAGGGAGATGGGATATATAGAGAGAATGAATAATGCATTGTTCTTGTGAATTAGAGTTTCCATCTCTTTGAGTTTTGTTTCTATAACTCCAAAAAAATTAGGATTCTGTAATATAACCCCAGAAGTGCTGGGGGATATGGTCCTTTCAAGAGCAGTAATATCGGTTTCGCCATTTTCATCTAAAGGTAAAATTTTTAAGTCAATGTTCTGGACTTGGAGGTAGGTTTTAAGTACTGAGATATATTCGGGATTTAACCCAGAGGAGACAATAACCTCTTTTTTGCCTGTGATCCTAACAGACATAAGGGCTGCTTCTGCTATTCCTGACCCTGCCTCATATAAAGATGCATTTGCTACCTCCATACCTGTAAGATCACAAATAAGACTTTGATATTCAAAAATAGATTGAAGTACTCCTTGACTTATTTCAGGTTGATATGGGGTATAAGAAGTGTAAAATGTAGGAAATAGGCTTACTAATTTTACAAAAGATGGAATATAATGTCTATATGCTCCACCACCAAGAAAAGAAATATAGTCTTTCCCTATATTTTTCTTTGATATCTGTTTTATTTCTTCTAAAAGATCAATTTCTGAGGGAGACGCTGAAAGCTTAAAATTTTCTTTTGCTTTTTGCCTTATTTCTTCAGGAATCTCTGAAAATAGCTCCTCTATGGAGTCTACTCCTATGGTATTCAGCATCTCCCTAATTTCTTGAGGGGTGTGAGGAAAATACGCCATTTAATTATTCTCCAATAAGTTTCTTATACTCCTCTGCAGAAAGTAAACCCTCATATTCTTTTGGATCTGAGACTTCTAATTTAACAAGCCATCCTGCATTATAGGGATCCTCGTTTATAAGTTCTGGTTTTCCTTTTAGACTTTCATTGATTTCAATGACTTTTCCAGACAGAGGAGAGTAAACATCGGATGCAGATTTGACTGATTCAATTACTGCAAGAACTTCATTTTGTTTTACCTCTTTCCCCACTTCTGGAAGATCTACATGTACAATGTCTCCAAGTTCCTCTTGAGCGTGATAAGTGATTCCAATAATTGCTACATTACCTTCTATTTTTGCCCACTCATGATCTTTTGAATACTTTCTATCTTCTGGATACATTTTTATCTCTCTCCTTTCTTTATTGAAGTATTTTTAACAAAAGGTGGTTTTTCAATTTTGGCTTTATAAAATTTTTCTCTTATTTTAATAAGTATCTCATGGTTTATGTCTTTGGTAGTATATAACATACCAATACCCATTTTCAACATGGGAGAAAAGGTTCCACTTGTAATGTATCCGATTCTCTCTTTATCTAAATACACCTCGTATCCATCTCTTGGTATTCCATTTTCTAACATGACAAATCCTTTGAGGATCTTTTCTTTTTTTGTTTTTCTCTCTACCAAAGAGTCTTTGCCTATAAAATCTCCTTTATTAAGTTTTACAACCCAACCTAAATTGGCTTCCCAAGGTGTCGTATTTTCATCTATTTCGTGACCGTAGAGGGCATATCCCATTTCTATTCTTAAAGTATTCCTTGCGCCTAAACCACATGGAGTAGCTTTTTTCTTTTCTACCAAATCCCTGAATATTTTTCTCCCTATTTCAGGATCTGAGACTATTTCAAATCCATCTTCGCCTGTATAGCCTGTTCTCGAAATAATCATATGATTCTTTTTAAAGTGATAGTATTTGATGTTTGAAAGATTTAGGTTGAAATATTCTTCGAGAACTTTTTCTGAGTCTGGTCCCTGAATAGCTAATAGGGTTGTAGTATTTGTGAGATCTAAAATATTTACTTCAAATTTATTATTTAAATTTAGCCAATCTAAAATTTTTTGAGTATTTATTGCATTTACTACCAACAAGAATTCCTCTTCACTTATTTCATAAACAATAATATCATCCTTAATGGTTCCGTCGTAATTTAATATTAGAGAATATTGAGCTTTCCCAGGATAGAGATTATTCACATCATTAGTAGTAACATATTGAACAAAGTTTTTTACTTTTTGACCTTTGAGGAGGATTCTTCCCATGTGGGATATATCAAAAATTCCAACGTGTTTTCTTACAGTAAGGTGTTCATTAATGGTGCCCGAGTACTCAAGAGGCATCCACCAACCCGCAAATTCAAAAAATTTTGCCCCATATTTTAAATGCTCATCTTCGAGAAATAGCCTCTTTGCCATTTTTCCACTCCTTTAAAAAATGCTTCCGGGCTGGGATTCCCCAGCCCGGAGATGTTTTTTACTTCTTTACTGCTTCACGAAGCTCTTTTCCTGGACGGAATACTGGAACTTTTGTAGCAGGAATCTTAATTGGTTGCTGTGTACGTGGATTTCTCCCTTCTCTTGCAGCTCTCTTTCTTACAGAGAAGGTTCCAAAGCCTACAAATTGAACAGTATCCCCCTTAGAGAGAGCTTCGGCAATGGTTTCTAATACAGCGTTTACTACTTTTGTTGCTTCTTTCTTAGTGATTTTTGCTTTCTCTGCTACTTTTGCGATAAATTCTGCTTTCTTCATTTCTTATTCACCCCCTTTCTGATATGGGTTTTTATAAAAACTTTTATAAAGTTTTCGAAGCCTCCCAAAGTTCGTCTAATTCTTCTAAACTATAATCTTTCCAATCTTTTCCGGATTCTTTTACTTTTCTTTCTATATAATTAAATCTTTCAGTAAACTTATTATTAGTTTTTCTTAGAGAAGATTCTGGATCAATTCCTAAATGCCTTGATATATTCACTACAGTGAACAACAAATCTCCAATTTCTTCCTCTACTTTTTCTTTGTTATCTTCCTGAATTGCTTTTTCTAATTCTTTTATCTCCTCATACAATTTTGGTAATATCTCTTTGCTGTTTTTCCAATCAAACCCCACATGAGAAGCTTTTTCCTGTATTCTAAAAGCAGTAAGAAGAGCTGGCATATTCTTAGGAATACCACTTAAAATTCCCTTTTCTTCTTTTTCTTTGCTCTTTATATTTTCCCAATTTGTTAGAACATCCTCTACTCCTTCTACCCTGATTTCTCCAAATACATGAGGATGTCTTGTTATTAACTTTATTTTTAAATTTTTACATACCTCTTCAAAATTAAATCTATTTTTTTCTTCTGCCATTATACTTTGCATAAGAATATGCAAGAGAATATCCCCAAGTTCTTCTTTTATCATCTCTGAATCGTCTTTTTCCAAGGCATCTATAAGCTCATAAGATTCTTCAAGAAAATATGGAATAAGAGTCTGGGAGGTTTGTTTTTGATCCCATGGGCATTCCTCCCTGACTCTCTTTACTACTAAGTAAAGATCTATAAACTCTTTACATATTTTTTCTTTTTCGTCCATATGGTTTTCTCTTTATCTTTAAAAATATGAATTTCACTAAAATTATAGCACTTACTTTATAAAAAGCAAGCCTCTATGCTATATTTTGAAAAATGAACTCAACAAAATAAGACTAAACCTTATTTGAGAAATTGCAAAAATTTTTTATTCATCAGTTTTTGGTAGTGGTGTCTTTGCCTCTTTTCTATAAAAGATCTGTTGAATTTCAATAAGTTTTCTCCAAATCCTCATCCATATATCCTTGTCTGAAAAGTCTCTTTCTATTTTTGCTTTGCTTACCTGATCTTCAAGCCATTTATTGAAAACCTTTGCCCTTTTGTCATAAAGTAGCTTATCTTCTATTTCTGCTTTGGCTTGGAAATATGGAGTAGTATAAGCTTCTTTTACCTCGGTGACCTTTGTTATGTAATATCCTTCATTGGTTTTTATGGGTTTGCTTATTTGGTTGAGAGGTAAAGTGAAGGTTATTTTTTCGACCTCTTCTGGGAGAGTCCCTTGGGTTATAAATCCTAATTCTCCACCCTTATCTTTTGTAGTTGTGTCTTCAGAATATTTCTTGGCGGCATCGGTAAAGGTTATTTTATTAGAGGTGAGCTCATTGTAAACCTCTTTTGCCCTTTTCTCATCTTTTATAAGTATGGAGTAAACCTTATATTCCTTAGGATGCTCAAAGAGCTTAATATTTTCATTATAATATTTTTTAATCTCGTCTTCTGTTACTTTTTCATCTTTTCCAATCTCATCTATAAGTTTTCTCATAAGAAGATTTTTTCTAAGTTCTTCTTTGAAGGTATTTCTGTCATAACCGTATTGGGCAAGGGTCATCTCAAATTGTAAGACGCTTGGAAATTCTTTTTCTATTTCTTTTAATCGTGTGTCAACTTCTTTTTCTGAAATTGAAATTCCTCTTTTTTTTGCTTCTGTTTGTACTATTTTCCAACGGGCAAGATCTTTGATGGTCTCATCTTTTACCTTGGGGAGTAATTTTTGTCCTTCGGTAGTGGTAAAGTCTACGTTGAACATAATAGAGTATTGGGTTTTCATAAAGTTTAATCGGTCTTTATACTCTTGTCTACTCACAGGCATACCATTGATTTTTAATACAGGGTAATTCTTCATCTGATGATACACGAGAGCTACAAAGGCTCCTCCAAGAATAAAGATTGCAACAAAGACAATGAACAAAATCTTGAAAATACTGTGTTTCTTCATCTTATCTCACCTCATGTTTTACAGTTTTTGAAATAAAACCTGATTGCGATTATAACACAATTTTACTTAATATTGGAGATATCTTTGAGAAATTGGAGTAGAAATTGGGCTTTTTTTCTATAATCCCCTTTAGGTAAATTTAAGGTTCTTTCAATACCCTTTGAATATGTTAGTTTTACCTGGTTTTCAGATATTTCAATTTTTTCTATTCCTATTTTTTCAGCAAAAAATTTAATCTGAGAGAGAAGACATAAATTCTCAACAGAATCTGGAATAGGTCCGTAAATATCTTCCATTTCCTTTTTTATTTTTTCTATATCATTAATATCTTCAAGATGAGCCAACTTTTGATAGTAGTATATACGATCACTGCTTTGACTTATATAGTATTCGGGTATAATTGCTGGAAATGGATGTATAATATGGCAATTTATTTTATTTTTTTCACTTCCTTCTTTATTGCTTTTTAATTCATTGATTGCCTCTTCTAAGAGTTGAAGATATAAATAAAACCCAACAGAGTTTATATGTCCGTGTTGTTCTTTTCCAAGGATCTTTCCTGCACCTCTTATTTCAAGATCTCTTAAGGCAAGTCTCAAACCAGATCCAAGGCTTGAGAATTCTTTTAAAGCTTCAAGTCTTTTTATACTTTCAAGGGATAATTTCTTTAGAGGGGCATGCAAAAAATAGGCATAAGCTTGTTTATAGGATCTTCCAATTCTTCCACGAAGTTGATATAGCTGAGCAAGTCCCATATGTTCTGCATTTTCCACAAACAGTGTATTTGCATTAGGGACATCTATGCCTGATTCTATTATGGTAGTGGCAATCAGAACGTCTATTTTTCCATCATAAAAATTACTCATAACTTCTGTTAATTTTTCATCGTCCATTTTGCCATGGGCTATAGCATAAGTTGCCTCTGGAACGAGTTTTGATAGTTCTTCTCTTATTTTTTCTAATCTTTCTATGTCATTACACACATAATATACCTGTCCTCCTCTTTCTAATTCTCTCCTTATTCCTTCTTGAATAATTTCAGGATTATATTCCACTACAAAGGTTTGAATAGGTAAGCGATTTTCAGGTGGAGTTTCAAGTACTGAAAATTGTCTTATTCCAGAAAGAACCATGGATAAAGTTCTTGGAATAGGCGTTGCTGAGAGATAAAGAATATCTACATGGGGATATTTCTTTTTAAAGGCTTCTTTTTGTAGTACTCCAAATCTATGTTCTTCATCTATAATTATTAGGCCCAAATCTTTAAATTCCACATCTTTTTGTAGAATTCTGTGGGTTCCAATTATTATGTCTATTTCTCCCTTTCTTATCTTCTCTATTATTCTTTTTTGCTCCGATTTAGGTTTTAACCTGCTCAAGATTTCTACATTTACAGGAAAAACTTCTAACCTTTCTTTGAATACCTTCCAATGTTGATAAGCAAGAATTGTGGTTGGTACAAGAATTGCTACTTGTTTTCCATCAAGCACTGCCTTAAAACTTGCCCTTAAGGCGAGCTCTGTTTTGCCAAAACCTACATCTCCAATAAGCACTCTTTCCATAGGTTTTGTAGATTCCATATCCTTTTTTATCTCTCTAAGAGCTTTTATTTGGTCTTCTGTCTCTATATAAGGGAAGCTTGCTTCAAGTTCTTCTTGAAGTGGGCTATCAGGAGAAAAAGCAAAACCCTTAGTGATTTCCCTTTGAGCATAGATTTTTAGTAATTCTTCAGCGATCTCTTTTGCTGATTCTTTTACTTTTCGTTTTGTTTCTTCCCATTGGCGAGATTCTAATCTACTTATCTGTGGTGGGTCGGGAGAGGAGGATACATATCTTTGGATAAGATGCATTTCTTCTAATGGAACATATAGAAAGCTATTGTTAGCATATTCAATGTATATAAATTCTCTTTCTAGTTCGTCTACTTTAAGTTTTTTTAGTCCTCTAAATATTCCTATACCGTAGTTTACATGAACCACATAATCGCCATCTTTTAAAAGGTATAAGTCCTTGGGTTTTAGTCCTTTTTCATATCTTATAACTTTTCTTTTCCTTTTTTTCCCAAAGATCTCATAATCAGTAATTACAAGAATTTTTTCCTTTTCCCATAAAAAACCCTCTCTTACCTTTTCTCCAACCAAGTATTTCACATTTAAATTCTTAAGCCTTGTCCTTACGATATCTTGATGTTCCGATGAAATGTATACTTCCCATCCATCATAAACGAAGGATTTTATGTTTTTTTCAAAAAACTCATTGGTACCTTGGTAAGAGGGAGGTGAATATATGGAAAATGCAAGGTCTGCATCTTTACTATTCAGATCTAATACTTGGTAATGGGAAGTATAACTTTCTAATAAAGAATTAGTAAGGTATAAATCTTCTGGAAGATTTTCTTTAGTCCTTCTTTTTTCAAGATTTGCTAATCCTTTTTCCGTCCATTTTTGGATTAGAGCAAGGCTTTCATCGTAATTTTCAAAGATTAAGATGGTATTTGGGGGAAGATATGAAAAGATATACTTTTTAAGCTCTTTATTTTTTAAAAAGTATTTCTCTTCATCTTTATTTGCAATAAGCTCTGAAATGGGAGTTATAAATACTTCTTTTGTTGTTTCTATAGATCTTTTGTCTTCCAAATTAAAAAATCTTATAGAAGTAATCTCATCTCCAAAAAATTCTATTCTTATAGGATTCTCATATATAGGAGAGAATATATCTAGAATTCCACCCCTTATGCTATAGTCTCCAATTTTTTCTACTTGAGGTAATCTTTGATAAAAATTTTCTGCCAGGTATTTTTCTATTTTTTCTCGAGCTATTTCTTCTCCGATTCTTATTTTTATGATTCTCTCTTTTAAGACATCCTTGGGGATAATTGGATAAATTAAGGATTTTAAAGAAGCAATAATGGAAAAATTTTTATCGTAAATTATATTTGAGATAGCTCTCAATCTTTTTCCTTGAATCTGAGGAGATCTTAAAGGTCGCTCATAAGGAAGATGCACATAAGAGGGTAATATACTTATTTCTAAATCTTCCTGTAAATCTTCCCATATATTCAGATCTTCTTCGTTATTGGTTATCCATAAAACGGGTTTTTCATATCTTTTTAGGTATAAAAGAAATAGAGGATAAATACCCTTGTATATTCCGAAAATTTTGAGACGATTTTTAGAGTTAATTACTCTCTCAAGAGTATTGAATTCGCTACTTTTTATGATCTTTTCTAACAGAATAGACATTTTCTATTATATAGGTTTTGTGCCTTATCCCATCCTTCTTTTATTATGGTCTCTATTATTTGGTGTGAGCTTTGTAAAATTTTTTCTATTGTTTTAAGTTCATCTTCATTAAATTTTCCTAATACATATTCTACGATTTGATTTTTATCTTGAGGTTTTCCAATTCCTATCCTTAATCTGTAAAAATTAGAGGTATTAATTTCTTTTATAATAGATTTTATTCCGTTATGTCCTCCATCTTTTCCATTAAATTTAATTCTTATAGTTCCTATGGGAAGATCAAGATCATCGTGAATCACAAGGAGCTCTTCTGGAGCAAAAGCAAATTTCTCTATGAACTCTTTGACTCCTATACCACTTAGATTCATATAAGTCTGAGGTTTTACTAAGTAGACTTTAGTATTTGATATTTTTCCAAAAGTAAGCAAGTTAAAATTTGTTTTCTGGTAGGATGGAAATTTATAAAAATTTTGCAAGTAATCAACTACCATAAATCCCACATTATGGCGGGTGTTAGCATACTCGTATCCTGGATTTCCGAGTCCTATTATTCCTAACCTTTCCACTTTTTTATTTTGGGAATATTATACCAGCATATCCTACTACTTGATCAATATCTTTTGTTATATCTCCTGAGGTTTGGTAAGCAACAAGTTGTGCTTTCCTACCCCCTAATAATTTTACTGCTATTATAGTAATAACTATGGGACCTACACCACATATGGAAATATCTTTCTCTACTACTCTTTTTATAAACTCTTTTTCGTCTAAATTAAGAATTGCCTCAATAGCATAAAAATCCTTTTGCTTTGCAATCTCGTAGGGTTCATAATGAGAAAAATCTGAACTTGCAATTATTACAGTATTTTTTTCGTAATCCAGGAGGGATTTTCCTATAGCATATCCCAGATCTTTAAGCACTTCATAGCTGTAATCTACTACTGTTATAGGAACTATTTTTATGTTAAAGTTGAGGTATTGGAGAAAAGGTACTTGAACTTCTAAAGAATGCTCTGGATGATGGGCTACAAAATCTTCTTTTAGATATTTAGAATTATTAATAATTTTTCGAGAAAGAATTGAATCTATTTCAACATCTCCAAGAGGTGTGGCCCAAACCCCCTCACTATAAATAGCAGAAGGATAACCAAGTCCATTATGGTTTGGACCTATTATTATTGCTACTTCTGGAACTTCCATAATTGAGTATATTAACCCAGCAACTTTTCCTGAGTAAATATATCCGGCATGAGGAACTACACAGCCTAAAAGAGGTGTCTTTTGGGGTACCTCTTTTATAAATTGAGAAAGCATATTTAATAATTCTTTTTCTCTTGCAGGATAAAAATACCCTGCTACCGATGGTAATCTTCTCTTCATATGATATAATTATAACCGATTTTGCTTAAAATTTGTTGAGGTTTTAACATTAGTTTAAAGATAATTTCTTAAAATCTATAAAGAAAGGAGGTTAAACAAATGTCAAGAAGATGTGAAATCTGCGGAAAAGGCCCATGGACAGGCTTACAGGTTTCCCATTCTCATCGTAGGACAAAGACCAGATGGCTTCCAAATCTCCACAAAGTTCGTGCTCTTGTTAACGGAAAAGTTAAAACTATTAAAGTATGTACTCGTTGTTTGAAGGCTGGAAAAGTACAAAAGGTAGTGTAAGATTATGATGGAAGAGAAGGTTAAAGATATAGTATCTTTTATAAGTGCGAAAGAGAAAGAAGTAGAGATTGAAGTTGAGAAAGCAAAAAAAGAATTGGAGGAAGAATATTATTGGAAGGTTCAAGAATACTCTATAAAGATGGAAGAAGAAAAACAAAGATTTTTAAATGATTTAAGGGGCGAAGAAGAAAGTTGTCGTAAGGCTTTAAAACTAAAGTTAGAAAAAATGGAACAGGAGTATATTGATGAAATAAACAAATACAGAAAAGACGTGGAAAACAGAATATCTTATATCGTAGACTTCCTTTTAAGTAAATTAATTCAAAGGTAAGGATGAAAGTATATGGCTATTTTAAAAGTTGAAAAGTTTTGGTTGATTCTTCCTAAGGAAAAAGAAGAAAAAGTAGTTGACACTTTTAAAAATTTTGAGAATGTACACTGGGAAAAATTGACAGGAGAGGAAAATACAGAAAAGTCTTCTCCTTATGATTCTTACGTTACCAAGCTTGATGAGATCTTTAAAATATTAAGGATCTTTTATCCAGAAGGGAAAGGTTTTTTAGAAGCGTTTTTTTCAGGAAGAGAGGAAATAACAGAGGAAGAATTTGAGAAATTAAGAACCGAGGTTTCTATTGATAGCTTATATAAAGAAGCAAAGAACTTAGAAAGAGTGCTAAATGTAATAGAAGATAAAAAGAAAAGATTATTTGAGTTATACGAAGAGACAGCTTACTGGTTAGATATTAATGAAGATCTTAATTTCCCAAGAGTTTTTAAAAGATTTATTTTGTATTCAGGAACCTTTTCAAGGGATGAATGGAGTAATTTTTTAGAAGAAAGTAAAGACATCCTTGAAGAAAGCTGGTATAGGACCTTCGTTAATAATAAAAATGTAAAAGTCATATTCATTATACCAAAACAGTTTTCTGAAGTTTTTGAAAATCTTCTTCAAAAACATAATTTTATTCATAAACGTATTCCTTATTTGAAGGACTCTCCCCAAAAAAGTCTGGAAAGAATTCAAAAAAGTTTGAACAAAGTAGATGAAGACCTTAAGAACTTATATTGTAAAGCTAAAGAATTATTAGATAAAAAGAAGAACATTTTTGCATGGTATGATTATTATATAACTAAGATAAAAGAAACAGGAGCTAAGAATCTTGCCTATCGTAGTAATTACTTTGCTATATTTTCAGGGTGGATACCTAAGAAGGATAAAGAAAAATTTTTATCAATGTTAAGGGAAAATATTTCTGATTTTGTCTTTGAGAGTAAGGATCCGGATAAAGATGATGATCCCCCTGTAATCCTTGATAATCCTAAGATAATTAAACCCTTTGAATTTTTGACAAGGCTCTATGGACTTCCTCCTTACGGATTTATTGATCCAACTCCATTTATGGCTCCCTTTTATATGCTATTTTTTGGCATCTGTTTAGGAGATATAGGTTATGGACTTTTACTTCTCATAAGTTCTTTGTGGATAAAAAATAGATATAAACCTGAAGATGATACTAAACAGCTTTTAGATCTTTTGACAGTACTTAGTATTCCATCTATTATAGTAGGAACGTTAACATGGAGTTTCTTTGGAAATCAGCCCTTGTTGGGACCTGATGGAAAATTTTTAAAGGTTTTTCCTCTTATAAATCCTTCGCAAGATTTAATTACGGCTCTTGGTATATCCTTGTCTATAGGTGTAGCTTCTCAATTCTATGCTTTAATACTTCGCTTTATCTCTTGTCTTAAAATTAAGGATTATGAGGGTGCTTTGTATGATGCAGGCTTATGGATATTGTTCTTGGGTTCGCTTCTGGTTTATTTTGGTTCTAAGGTTTTAGGAATAAAATTCAGTGGTGTTGAAATATTTAAATATATTCTGATTTTTAGTCTTGTAGGACTCGTATTGACGCAAGGAAGGGATAAAAAAGGAATTGCTCGTATTTTAGTGGGACTGATTAGTCTTTACGGTATAATGGGAGGGTATGGTTTGACTTCTTTTGTGGGAGATGTACTTTCCTATTCAAGACTTTTTGCATTAAATCTTGTGGGCTCTATTTTTGGTTTTGTAATAACTCAACTTGCTAATATGGTGAAGGGAATACCTGTTTTAGGCTGGATCTTTTTAGTTTTAATATGGGTAGGCGGACAAGTTTTGAATTTTGTCCTTAGCACACTTTCTGCTTTTGTTCACTCTACAAGATTGCAATTTTTAGAGCTTTATGGAAGGTTCTTTGTAGATGGCGGAAGAAAATTTTTCCCTTACAAAATAGAAGGTAAATTCTTTAGGATAAAGAAAAATTATGATGGGAGGTAGTTAGTATGCTTGGTCTGGCAATTGCTCTTATTGGGGCTGCTTTAGGTGCGGGTTTTGCAGCAGCAGGATCTGGTAAGGGAGTGGGAATAGCAGGAGAGGCTGCAGCAGGGGTTCTTGCCGAAAAGCCAGATCTTTTTGGTACAGTACTAATTCTTCAAGCTCTTCCTGGTACGCAAGGTTTTTACGGATTTATAGGAGCCTTTCTTATACTTATGAGATTAGGACTTCTTGGAGGTAATGTGCCAAATCTCACTTTAGAACAAGGACTAATGGTTTTTGCAGTGGGTATTCCCCTTATGATTGGAGAGTATGTGAGTGCTATATGGCAGGGTAGAGCAAGTGCTGCTGCCCTTCAAATGGTAGCTCAAAAGCCTCAAACTTCTGGTCAAGCTATAATTATTCCGGCTCTTGTAGAGACTTATGCTATTCTTTCTCTTATTACTTCTATAATTCTCTTATTCTTTGGAGTGAAGCTATAATGGCTTTGGAGAAAATAATTGAAAAACTTGAGAATGAAAAGAAAGTAAAGATTGAAGAGCTCAGAAAGAAAAGAGAGAAGGAATATGAGGATTTTGTAGCTAAGAAGGAAAAAGAATTAGAAGAGTGGAAGGAACAACAACGAAAAAATTTAAAGGAAAGCCTTAATAGGGAAGAGAGTACTCTTTTATCTCAATTGAGACTTAAATATAATACTGAAAAGGCACGCATAGAAGCAGAAACAGTAAACAGAGTTAAGCTTTTGCTATTAGAGAAAATCAAATCTCTATCTAATGAACTTTATAATGGTATTTGGGATGGTTTTGTAGAAAAAGAGTCAGTAAAAGGTGGGGAGATAATTTTAGCAAAAGGTGAAGATAAGATTGATGTGGATCACTTTTGTAAAAAATATGGTCTGGTCTTAGGAAAAGATAGGGTTGAGGGTAAGGGTGGTTTTGTAATTCAGAAAGACAATTTGGTAATTGATCTTACTATTGATACTATTGTAGAAGAACTGGTAAATAAAAACATACTTGAGATAGCTCAAATTTTGCGTGGAGAAAAGTAGATATGTATACAGAATATTTATTTCTTTCTACAAATTTAAAAGCTAAACTACCCAAACTTCTTGATAAGCGCCAGTGGGAAGTTATTTTGAGTTCTGATTTAGGTGATATTTATAGTCTTCTTAAAGAGACTATTTATGCTCCTCTTTTGGAGGGATATTCTGGATTTTTGAAAGTTTTGTATGAGGATTTAAAAGTAATATCAAATACTGTGAAGTATCCCTATTGGGATTTAATGCTTTTTGAGTTTTTGACTCACGATGTAAGAAATGAGATTCTGCAATTGGAAAAAGAAAAAATGGAAATTTCTTTTAATTTCCTTTATGGGAAGACATATAAGGAGTTAAAAATCAAGTTGTCCTCTAAGATCCAGAAAATTTCTCAGCAGGTCAGCGATGTGGGTTGGTTGAATATTATAATAGATTTTGGAATTTTGGAGGCTTCAAAGGATTTATTAAAGGATGTAGAAAATACTAAGGTAAGAGATTTTGTAATTCTAAAGAATAAGCTTAACTTTATGAAGATAGAGACAAGAATTGAAAAGACTCCTTATGCATTAGAATTCTTAAGAAAAATTAATTTGGATCTGACTCCTTATAAAATACTCTATGAAGATGAGGAATTAAGGCAAAAATTTCTAGAGGATTCAAAAATTTATGATCCTGATATTCTTATTAAGAAATATCTATATTCCTATATGAGTAAGAACTTTAAAAATGTAGTAAGTGGTCCTGAAGTGGTTTTTTACTATTTTTATGCTAAGATGTGGGAGATGGAGGATCTTTTATTCCTTCTTGAAAATAAAAAGATGAGAATTCCTAAGGAATATTGGGAAAGAGGGTTGTTGAGAGTAAATGAATGAAAGTAAAATTGCAGTGATAGGACTGGATATTCTTGTTGAGATTTTTAAAGTTTTTGGTATTGATATTTATCCTGTCAAAAATTCTGACGAGGCTTACGAGGTTTATAAAAGTCTCTCTGAGAGAGAATATTCTCTTATTATTGTTCTTGAAAGCGTGGCTGGAAAAATTGTTGAGAATTTGAAAGGAAGAGAGAAGATTCCCCTCATTTTACCCGATACCTTTTCTAATAAGAAATTAGGGGAAGAGATTTTGAGAGATATAGCTGAGAAAGCCTTGGGAATTGATATTATTTCTGAAGGAGAGGGATATTATGGAAGGAAAAATAGTTAGAGTAGCAGGTCCTCTTGTGGTAGCAAAAGGGCTTCCCAATGTAAAGATGTATGAGATGGTTAGGGTAGGGGAGCTTGAACTTTTTGGTGAAGTCATAGGGCTTGATAATGAATTGGTATATATTCAGGTGTACGAGGAAACTCAGGGTATAGGACCTGGTGAACCTGTTTATGCTTTAGGTGAGCCTCTTTCGGTAGAGCTTGGTCCTGGAATTGTAAGTCAAATTTATGACGGTATTCAAAGACCATTAAATAAACTTGCTGAGATAAGCGGAGATTTTCTAAGTAGAGGTCTATCTTTTCCAGCCCTTGATAGAGAAAAAAAATGGAATTTTGAGGCAAGAGTCAAGTCAGGAGATTATGTGGAAGGTGGAGATATCCTTGGAGTTGTGCAGGAAACTTCGGCTTTGGAACATAGAATTCTTGTTCCTCCTTATCTAAAAGGAAAACTTTTGGAGATTAAAAGTGGATCTTATACAGTGGATGAAGTTATAGGAATTTTAGAAGATGAGAACGGTAATAGACATGAATTAAAGTTAATGCATAAATGGCCTGTAAGATATCAAAGACCTGTTAAAGAGAAACTTCCTCCTCAAATTCCTCTTATAACTGGCCAAAGGGTTCTTGATACTTTCTTTCCTCTTGTAAAAGGTGGTACTGCTTGTGTTCCTGGACCTTTCGGAAGTGGTAAGACTATAATTCAACATCAGCTTGCTAAATGGGCTGATGCGGAAGTTGTGGTTTATATAGGTTGTGGGGAAAGAGGAAATGAAATGACAGAAGTTCTTATAGAATTTCCAGAATTGAAAGATCCAAGAACAGGGAAGCCTTTGATGGAAAGAACTATTTTGATAGCTAATACATCTAATATGCCTGTGGCTGCAAGGGAAGCTTCAGTATTTACGGGAATAACCATTGCTGAATACTTTAGAGATATGGGATACCATGTGGCTCTTATGGCTGATTCTACATCTCGTTGGGCAGAGGCTATGAGGGAAATATCAGGAAGACTTGGAGAAATGCCTGGTGAGGAAGGATATCCTGCATACCTGGCTTCGAGAGTTGCCAGTTTCTATGAAAGGGCAGGTTTAGTAAAGTGTCTTGGGAAAGAGAATAAGATTGGATCTGTAAGCATAATAGGTGCTGTATCACCTCCCGGAGGAGACCTATCAGATCCTGTGGTTCAAGCAACCTTAAGGGTCACGAAAGTATTTTGGGGACTTGATGCTCGTTTAGCTTTTAGTAGACATTTCCCTGCCGTTGATTGGCTTGTAAGTTATTCTCTATATTTGGAACCTGTAAGTAGATATTGGAAAGAAAATGTGGCAGAAGATTTTTATGATTTGAGACAAGAAGCAATGGCTATTCTTCAAAGAGAAGCAGAACTTCAAGATATAGTAAGGCTTGTGGGTATGGAAGCTCTATCCCCTCAAGATAGGCTGACTCTTGAAACCGCTCGTTCTATAAGAGAGGATTTCTTGCATCAGAATGCTCTTCATGAAGTAGATACTTATACCTCTCCTTACAAGCAATATTTGATGTTAAAAAATATTATGACTTTTCATAGCATAGCACAGAGTTTAATAGAAGAGGGATATCCTTTAGAAGATATTTTGAGACTTCCTGAAAGAGAAAAGATAGCAAGGATGAAATTTGTTCCTGAGGATCGTATAAACGAGCTTGAGGCTTTGCTTATGGAGATCAAAAAAAGGCTTGAGGGAATAAAGGAGGGAACAAGGGAATATGCCTAAGGAATATACCTCGGTTTCGAAGATAAGCGGACCTTTGGTTCTTGTGGAGAATATTGAAAATGTAAAATATGGAGAAGTGGTAGAAGTAAAGCTTGCAAATGGGGAAATAAGACAAGGACAAGTTCTTGAGGCTCAAGAAGGGGCTGCTTTAGTACAGATGTTTGCTAGTACTCAGGATTTATCTTTGAAAGGAATGCGAATAAAATTTTTGGGACATGTCCTTGAGATAAATTTATCTCCAGAAATTCTTGGAAGGACCTTTGATGGTCTTGGTAGACCAAGAGATGGTGGTCCTGAAATTATTCCTCAGAAAAGAATGGATATAAATGGAAGTCCTATAAACCCCTATTCAAGAGCATATCCTCAAGAATTCATACAGACTGGAATTTCTGCTATAGATGGTATGAACACCATTGTAAGGGGACAAAAGATTCCTATATTTTCAGGGGCAGGACTTCCTCATGCTACTCTTGCTGCTCAGATAGCAAGACAGGCAAGACTTCTTAACGAGGAGGAAAAGTTTGCCGTAGTTTTTGGAGCTATGGGAATAACTTTTGAAGAGGCAAACTTCTTTATAGAGAATTTTAGGAGTACAGGTGCTTTAGAAAGAACTGTTTTGTTTATAAACCTTGCCAATGATCCTGTAATTGAGAGAATAGCAACCCCAAGATTTGCGTTAACAGCAGCAGAATATCTTGCCTTTGATTTGGACATGCATGTTCTGGTAATATTAAGTGATATGACCAATTATGCCGAAGCTTTGAGAGAAGTTTCGGCTTCAAGAAAAGAGGTTCCAGGAAGACGTGGATATCCTGGATATCTTTATACAGACCTTGCTACTCTTTATGAGAGGGCAGGAAGAATCAAGGGGAAAAAAGGTTCAATAACCCTTTTGCCTATATTGACTATGCCTGAGGATGATAGAACTCATCCTATTCCTGACTTGACTGGATATATCACTGAAGGACAGATATTTTTAAGTAGAGAGCTCCACAGACGTGGTATATATCCCCCTATTGATGTATTGCAGTCACTCTCAAGATTAATGAGAGGTGGCATAGGAGAAGGAAGAACAAGAAAAGATCATGGAGATTTATCTAATCAGTTGTATGCTGCTTATTCACGGGGTCTTGAAGCAAAAGAACTTGCTGTGGTTTTAGGTGAGGCTGCTCTTACAGAAGAGGATGTTCAGTTCTTAGAGTTTGCTGAAGCTTTTGAAATGGAGTTTATTAAGCAGGGAGAATATGAGAATAGAAGTATATTTGAGACATTAAATTTAGGGTGGAAACTATTAAGAAGGCTTCCAAGAGCAAGTCTTAAGAGAATTAGACCTGAATATCTTGATGAATTTTGGGGGAAGGAAGATGCCTCTTAAAGTAAATCCCAATAGAATGGAGCTTTTAAGATTAAGAAAAAGGCTTGCTATTGCAAAAAGAGGGCACAAATTGCTCCAGGATAAGTTGGAAGGTTTAATTCAAAGGTTCATGGAAGAGGTTCAAAACTATAGGACATTAAGAGAACTAATAGAAAAAGAATTTCTTGAATTTCTCTCTGTGGGAGGCATGGTATATATAAGACTTTCTGGTCCTCTTTGGGAGACTTTGCTTCAAGTCAACGATGGTAAAACTACAGTTTTCTCAAAATTAGCAAAGAAGATGAACATACCTGTAAAGGAAATCTCTGTAGGAAATCTTTATATTCCTTTTTATAGTTATCTTGAGACTCCTTCTATGATGGACGAATTGGTTGAGAGATGGAGTAAATTACTCGAAAATATAATAGCTCTTGCAAATAAAGAAAGATATTTGATTTCTCTTGCTGAGGAGATTGAAAGGACTAAGAGAAGGGTAAATGCCCTTGAGTACAAACTTATACCCCAAATAGAGGAGACCATAAAACTTATCACTGTTAAATTGGAGGAACTTGAGAGAAGTAACTTTTTCAGACTTTTGAGATTGAAGGAATCTTAATGAAAGAGATATTGGCTTGGAGAGAGATTAATCTCTCTTTTCTTTTAGATAATTTAAAAGTTATAAAAGAAAAAGTTGGGGGAAAGGTTGATGTAATAGCAGTGGTTAAGGCTGATGCCTATGGTCATGGGGCTAAAGTTATATCTTTATTTTTGCAAAAATATGCTAATATTAATACTTTTGCTGTAGCTCATATAGATGAGGGTATCTTCTTAAGAAAAATAGGTGTTAATAAGAAAATATTAGTGCTTTCCCCCCAGTTGAAATCTTCTATTCCTTATTATTTTGAATATGAACTTACTCCAGTTATTTCTGACATAGAATTTCTGGATGAGTTAGGGAAATATTCTAATAATAAAGATAAGAAACTAAAAGTTCATCTAATTTTTGATACAGGAATGGGTAGAGAGGGTTTTCTTCCCTCCGAATCCGAAGAAATATTAAAACTCCTAAGGAGATATCCTAACTTAATCCTTGAAGGGATTTCTTCTCACCTATCTAATCCTGAAAACAAAAAAGATCCCTATAATATTTTTCAAAAGAAGCTATTCTATGACATATATAATCAATTCAAAGATGAAGATTTGGTTTTCCACTTTTCCAATACAGGGGGTATTTTTAATTTTCCAGAGTTTCATTTTAATGCAGTAAGACCAGGAATATCTTTATATGGATATGGTGATAAATTACTGAAACCTGTTATGGAGATTAAAGCAAGAATTACGCTTGTAAAGGAGCTTCCTGAAGGATGGGGTGTGGGATATGGGCATACATTTATGACTGAGAAAAGTACTAAGATTGCTATTGTTCCCTTAGGGTATGCTGATGGATATAGGAGGGATCTTTCTAATAAAGGAAGGGTTATTGTTAATGGAGAATATTGTAAGATCATTGGTAGAGTATCAATGGATCAATTTACTATTGATATAACAGATAAAGAGGTAAAAAGAGGAGACTTAGTGACAGTAATGGGTAGAGAGAATGAAAAAATGGTTGATGCTCAGGAACTTGCAATTTTATCTAATACTATTCCTTACGAGATTCTAACAGGTTTTGGGTCTGCAAAAAGGCTTAAAAGTATATATAAGTTTCAAGGAAAGGTATTGAATGATCCTATAACTGAGTTGAATTTATAAACTCTTTTATTATTTTTTCTTCATCCTCTTTAGATTTTACTTCTCCATAGTAGTGCTTTAGAAATAATTTCTTTAATAAATCTCCTATTATTTTCCCTTTAAAACCCATGTTTATAAGATCTTCTCCTTTAAGATAAGGTACTCCTTTCTCTTTGAGTAGCTTTATTCTTAGAATGTTTTTTCCAATTTTTTTTGCAGTTAAAGAAAGAAGAAGTAATAAATCATTTGGAAGATCTAAAAGGCTTTTTATATCTTTTTCGGATAGGGTATTGGTATTTTCATACTTTTTAAGGAGAATAAATTGATAAAGCACTTTTTTAGGAAATTTCAAGTCTTGTAACCATTTTTTTCCTTCTTCTGTATCGGCTTCAGAGATGATATTAAGTATCTGAAGCTCAAGTTTTTCTGGAAATTCTCTTCTTAATATTTGATTTTTCTTTTCAAAATTTTTAGGAAGTCTTTTAACGGGAAGTATATAAGAAAGGGCGTTTAATTCTTCAAGTCGTTTTAACACCTTTTCAGGTTGGGGTTCTTGAAGTATGAGAAAAATTTCATCTTTTAATCTCTCCTTAGCAATTTTATTTAGAAAGCCGTTTTCTATGGCTTCTTTAAGAAGTTTGAAGGTTTTTTCTTCAAAATTAAATCCAAGTCTGACTTCTAATCTTACACCCCTTAATATTCTGGTAGGATCTTCTATAAAACTTAAATTATGAAGTACTCTTAACTCTTTTCTAGTAAGGTCTTCTAATCCTCCATAAAGATCAATGATCTCTCCAAAGTTTTCTTCGTTTAGACTCATAGCCAAAGCATTTATAGTGAAGTCTCTTCTTTTAAGATCTAACCATAGAGAGCTTCTTTCTACTTTGGGGAGACTTCCAGGTTCCTCATAGTATTCTATTCTTGCGGTAGCAATGTCTATTCTTTTTCTATCATTCAGTAGTATTTCCGAGGTACCAAACTGAGGATGAGTTATAACTTTGCTCTGCCATTTATCTATAATTTTTGAGATCACAAGTTGAATATCCCCTTCTACAACTATATCAAGATCATAGTTAGACTGTCCTAATAATAGATCTCTTACAAATCCTCCTATAGCATAGATAGATATATTGTATTGAGAAGTAAGATTTTTAAGTTCTTCTAAGATTTCTTTCCATGGAGATGATTTAATTTTTTCCTCACTTATTTGGAAGATGCTGCCAAGGGGTGAGTAGATAGTAGAACGTAAAAATCTAAATCTTAGAATATCTTGTCTTGTTATTATACCTACAATTTTGTCCCTATCCACTACTGGAACTCTACCAATATTCTTCTCTACAAGAATTTTCTCTATCTCCCAAATTGGTGTTTCTGGAGTTACTGTTATTACTGGTTTGGACATAAAGGATTTCACTTTTTTCTTTGTTAGTTTAAGGTTTATAGCTTTTTCAATATCTCTTCTACTTATAATTCCCACAAGTTTTCCATTTTCCTCAACACATAATCCTCCGTATCCGTGTTTCATCATGATTTTAAAGGCTTCTTTTACAGATATATCAGGAGAGATCGTAACTACAGGATAGGACATGATATCCTTTGCTAAAAAATCCCTCGGAAGATGTTTTTTTAGCCTTTCTATTATTAAATTTTCTGCAGAATTAGGGTCAGTTTCTTGAGAATTAAGAACGATGGTGGTGGCAGTTTTATGTCCACCTGGATTAAAATCTTTTAATACTTCTCTGAGATCAATGTTTTGAGTCTTTGATCTGCCCATGACAAAAATTTTATCTTTTACCTGGAGAATAATGAATAGAATATCTGCTTCTTTTTCGTCAAGAACTCTATGCGCAATTATAGATAGTCCTTCCACATATTTTTCTCTTTCTATTTTGGCTATAACTATTTTGTAGCCACTTATGGATATCTCTTTTGATATTTGTAAGAGATCATTTAGTAATTCTTTTTGCTCATCGGTCAATTTCTCATAAATGTATCTATTGATAATATTTAAATCTGCGCCTCTTTCAAGTAAATAGCTTGCTATTCTTAGGTCCTTAGGAGTAGTATTTAAAAATACAAAATTTCCCGTATCTTGATATATACCTAAAAGAAAAATGGTAGCTTCAATAGGATCTATAGGAATTCTCTTTTCTATAAGTTTTTCCACAAGAATAGTTGTAGTTGATCCGGTTTTTTCAATAAATTCTATATCTCCTTTTATATCTCCTGTTTCATGATGATCATAAATTTCTATGGGTACTTTTTTTTCTTTGATAAAGTCATGGAATTTTTTTTCTATTCGATTTAACCAATGATTGTCAACAAGAATTATTTTTTCTATCTCTACGTTTATCTCAGGATTTTCTACAAATCTTAATATATCTTTATAAAGTAGGTAAAATTCATAGACTTTTCTCTCCATGCTCTTGCTTGTGTAAGCTATAGCTTTAGGATAAAGTTTTTTTGCAGCATAGAGAGATGAGAGAGCATCAAAATCAAGATAAGTATGGGTTAGGATTATAGGCACTTTTTCCATGGTTATATAGGCTTATAAGGAAAATTTTCTTTGTTATAGGGAACTACTTCTATTTCTTTTTCTCTGTTTCCTAATTTGACTTTCACCTTAACTCTTGGCTCTTCTTTATGATCACTGTAATAAGCAGTGATTTTTCCAATTTCTTGAAGCTCTTTTTCGTTTTCCACAATTTTATTGGGAACTATAACTATAGGAGATGGCTCTTCTGCTTTAAGGATAGTGTCTTCTTCCGTGGCAAGATACATTAGTTCTTCATTTTCTTCTTTATTTCTTCCTACAATTACTTTTGTATTATTGTCTAATCTAAAGTGTCGACCTATTTTTAAAAGTTCTAAATCTCTTCTATTTATATTTTTGTTGTGTTCTAATAAGTCTTTTAATCTACGGGAAAAATTAGGCTCTGTTAAAAGGCATCCTCCAGCTGGGGTAGGGATTTCTTTTAGACCTATTTTTTTAGCAAGCTCTAACTGTACTTTTCTTGATCTTCCTTTTATATCTAAGAGTTTTTCTCTATCTACTAATCCTTCTCTTTCTGGTTTTGTAGGGGGGAGAAGTTTTGCAGAGAGAGGTCTTAGGAGAATATCTTCGGTTCCAGAGTATTTTTCAACAAGTTTGAGGGATTGTTTATTCTGAGACATGGGTCTTTCTCCTAAAACCTCTCCAGTGATGATAAATTCTGCATTAAATTCTTTTAGAAGTTCTTTAGCCTTTTTAACCATAAAAGCATGGCAATCAATGCAAGGGTTCATATTTTTGCCGTAACCAAATCTTGGGTTTTTTAAGATATCCATATATTCTTCGGTTATGTCTACTATATGTAAAGGTATATTTAGAAATTCATATGCCCTTTTAGCCCGTTCTAAATTAAAAAAGGGAGTAGAAAAAGTTATTCCTATTACATCTATGTTTTGTTGTAGGATAAGCCATGTAGCAAGGATACTATCAAGACCTCCTGAAATTAATGATATAGCTCTTGCTTTTTTCATAGACTCTCTACTATTTCCTTATTAAGGCTCTTGATAACTTCCACTATCAGTTTTTTGGCATTTAAGAAATCTTGCACATTAATAATACTGGTATGAGAATGGATATATCTTGCAGGCACGCCAACTACTATTGAAGGTACACCTTTAGCATGAATGTGAATTCTTCCCCCATCGGTTCCTCCTCTTTCAAGAGCAGAATATTGTATTGGTATATTTAGTTTTTCAGCAGTTTCTATAAATATTCTTCTTAAGTTGGAGTTAGGAATCATGGTAGCATCGTAAATTATTATAGAAGGACCTTTTCCTAAATAGATCCTCTTTTCTTCGTTTATGCCTGGTACATCTGTAGCGATATCAGATTCTAATATAATGGCGACATCAGGATTAACTACAAAAGAGGATGTGGTTGCTCCTCTTAGTCCTATTTCCTCTTGGACTGTAGCAGCTCCATATATGGTGTTAGGATGATCTATATTTTTCAGTTCTTTTATTATTTCCACAAGAAGGGCACATCCCACCCTATCATCCCATGCCTTAGCTAAGAGAAAATCAGGGTTATGCATTACTTGGAATTCACTATAAGGGGTTATAGGGTCTCCAGGTCTTACTCCCCAATTTAAGGCTTCTTCCTCGCTATTTGCTCCAATATCAATATACATATCTTTCTTTTCTACTACTTTTTTTCTTTCCTCTTCTGATAATATATGAGGGGGTTTAGAACCTATTACTCCTACGATGGGACCATTTTGGGTGTGTATAATTACCCTTTGAGATAAAAGAACCTGATCCCACCAGCCTCCAAGAGGTAGGAATTTTATAAAGCCGTTGGAAGTTATGCTTTTTACCATGAATCCAATTTCATCCATATGAGCTGCTAGCATTACTTTTGGAGTTTCTTTAGAACCTTGTTTTTTAAATATCAAGCTTCCAAGACGATCCTCTTCTAATACTGCAATTTCAGATAGATATTTTTTTAAGACTTCTCTTATCCCTTTCTCATATCCTGATACTCCAGGAGCTTCTGTGATTTCTTTGAGCATATTTAATAGATCACTCATTATTTAACAATTCCTCCTTTTTCTAAAATTTCAATTTCATAGCCTTTCTCTTTTATTTTATCAAAAATTCTCCTAATTTGGTCGGGATTTTTGGTTTCAAGGGTAAATTCTACATTACTTTCTATCTTAGGGAAGAAAGGTAAGGACGGATCTTGATGGATGGTAATAATATTTGCCTTTTCTTTGGATATAACGTCAATTACCTCAGATAAATGTCCAGGAAGATCAGGAAGTTTTACTTTCATGTGGACAATCCTCCCTGCTTCCATAAGGCCAAACTCAATGATTTTTGTTAATAGACTTACGTCGATATTACCGCCACTCAAGATAAGTACTATTTTCTCTTCGGGTATCTCTGTATAATACTTTAGGAGGGCAGCAAGGGTTGAAGCACCTGCTCCCTCCACCAGAGTTTTAGCTCTTTCTAAAAGTAAAAGTACCGCTTCTGCAATTTTTTCTTCTTCTACAATAAATATATCATCAATATATGTCTCAATTATGGAGGATGTAATTTCTCCTGGCTTTTTAACGGCTATACCTTCGGCTATGGTTTGCTCTGGCTTTTGAGGTATCTCTACTTTTTTTATTTTTTCGTACATATATGGGAAGGCGTTAGATTGCACACCATAAACTTTTATTTTTGGATTTGTTTCCTTTAATGCAATCAAAATACCTGAAGCAAGACCCCCTCCACCAATTGGGACAATTAGAGCTTCTATTTCTTTTAGATCTTCAAGGATTTCAAGCCCTATTGTTCCTTGGCCAGCAATGATCTTTTCATCATCAAAAGCAGGTACAAATTCAAGATTTTCTTCTTTTGCTAATTCTTTTGCATAATAGAAGGCGTCGTCATATACTTTTCCATGAAGGATTATTTTTGCCCCATAGTTTTTAGTAGATAGAATCTTTATCAATGGTGTGTTTTCGGGCATTACTATGGTAGAAGATATGCCAAAGATTTTACTTGCGTATGCTACTCCTTGAGCATGATTTCCAGCTGAAGCAGTTATAACTCCTTTAATTTTTTTAAGTTGAGATATATAATTTATGGCTCCTCGGATTTTAAATGCACCTGTTTTTTGTAAGTTTTCAAATTTCAAAAATACTTCTTTTCTTGTCATATCACTAAAAGTTTGGGAAAAGGATATAGGAGTTTTGTGGATAAAAGGTGAAATCCTCTCCCTTGAGGATTCTATATCTTTTAGACTTATCATTTTAAAACACTCCTTTTATCTTAAGAATTTTAATTCCAAAAGGACTTGATTTAACAAGTTTTATTTTATAACCCTTTTCTAAGTATTCTTCAAGCTTTTTGATGATTTCTTTTATTTCAGAATCATTTTTAATTACCACAAACATGGTAGAACCTGTTCCTGTTAAAGCCACATAAGTGATGGGGGATATTGACTCTTTTATTTTTTTTAATTCTGGATATCTCTTAAAAACTATATATTCAAAAAAATTGTATGGTTCTAATAAAATTCCTCTCTCAAAATTTAAGAGAATATTTTCAAAGTCAATATGTATATTTAAATCTTCTTTTTTTATTTTGGAATAGATCTCCTTTGTACTTATACCATACGGAGGAAAGATAAGAATAAATTTAAAATTTTGATGGGTTATTTTTTTGATAATTTCTCCTTTTCCCTCTGCTATAGCAGAGCCACCATAAAAGAAGAAGGGAATATCTGAACCTAAGGTCTCTCCTATTTTTGCCATATCTCTCAAAGGGAGATTTAAGTTGGTAAGAAGATTTAATCCCCAAATTGTTCCTGCAGCATTTGAGCTTCCTCCACCAAGTCCTGCCTGAGTTGGTATTTTCTTGAAAAGGAATACCTTGGCACCTACTTTTTCTCCTGTGATTTCAATAAATTTTTTATAAGCTTTGTAGACAAGATTTTCTTCTGAGGGGATGGGGAGATTTGATTCCAATATAAAGTGAGGATAAGGAAGTAGGGAAATCTGCATAAAGTCCCAAAAATCTACATTGTGAAGAAGTATTTTTACATTATGATATCCATCTTCTCTTTTGTTTATTACATCAAGAAAAAGGGTAATTTTACCAAAAGTATATATGTTTAACTTTTCCATAAATTAAAAGCCTTATTTGATAAGGTAATATATCCTTCAGGCGATAGCTCTTCTGCTCTTATTTTACCATCAATATTAAGTTCGGTGAATACGTATTTCCAATCTATAGAAGGAAAAGCTCTTTCCAAGTTATTTAGGAGAAATTTTCTTCTTTGATTAAAACTTTCCTTTATGAGTTTGAAGAAGAATTCTTTGTTATAGATTTTGTCAAGTTTAGGGTTAAATTTTAATTTTAGTACAACTGATTCTACTTCAGGTGCAGGAAAAAAGCAAGAAGGGGAAACTTTTGAGATAATTTCATAAGAATAAGTGATGTGAAGCAAGATAGAAAGAGGGCTGTATTTTTTGCTTCCAGGTGAGGAAGTTAGTCTTTCAGCCATCTCCTTTTGAAGCATTATAACCATAAGATGGGCATAGGGACCTTTTTGAAAGTATTCTCCCAAGAAACTACCAGATATATAATAGGGCAAATTCCCTACCAGTTTATAAGGTAAATTTATGATTCTTGAAAGATCTAATTTTAGAACATCCTCAAAGAGTATCTCCACATTGTTATAGTCTTTTAATAGTTCCTCAAGGATGGATTTGAATCTTTTATCAATCTCTACTCCAATAACTTTTTTAGCTTTTTTTGCAAGCTCAAGGGTTAAAGTTCCAACTCCGCACCCCACCTCTAATATATTGTCTTCTTTTGAAATCTCTAAAGCATCAATAATTTTTTTTAAAATATTTTTATCAATTAAAAAGTTTTGTCCTAAGCTTTTTTTTAGAAATATATTATTCCTTCGAAGAATTTCTATAAGCTTTGATTTGCTTGTTAAATCCATTAAGCTATTCTTTTAAGAAGATAAATAGTGATTTTTCGTCTACCAAAATATTTTACTTCTCTTAAGGTAGAAAAACACAAATCTACTTTCCATCCTTTTATGAGTCCCCCAGTATCTCCCGCTAAAGCAAAGCCATAATTAGGAATATAAAAAGCACTTTTTAGGGGAATGTATCTTGGATCTACAGCTATTATTCCTTTCATAGCTCTCCAGCCTATAGCAGTGATGTTGTTTCCATCGCCTCCAGTCCAGGGTTCATAGGCGGTTGCAGTTACTTTTATGGGTTTTACCACTTCAAAAGTAGCGGAATCTAATTTGAGGTATTTAAGGATGGGGGTTGTAATTTCTATAATTTTAGGGGACATCTTTTGAAGCTCTTTCTTAGAGATTAGGACTTTTTTTTCTGGTTTTCCATTGATTGTTCTTCTTTTGTAAATTTCTTCGATCTTACCAAACCTTCCATAGTCCTTTATCTTCTCTGTATAAGTTTTTGCATAGGTTACTTTCAGGATGATCTTAGGTTCAATAATGTTTATTTTTTTAATAGTAGTCTCATTCACTCTTGTAATTCTTATCTCTTTTATTCTTTCTGTTAGTGGAGTTCTTGCTGGAGGACTGACAATATCAAATTTAGATACTTTTATCTTCTTTTCTTCGAGTACTTCCCAAACAAAGCCAGCATTGGTTTTAACTTTTATAGGTCTCTTATTTCCATCCACTATGATGACCTCTTTTATAGGTCTTAAATGGGTAAAATTTCTCCATAAATTAGTTTCTATAATTTTAGCAGAAGCTATTATGACTAAACTTCCAAAAAATACAGTAACACTTATAATTCTTTTCTTTGTTTTTTTCATCCTTTTTTAATCCTCCTAAAAAAGTGTTTTCCCACCCTTAATATGAAGGGCTTATCAATAGTAATATCTAAATTTATGTCTTCTATTCTTGTACCATCTATTTCTACAGCACCTTGAGAGATTAGTCTTTTGGCTTCGCTATTACTTTTTGCTGCACCCACCTGAGTTAGCAGTTTTACAACCCATATTTTAGGTTCAGATATTTCCACTTCAGGTACATTTTCAGGAAGTTCTTTATTTCTAAATATTCTGTTAAATTCTTCCTCTGCTTTTAAACTTGCTTCTTCTCCATGATATATTTTCACAATTTCTCTTGCTAATCTTGCCTTTGCATCTCTGGGATTAAGCTTTCCTTCTTTCATTTCCTGTTCTATTTTTCTAATCTCTTCTTTGGGAAGTTCTGTTGCAAGCTCATAGTATCTAATGATTAACTCGTCAGGAATTGACATTACTTTTCCATACATTTCATTAGGGGGCTCGGTAAGTCCTATGTAATTTCCAAGGCTCTTACTCATTTTTTGTTTCCCATCAAGTCCTTCTAAAATTGGCATCAGCATTGCTACTTGAGGTTCCAAACCATACTCTCTTTGAATTTCTCTTCCCACGATAAGGTTAAATTTTTGATCAGTTCCTCCAAGTTCTATATCTGCTTTTATAGCTACAGAATCATAGGCTTGAAGCAGGGGATACATGATCTCGTGTATAAAAATTGGTTTTTGTTCTTTGAATCTTTGAGCAAAATCGTCTCTTTCTAACATTCTTGCAATGGTATATTTGGAAGTTAAAACCAAAACATCTTCTAATTTCATTTTTCCAAACCATTCTTCTTGATACCTTATTTCTGCCTTTGTGACATCAAGAATCTTTCCTACCTGTTCTTGGTAGGTTAAAGCATTTCTTTTAACCTGATCTGGAGTTAGAGGTTTTCTGGTTTCGCTCCTCCCTGAGGGATCTCCTATTCTTGCAGTAAAATCTCCAATAATAAATACTACTTGATGTCCAAGATCTTGAAATTGTTTTAATTTTCTCAACACCACAGCATGTCCTAAATGTAGATCAGGAGCAGAAGGATCTGCTCCTAATTTTACTCTTAAAGGCCTTCCTTCTTCTCGTGCTTTTTTTAGTTTTTCATATAAGCCATCTTCAGGAATTATTTCTACCACATTAGATTTTAATATCTCTAATTCTTCCTCAATACTTAGTTTTCTCATCTCTGTCTACTCCTCGGTAAAGAATTTCTTTAAATTTTCATTCCTGAATATGTAAAGAAGAATAGGAAGCCCAATAATGTATGTAGCAATAGTTTCGCCTACTCCTATGTAGAGCACATTTAACAAATAAGGTAGCTTAAAAAAGAGGTGAAGATACAAACTAACCCCGAAAGCATTTATAAGTATTGGAGGAATAGGGGAAAGATAAACATTGGGCATTTTTCTGGTCAAATAGGCTGCAATTAAAGTGAATAAACTCCCAAAAATCACATCTATCCAACCAGCTGGACTAAATAGATTAGCTATTGCACAGCCTATAAAAAGTCCTGGTATGGCTAACTTGTCTATAAATGGAAATAAGGTCATGAATTCTGATATTCTTACTTGAATAGGACCATAGCTTATGGGACTTAAAATTACAGTAAGTACTGAATAAGAAGCAGCATACAATGCTATTTTCGCAACCTTTTTAGATCTCATAAGAGTTCCTCCTTATAATCCTAATTCATCAGAGATTGATTTCATAGCCTCCAAACCTATCGCTATAAACTCTTCTAAACTTAGTCCTAAATCTTCGCAGGTTTTAATTTGATCTCTATTTGCTCCTCTTGCAAAACTTTTTTCTTTAAATCTGTTGAGGATAAAATTCACGTCTAAAGGAGCCAACTTTTTTTCAGGGTGTATTAATGCTGCAGCAACAATGAGTCCTGTTAGAGGATCTACCGCATATAGTGCCTTTGCAAGAAGGGTTTCTCTTGGTAGATTATGTATTTCATTGTGGGCTTTTATAGCATCGATAACATCTTTAGACAGATTTTCGTCTTTAAGTAATTCTTCTGCAAGAAGACTGTGTTTTTCAGGTTCCTTCTCTGTAATTTCGTAATCAATATCATGTAAAAGTCCAGTAAGTCCCCATTTTTCTTCGTCTTCATTAAACCTTTTAGCAAGAGCCCTCATAATGGCTTCTGTAGCCAGCATGTGCTTTATTAAATTTTTATTTTTTACGTACTTTTTAACTTTGTCTAAGGCTTCGTCTCTATTCATAATTAGCCTCCTATGAATTTTATGGAGTTTGAGATTAGTAGGATAGGATCCAAACTTCGGTAGAAGGAGGAAGGGTATCTTTATTTATTTCTATCTCTTTTTCCTCAAATTTTTTTACAGGATAATTAACTTTGTTGATAAAGTCTTCTACTTTAGCAAGGTCAAATTTTAAATGGGGAGTTTTATAGTGCATTGGTATTACCACGTTGGGTTTTAAGAGCTCTATCACCTTCACTGCCCCATTAGCATCAATGGTAAAGGTTCCTCCTACAGGGATGCAAAGTATATTTACTTCTCCGATTTTTTCTTTATATTCATCCGTTAAAATATGTCCTAAATCTCCTAAATGTAATATTTTAATTCCATCAGTTTCAATTAAATAAATGGTATTTGTTCCTCTCTTCTTACCTCTTTCTTCGTCATGAAAGGTATTGAGACCTTTTATCTTTACGCTATTTATTTGAGTTTCACCTTCTCCCTGTACTACTATAGGATTTCCTTTTAAAAGATGGACCGCATTATGGTCAAAATGCTCATGACTTACGGTAACTATGTTAGGTTCCACGTCAGGTAGAGGATATCCAACAGAAGAGTCAAAAGGATCTGTAAGAATCTTTTTACCTTCTGAATTTGTGAAGAGGAAGCATGCATGTCCATACCATCTTATTTTCATAATCACACCCCCTTACATTTTTTCAGGGGCTGAGACCCCCAGTATACTTAAGGCATCTTTTATTATAATCCTAACACAATCCACAAGAACAAGTCTTGCTAAGGTTAATTCTTTATCTTCACTTATTACTTTGTAAGAATCGTAATACCCGTGAAAGAGAGTGCTAAGATTTAAGAGATAAAAAGGAAGCTGATGTATCTCTAAGGTCCTGGTAATATCTTCTAATCTTTCAGGATATCTTAAGAGGTTTAATATTAAATCCTTTTCTTTTTCTTCCTTAAGGAGGGATAAATCTGCTTTATCCAGATCTGCCAAATTATAACCCTTTGTTTCTGCATTTTTAAGTATACTACAACATCTTGCATGGGCATATTGTACATAATAGACAGGATTTTCTACTGATTGCTTTTTAGCAAGATTTATATCAAAGTCAAGCTGACTTTCAGGGCTTCTTAATAAGAAGAAAAATCTTATTGCATCTTTTCCAACCTCTTCTTGAATCTCCTTTAAGGTTATAAAATCTCCTGTTCTTTTTGACATCTTTATTTCTTCATTCCCTCTCATAAGTCTTACCATTTGTACTAAGATTATTTCTAAGATATCCTTAGGATATCCTAAGGCTTGAATTGCTCCTTTTAACCTAGTTACGTGACCGTGATGATCTGCTCCCCACACGTCGATTATCCAATCGAAACCTCTTTGAATTTTATTTAAATGATAAGCAATGTCAGCTAAAAAGTAAGTTGCTTTTCCATCACTTTTTATGAGAACTCTGTCTTTTTCATCTCCAAATTTTGTAGAGGAAAACCAGAGAGCTCCATCTTTCTCATAGGTGTACCCATTTTGTCTTAAAATTTCTAATACCTCTTTTACTTTGCCGTTTTCATGTAGGGTTCTTTCACTAAACCAGACATCGTACTCTACTCCGAAATTTAGGAGTGTTGTTTTTATGTCTTCTAACATTTTGCTTAGGGCATATTCTTTGAAAAACTTCTTTTTTTCTGTCTCATCCATTGATTCTATCTGGGATTTTTGGTTCAATAACTCTTTTGCTAACTCTATAAGGTAATATCCATGATAACCTTCTTCGGGAACTTGATAGTCATAACCTAAGAGCTGCATATATCTTGCATATAGAGATTCGCCAAGAAGATCAATCTGGTTCCCAGCATCATTTATATAAAACTCCTTTTCTGTATTCCAACCTATTCTCTTAAATAGATTTGCTAAAGAATCACCAATGGTTACTCCTCTTGCATGGGCGATATGCATGGGGCCTGTAGGGTTGATGCTTCCAAACTCAATCTGTATCTTTTTCTTTTTTGAAGGTATTTTTACAAAATCATCTATATCCTTTCTAATTAATCTGAGAGTTTCCCATAAAGCTTCATCATTAAGGAAGAAGTTTATAAAACCTGGTCCAGCGATCTCTATTTTTTTTACAAAGGGTGATTTTTTAATGTACTCTGAAATTTTTTCAGCAACTACTCTCGGCGGTTTTTTATTTTTTTGAGCAATTTGGAGAGCAACAGCTGTTGCGTAATCTCCATATTCTTTTTGTTTTGGAGTTTCTACAATAATCTCAATATCATCTACTATAAAATTTTCTTTTTCTTTTAAAGAATTTACAGCTTTTTTTATGAGCTCATAAATATGTTTCCTCATGCTCTATTCCTCGCTTTATTATTTATTAAAAACTATTTTAATAATATACCCTATGTTAAAATTCAATGCAACTTTTTTTGTTGAGGTTTATTTTTAGTTGATTTAAAATTATCTATGGTATGAAAAATGATAGCATATTAAACCTTAAACAAAAAGTAGAAAATTTTCCAGAAAGCACTGGAGTATATATCTTTTACGATCACTCAGGTAAAGTAATTTATGTAGGTAAAGCAAAAAACCTGAGAAAAAGAGTTTTGTCTTATTTCAGTGATTCGTCTCCTAAAAGTGCTTATATTTTGAAGAAAGCTCAAAATATAGAGTTTTATATAACTGATACAGAGACGGAAGCTTTGATTTTGGAATCGGTTCTCATTAAAAAACATAGGCCCATTATGAATATTCAACTAAGGGATGATAAACAGTATCCATTACTGAAATTGACTTTGTATGAGGAATATCCAAGGCTTATTCTCGCAAGACGTTTTGAGGATGATGGGGCAAAATATTACGGACCATATACCCAAAGTGGAACTGTAAGAGAGACCATATCTATGGTTAAAAAACTCTTTAATTTAAGATCTTGCAATTGGAATTTGCCAAAATCAAAGCCTAAAAGACCCTGTTTAAATTACTTTATTGAAAATTGTAAGGCACCATGTCAGGGATATATTACCAAGGAGGATTATCAAGAGATTGTAAGAGAAGTAATAGACTTTATGGAGGGGAGATATGAAGAGATCATAAATAAACTTTACAATGAAATGCAGAAGTATTCTAAGAATTTAGAATTTGAAAAGGCTGCGAAAGTAAGAGATAAAATAAGATTGTTGCAGAATTTAAGCGAAAAACAGAAGATCCTTACCTTCAATAGAGAGAATAAAGATTTAATCCAATTCTATGTGGAGGATCATAAGGCAAAAGTGCTTGTTTATTTAATAAGGGAAGGAAAATTGGTTGAAAAGAGGATATTTAATTTAACTTTACCCGAAGAATATTCCCGAGATGAACTCCTTGAAAGTTTTATTTTACAATACTATTCAGTAAGAGATATCCCTGAGATCATAGTACTCCCCTTTTTGGTCTTTGGAGGAGAAGTGGACTTGAAGGAATTTTTGTGTAGAAGAAAGGGGACAAAAGTAGAAATAAGGACACCAGAAAGCGAGGATGAGGAAAAACTTTTAAATATGGCATTAAAGGATTTGACTATTGAGAGTTTAAGATCAGAAAAGGTGTGGTTAGCTCTTTCCGAACTTAAGAGAATTTTTAACTTGCCTAATCTGCCTGTTGCTATAGAAGGGTATGATATTTCTAATCTTCAAGGAAGAGAAGCAGTAGGGGCAAGGGTTTATTTTCAAAATGGATATCCCGATAAAAATAGGTATAGAAGGTATAAGATTAAGTATACAGAAGAATCACCCAACGATTATTTAATGCTCCAAGAAGTGATAAAAAGAAGACTTAATAAAATTGAGGAAGATCCCTTGCCAGATATTATGCTCATAGATGGAGGAAAAGGACAACTAAATGCGGTATTAGAGGTTTTTGAGGAATTAAAAATAAAACCTAAGTTTATATTAGCTCTTGCGAAAGAGAGAGAGGAAATTTTTGTTCCAGGAAACTCTGATTCTATTTTGCTTCCTTATGATTCTCCTGCTCTGCATCTTCTCCAACAAGTAAGAGACGAGGCTCATAGGTTTGCTGTTTCTTATCATAGGAAATTACGTAGTAAAAAATTAATAGATTCTCATTTGGAAAAAATACCTGGCATAGGAGAAAAAAGGATGAAAATTCTTCTTGAGGCTTTTAATGATTTAGAAAGTTTGAAAAAAGCATCTTTGGAGGATTTGAAAAAAATTCCAGGAATCTCTGAAAAAATTGCTGAGAAAATTTATCTTTATTTCCATAAGTCTTCTTAACAAAATTTTAATATACTATATTTTGACAAATTCATATAAAAGGAGTATACATTTAGAAAAATATCGATGGTTTTTTTAAAGGAGGTGTTATAGATGCAGGTCTTTACAGGAACAGATAAAGTAAAAAGAGGTTTGGCTCAGATGCTAAAAGGCGGAGTAATTATGGACGTGACTAATGCTGAGCAGGCTGAAATTGCTGAAGAGGCTGGTGCTGTGGCTGTTATGGCTCTTGAAAGAGTTCCTGCTGACATAAGGGCAGAAGGTGGAGTAGCAAGAATGGCAGATCCTAAAAAGATAAAGGAGATTATGTCAGCAGTTAGTATTCCTGTTATGGCGAAAGTTAGGATTGGTCATTTTGTGGAGGCTCAAATTTTAGAAGCTCTCGGGGTAGATTTTATTGATGAAAGTGAGGTTTTAACTCCTGCCGATGAAAAATATCATATAAATAAACACGCTTTCAAAGTTCCTTTTGTTTGTGGTGCTAGGGATTTGGGAGAAGCTCTAAGAAGGATTGCAGAGGGAGCAGCTATGATTAGGACAAAAGGAGAGGCGGGAACAGGAAATGTGGTAGAGGCGGTACGTCATATGAGACAAATTATGGACGAGATAAGGTCATTAGTTCTTCTCCCCGACGAAGAATTAGTGACAAAAGCAAAAGAATTAGGAGCTCCATTAGATCTTATAATAGAGACAAAAAAATTAGGAAGACTTCCTGTAGTGAATTTTGCTGCTGGTGGTATTGCTACTCCTGCTGATGCTGCTTTAATGATGCATCTTGGCGCTGATGGAGTGTTTGTAGGATCTGGAATATTTAAATCAAAGAACCCAAGAAAGAGAGCAAGAGCCATAGTTCTTGCTGTTACTTATTATGATGATCCTTATGTATTGGCGGAGATATCGGAGGATTTAGGAGAGCCAATGCCTGGTATTGATGTAAGAAAGCTATCTGAAAGTGAATTATTGCAGGTGAGAGGTTGGTAAAATGAGGATAGGAATACTTGCTATACAGGGTTCTGTAGTAGAACATGAAAAAATGTTAAAAAGGCTAGAGGTTGAGACAGTTTTAGTAAAAAAGCCAGAACATTTGGATATTATTAATGGGATAATTCTTCCAGGAGGAGAAAGTACTACCTTTTTTACTGTTTTAGAAAATCGTCTACTCTTTGATGTATTAAGAGAAAAGTTGGCTAATGGGCTGCCTGCTATGGGAACATGTGCTGGACTAATTTTGCTTGCAAATAGGATAGAAAATCATCCTGATCAAAAGACTCTTAAAGTATTAGATATAACTGTGTCTCGTAATGCCTATGGTAGGCAAAGGGAAAGTTTTTCTACTTATATAAAAATTCCTATTCTTGGTGAAAAGGAATTTGAATGTGTGTTTATAAGGGCTCCTCAAATTGTTGAGATAGGCAAAAATGTGAAAGTTCATGCAACTTTTGAGAATAAACCCATATTTGTAGAGGAAGGTAATATATTAGGTTTGACTTTTCATCCTGAACTTACTGATGATTTGAGAATACATGAGTACTTCTTAAAGAGGTGTTCAGAATAGGGATGAAATGTGATTTTTGTAATCAGAACGAGGCTGTATATGTCTTGGAGATAAGCGATGAAAAAGGGAAAAGAAAATATTCTATTTGTGAATATTGCTTAAAGCAGGTTATAAAAGATATATTTCAGGGTAATTATTTTATGAGAGACGAAAAAGTCAAAAGATGTCCAAAATGTAATAGAAGTTTAGAAGAAATTAAAGAGACAGGTATGTTAGGTTGTAGTTATTGTTACAGTTATTTTAGAGATGAAATAGGTAAACTGGTATATCAATATCATGGGAATAAAGTTCATAGAGGAAGAGTTCCAATTAAAAAAGAATTTAAAACGGATAAAATATTAAAATATAAAATTGAACTTTCCAAGGCTATAGAAGAAGAGGATTATGAAAAGGCCGCAAAATTAAGAGATCTTCTTAAAAATATAGGGAAGGGTGGATGAGAGAGTTTTATTATAAGTATCTTAAATGGTTAGGAGAAGAAAAAGGTAATAATAGAGAGGTAATATTAAGTACTAGAATAAGGCTTGCAAGAAATTTAGAAGATTTTGTTTTTCCAATCCAAGCAACAGAGTCTCAAAGAAGAAGAATTCTTAATAAGGTGGAATGGGTTTATAAAAATGATCTAAATTTTGGTGGATATGAGTTTTTAAAATTAGAAAAGTTACCAAATCTTGTACTCGAATCTTTAGTTGAGAAACACCTGATAAGCGACGATCATTTAGATAATATTAAAGGTGCTGGACTTTTAGTAGATAGAGATGGTAAACTTAGCGTAATGATAAATGAGGAGGACCATTTTAGGTTACAAGTATTGAGTAGTGGCTTAGAGCTAAAGGAAAGTTGGCAAAGATTACTTTCTTTAGAGGAGAGTTTTTCTGATTATTTCAAGTTTGCTTTTGATGATAAATTGGGTTATTTAACTTCTTGTATAACTAATCTGGGATGTGGAATTAGGATTTCCTTTATTGTGCATCTTCCGGGATTAACCTATTCTGGTAAAATAAAAGACTTTCTCAGGAAACTTAGGTCAGCCAAAATTCTTATAAGGGGTATTTATGGGGAAAGAAGTAAACCTATCGCAGGTTTTTACCAAATCACAAGCAGATCCTCCTTAGGAATTAAGGAGGAAGATTTGATTGAAAAGATGGAAAAGATGGCAAAGAAGATAATAACTGAAGAGCTGGTAACAAGAGAATTTCTATTTGAGGAACAAAAAAGGTATGTGGAAGATGTGATAGGTAGAGCATATGGAATATTAAGTAATGCAAGATATCTAAGTAGTATTGAGGCTATAAACTTATTATCAGATTTGAGATTTGGAATATATTTAAAAATGTTAGACATACCCTTAAAGGTTTTGGATCTTCTTATGATCTTAATGCTACCAGCGCATTTGCAGCTGAAATATGGAAAAGAAATGGATTCTGAAGAGAGGGATGGGGTGAGAGCAGATTTGTTGCGTGGTTTTCTTAAAAATTATAAAATAAATCAGGGAGGTGTCGTTTAAGGAGGTGCATAAAAAATGATGGATAAACTAACACAAAGGGCATATAGAGTACTACTCTTAGCACAGGAGGAAGCACGTAGGCTTAATTATTCTACGGTGGGGACAGAACATATTCTCCTGGGGTTGATACGTGAGGAGGGAGGTATAGCAGCTCAAGTCCTTATTAATTTAGGACTTGATCTGAATCAGCTCAGGAATGAGATAGAGAGATTGATAGGTCGTGGAGATGGTACCTCCTATGGAGCACTTCCCTTCACTTCAAGAGCAAAGAAGGTTCTGGAATATGCTTCTGAATCGGCTCAGGAACTTAATCATAACTATATTGGAACTGAGCATTTGCTTCTTGGACTGTTGAAGGAAGGTGAAGGTGTAGCAGCTCATGTTTTGGAGGGAATGGGAGTAAGATTAGAAGATGTTACTATAGAGATATTAAAACTTCTTGGTGAGCCTATAGATCCAACTAAGATAAGAGGCAGACAACAAATGAATACTTCTAATAATAACTCCTTAAAGAAAAAGAGAACAGTAACAGCTACCTTGGATGAGTTTGGTCGAGATCTAACTCAACTTGCAAGGCAAGGCAAATTGGATCCTATTATTGGGAGAGAAAAAGAGTTAGAGAGGATAATTCAAATACTGAGTAGAAGGACTAAAAATAATCCTGTTCTTGTGGGAGAACCTGGTGTTGGTAAGACCGCTATAGTAGAGGGTCTTGCTCAAAAGATAGTAGATGGTGAAGTACCTGATACTTTGTTAAATAAAAGGATCGTTGCTATTGATATGGGAAGTATCGTGGCTGGTACAAAATATAGGGGTGAGTTTGAAGAGAGAATGCAAAGGATCATTGAGGAAGTTAAGATGGCAAAAGATGTCATCCTTTTTATAGATGAGATTCATACCTTGGTTGGGGCAGGAGCAGCAGAAGGAGCGGTTGATGCAGCAAATATTTTGAAACCCTCTCTTGCAAAGGGTGAGATACAATTAATTGGTGCTACAACCCCATCAGAATATAGGAAGTATATTGAGAAAGATGGGGCATTAGAAAGAAGATTTCAGCCTATAATGGTTAACGAGCCTACACCTGAAGAGACTATACAGATATTGAAAGGTTTAAGAGAAAAATATGAAAATTATCATAGAGTTAAAATTACCGATGAGGCTATAGAAGAAGCAGTCAAATTGTCAGTTAGATATATAACCGATAGATTCTTGCCTGATAAGGCGATAGATGTAATAGATGAAGCTTCAGCGAGGGTAAGATTGAGAAAACAAAAGAGCACAGTGCATAGTAATTTAGAACTTGAACTCGCGAGAATAAGAGAACAAAAGGAGATTGCTATAAGAAATCAAGCGTTTGAAAGAGCAGCTCAGTTAAGAGATGAAGAAAGAAAGATTGAAGAGTATCTTAGAAATTTCATAGATACATCTTCTCCTTCTGATCTTGGAGTTGTAACTCCTGAAGATGTGGCTCAAGTAGTGGCTACTTGGACTGGAATACCTGTAGCTCAACTTCTAATTGAAGAAAGAGAAAGGCTATTAAGAATGGAAGAAGAGCTTCATAAGAGAATAATTTCTCAGGATGAGGCTGTAAGGGTGGTCTCAAGGGCTATAAGAAGATCAAGATCTGGTTTGAAGGATCCAAGAAGACCTATAGGTGTGTTTATGTTCTTAGGACCAACAGGGGTTGGAAAGACTGAGCTTGCAAGGGCACTTGCAGAGTACCTCTTTGGAAATGAGAATGCTTTAATTAGGTTTGATATGTCAGAGTTTATGGAGAAGCATACTGTTTCAAGGTTAATTGGTGCTCCTCCTGGATATGTGGGATACGAGGAAGGAGGACAACTTACTGAAAAAGTTCATAGGAGACCTTATTCTGTTATTCTCTTTGATGAGATAGAAAAGGCTCATAGTGATGTATTTAATATCCTTTTGCAAATAATGGACGAAGGACAACTTACCGATGGTCATGGTAGAAGAGTAAGTTTTAAGAATACTATCTTGATAATGACTTCAAACTTTGGAGCAGAGTATTTTAAGCAAGAGGCAAGTATAGGGTTTGCTTCTAAAGAGGATAGGGAAAAGTCTTTTGATAAAATTAAAGATTTAATTTTGAGTGAGATGAAGAAGTACTTTAGACCAGAGTTCTTGAATAGGCTTGATGAGATTGTATTCTTCAAGCCACTTACCAAGGAAGATTTGAAGCAAATTTTAGAATTATTACTCAAACCAGTCCAGGAGAGGATAAGAGAAAAGAAGTTGGAATTAGAAATAAGTGATGAGGTAAAAGAACTATTACTTGAGAAAGGATATGATCCTCAGTATGGAGCAAGACCTTTAAAGAGAACTATTCAATACTATATTGAAGATCCATTAGCTGAATTTATACTTCAAGGGGATTTTAAAGAGGGAGATATTATAAGAGCAGAACTTGATAAAAAGGGAGAAATAGTGTTTAGAAAGATGACTCTTGCGAAGGAGCCTTCATAGTAAGTTTTTAAATGTCAAAAGTAAAGAGCAAGTTTGTATGTCAAGTATGTGGATATGAGAGTGTAAGATGGTTTGGCAGATGTCCTAACTGTCAAAGTTGGAATTCCTTTATTGAGATTACCGAAAAAAAGCAGGGTTTTAATAATAGAGAAAGTAAAGAAAATTTGGGGGTATATAGATTAGAAGATATTTTGAATTATGAGCCTGTCAGGTTGAAAACGGGCCTGACAGGTTTTGATTATGTTATTGGTGGGGGAATTGTGGAGGGGGAAGTAATTCTCTTGGCAGGAGAGCCTGGAATTGGCAAATCTACGTTACTTTTGCAACTTGCTATATCGCTTGATAAAAATGATACAAGAGTTTTATACATCTCTGCCGAAGAATCTTTATCACAGGTGGGACTAAGATTAAGGAGATTAAATTCAGGTGATAAGTTAAATATTGATTTTGTGTCTGAAAGAGATATTGAAAATATATTACCAAACCTTGAAAATTCTAACTATTCACTAATAATTGTAGACTCTATTCAAACAATTTATTCCTCTGAGTTTCCTACTTCTCCGGGAAATGTGGTTCAGGTGAGAGAATGTACTTCTAAATTAGTAGATTTTGCGAAGAAGAATAATATAGCTGTCATATTAGTCGGGCATGTTACTAAGGAAGGAGATATTGCAGGACCTAAAATATTGGAACATTTAGTTGATGCGGTTTTATATCTTGAGGGTGAAAGATATCATGATTTAAGGATATTAAGAGTAATTAAAAACAGATTTGGTCCTACTAATGATTTCATACTCTATGAGATGAAAGAAAATGGACTTTTTGAAGTAGAGGATATCTCTGCAAAGGTAATTGAAAATAGAAATACTAATGTTTCAGGATCTATTATTATACCAATTATGGAAGGAACAAAACCATTATTGATAGAATTGCAGACCCTTGTAAGTAGAACAAATACATCATATCCCAGGAGGATTACTTCAGGTATAGATCTTAATAAATTGGTGCTTATATTGGCCATTCTTGAGAAAAAGCTAAATATTAGTTTCTCTGATAAAGATGTATTTGTAAATGTAGTGGGTGGAATAAAAATAAGTGAACCTGCAATAGATTTAGGACTTGCCTTTGCTCTACTTTCTGCGTTGATAAATAAACCTTTTCCATCTGATATGGTAGCTATAGGGGAGATAGGACTCGGGGGAGAGGTTAGAACTGTTCCTCACATAGAAAGAAGGTTAAAAGAAGCAAAGAAATTTGGCTTTAATAAAGCATTAATTCCTAAGGACAGCAAAGTTAAGTCGTATGAATATAATATGAATGTGCGGACTATTACAGATATTGGTGAGGGAATAGATTTAGTTTGGGGGGAAAAATGGCGGAGTTAAAGAAGTTTGCATTACAGGCTTTAAGATTTGTAGCTCCTGGAACTCCACTGAGAGAAAGTTTGGAACAAATAGTAAAAGCTAAGACAGGAGCCCTAATTGTTGTTGGAGAAATAGAAAAGGTTAGACCTCTTATGAACGGTGGTTTTCCCTTAGATATAGATTTTACTCCGAATAGGTTATATGAGTTGTCAAAAATGGATGGTGCTATTATACTTTCTAAGGACGGAAAGAAGATATTGTTTGCTAATGTTATTTTATTACCTGATCCTACTATTTCCTCTTCTGAAACTGGGGCAAGACATGCTACTGCTGAGAGGGTTGCTAAACAGACAGGGTGTCTTGTTATTAGCGTCTCTCAAAGAAAAGATACTATAACTTTGTTTCAAAATGATTGGAAGTACGTTTTAAGAGATGTGGAAGAGATATTGACTAAAGCCTCTCAAGCTCTTCAAACCATGGAAAGATATAGAAACATTTATGATGATCTTTTAAACAGACTTAATTCTCTTGAATTGGAGAACCAAGTTAATATATATGAGGTTTTATCTTTTTTACATAGAGCCTGCATGTTATTTACTATAGGGAAAGAAGTAGAAAATTATTTAATTGAACTTGGGGTAGAAGGGAGACTTATAGAGATACAGCTAGAGGTTCTACTTACTGGGGTAAAAGAAGAGACTGTTTTGGTGATAAAAGATTATGCTAAGAAAGGCAAAGATCCTGAGGACATTTTGAGGGAATTAGTTGCTAATTTTAGAGGGAATTTCCAAGAATTTTCTTATATAGCTGGAGAGATCTTAGGCTATAGAAAAGAAGAAATAGATACAGGAATAATAGTGGTATCCAAAGGATATAGAATTTTAAATAGGATTGCATCCATACCTTCAAGTGTGATTGAAAAAATTGTTAATTATTTTGGTGATCTGCCAAGAATCCTGGAGAGTAGTTTTGAGGATCTTGATAATATTGAAGGAGTTGGGGAGGTGAGGGCTAAAAAGATTAGAGAGGCATTAACAAGAATGCAGAGAATTTTAACTTTTTAATATTTTAATTTTAAGGGATTTATTTATAATCACATTATTATGGGGGACTGAAAATTCATGAGAAAAAATTGGAAATTATTATTAATAGTGACTTTTATTCCTTTTATGGGCGACTTTGTTCTGTCATCTTATCTTTTATGCTCTAACTTTAGAAATCTATGGAATATGTTTAATTTCATTTTTTCTCTTTTGGTTTTAAGTATTTATATTATTTTTGCAAGAAAAATTAGATTTTTTGATCTTGTAAATTTTCCTTATGTAAAGATTTTAGATACAAGTGTTATTATAGATGGTAGAATTGTAGATGTTTTAAAGACTAATTTCATAGAGGGAAAAATCATAATACCTCGTTTCGTTCTTAAGGAACTTCAACAACTTGCTGATTCTTCTGAATCACTTAAGAAAAATAGGGGTAGATTCGGTCTTGATAATTTGAGTCAGATAAGGAAAGAACTTGGTAGTCAGGTAATCATTGTAGATATGGATTTTCCAAAAGTGCAAAGTGTGGATAGTAAGTTAGTAAAACTCGCTAAGACTTTAGGCGGTAAGATTATTACCAATGACTATGGTCTAAATAAGCTTGCTAAAATTGAAGGAATAACGGTTTTAAACATCAACGAGCTTGCAAATGCATTGAAGCCTATTTATCTTCCTGGGGAAGAAATATTGATAAGTATAATAAAGGAAGGAAAAGAACCAGGACAAGGTGTGGGATATCTTGAGGATGGTACTATGGTGGTAGTGGAAAATGGTAAGAAGTATATTGGACAAACTGTTAAGGTTACTGTTACCAGTGTTTTTCAAACAGCTGCAGGGCGATTAATTTTTGGTAGGGTAAAAGAGGAGAAAGAGCATTGGAAAAAATAACTGGAATTATTGTGGCTGCAGGTAAAAGTAAAAGATTTGGAGAAGATAAGCTTCTAATTGATATAAAAGGTATGCCTATAGTGTATTATTCATTAAGAAAATTAAACGATATAGAAGACTTAGAAAGAATAATTCTTGTAGTGAGGGAGGAGATGGTAGAGTATTATAAAAAGAAAATAAGTAATTGGGGATTGGAAAAAATCTATAAGATAATTCCAGGAGGAGAGGAAAGACAAAATTCTGTCTATAATGCGTTAAAATCTATTAACTTTTCCTGCGATTATATACTTATCCATGATGCAGCAAGACCTCTTATATCAACTAAAAAGATAAAAGAACTTATAGATTTTTGTACAGAGAAAAAAGTTTCGGCTATCCTTGGCATTCCTGTAAGAGACACTATAAAGGTGGTAGATAAGAATTCCAAGAAAGTTATAGAAACTCTTGATAGAAGCAAACTATGGCTTATTCAAACTCCTCAGATGTTTCCCTTTGAGATAATTAAAAAGGCTCACGAAAAAGCGGTAGAAGATAATTTTATAGGGACCGATGATGCTTCTTTAGTAGAAAGATTAAATATTCCTGTTTATATAGTAGAGGGAGATCCTTTAAATATAAAGATTACCACTAAGGATGATCTGTTATGGATAGAAGGGATTATACAAAAATTAGAGTTGGTTTAGGTTATGATGTGCACCCTTTTGAGGAAGGAAGAGAGCTTTTTTTAGGAGGAATAAAGATACCTTTTGATAAGGGTTTAAAAGGCCATTCTGATGGGGATGTTTTAATACATGCTATAGCAGATGCCCTTTTAGGGGCATCTGCATTACCTGATATAGGTTATTTTTTTCCTGTTGATGATAAAAGCATTGAGGGTATTCCTAGCACTATTATTCTTGAGAAGGTAAGAGATTTGTTAAAAGAAAAAGGAGTGAATATAATTAATATCGATTGTACAATTATTGCTGAAGAACCCAAAATTATGCCTTTTAGAGATAAAATTATTAAGAATTTGTCCTCAATATTGAGGATTCCTGAGGATTGCTTGAGTGTAAAGGCTACTACTAATGAAAAATTAGGCTTCATTGGAAAAAAAGAAGGAATAGCAGTTTTTGCTGTAGCTCTTGTAAGTTATTAATAAAGAAAGGAGCATAAGATGGAAGATATAATTTATGGAAAGAATTCAGTACTTGAGGCTCTTAAAAGTGAGATTCCTTTAAACAAGATATATATCGCGAGAGGTATTCATTTTGATAATAAATTTAACGAGATATTAAAGTTGGCTAAAGAGAAAAGTATTCCCATTAAGTATGTGGAGAGAAGCTTTATAGAAAAAATGGTGGATGGAAATTCTCAGGGAGTTCTTGCTATTCTTTCCTCAGTTCCATATAAAGATTGGAAAGAATTGGAAAAATCTTTGGATAATAAAAGTATAATTGTGGTGCTGGATCATATTCAGGACCCTTATAACTTGGGAGCTATTGCAAGGACTTCTGAATTTGCGGGTGTTTCAGCGATAGTGATACCTAAAGCAAGAAGTGCGGGAATAACTTCTGTTTCTTTTAAAACTTCGGCTGGAGCTCTGTCTTACATACCTGTAATAAGGGTTTCTAATATAGCAAATTTTTTAAGAGAGTTAAAAGGGAAAGGATGGTTTATAGTAGGGGCAGACCTTAATACTGAAAATTTATATAATAAAGTAGAGTATAACTTTCCTCTTGCTCTTGTAGTAGGAAGCGAAGGAGAAGGTTTACATAGGATTGTTAGAGAGTCTTGTGATTTGCTTGTAAAAATACCATCATATGGTAAAGTGGAATCTTTAAATGTCTCGGTAGCGGTAGGGATTATTCTATATAAGATAAGAGAAAGTCTATGAAAGATAAATTAGAGGATTTTTTATTTTATCTGAAATTTGAAAAAAACATGTCTCCTAATACTATTGATAGCTATAGGAGAGATTTAGAAGATTTTATTATTTTTCTTCAAAAAGAAAAGGTAAATATTAAAAACTTAAAAAGAGAAGAGTGGCAAAGGTATTTAGTATCTTTATATAACAGATACAAGATAAAATCTATTGCAAGAAAGATATCTTCTATAAGAAGCTTCTTAAAATTCCTTCTAAGGGAAGGCTATATTAATAGGAATTACAGTAGTTTTATGATAATTCCAAAGATTCCTATGTATCTTCCAGAGATTCTTGATAACAAAGAGATAGAGAATTTTTTGAAAATTCCTGATCCCTTATCTCCCCTTGGTATTAGAAATATAGCAATTCTTGAAACCTTTTATGCTACGGGCATGAGAGTTTCAGAACTTGTTAATTTGGATGTTCAAAGTATAAACTTAGAAGAAAAATATGTTAGATGTTTTGGGAAAGGAGATAAAGAAAGGATTATTCCCTTGGGGGATTATGCTGTAGAAAGTCTTAAAAAATATCTTTTAGTGAGAGATTCTTTTAATCCAAAAGATGAAAAGGCGTTGTTTTTAAATAAAAAAGGTGAGAGAATAACGAGACAAGGTGTATGGTTTATCATAAAGACCTATTCTAAAATCTTAGGACTTCCTAAGAAGGTTAGTCCTCATACTTTTAGACATTCTTTTGCTACTCATCTCCTATCTAATGGGGCTGATATACGTATTGTACAAGAACTTCTTGGCCATTCTGATGTTGCCACTACCCAAATTTATACTCATATTGTTTCTAGCAAGCTTCATGAGGTTTATCAAAAGGCTCACCCTTTAACAAGGAGGAATGATAAATGAAAAGAGCTATATTAATAGTTTTGGACGGTGTGGGAATAGGTGAGCTTCCTGATGCTTTTAAATATAACGATGAGGGAAGTAATACTTTAGTAAATACTGCCAAAGTTGTGGGGGGTCTTAATCTCCCTAATATGGGAAAGATGGGACTTTCTAATATAGAAGAAATTCCAGGAATTCCCAAAGAAGAAGACCCTATAGCCCTCTATGGTAAGATGGCAGAAGCTTCGCCAGGAAAGGATTCCACAACAGGACATTGGGAAATTGCAGGCTTGATTCTTGAGAAACCCTTTCCCGTATATCCCAATGGGTTTCCTAAGGAAATAATAGAAGCTTTTGAAAAAGCTATAGGGAGAAAGGTGATTGGAAATAAGCCAGCATCAGGAACAGAAATTATAAAAGAATTGGGTGAATATCACATGAAGACAGGATATCCTATTGTTTATACCTCAGCAGATAGTGTTTTCCAAATAGCTGCTCATGAAGATGTAATTCCAGTAGAAGAACTTTATAGAATGTGTGAAATTGCAAGAGCTATGCTACAAGGTGATCATGCAGTGGCAAGAGTTATTGCAAGACCTTTTGCGGGTTCTCCTGGAAATTTTTACAGAACACCAAGAAGAAGGGATTTTTCTTTGCCTCCTTTCAAACCTACACTATTAGATTATCTTAAACAAAATGATTACGATGTTATAGGAGTGGGAAAGATTGAAGATCTTTTTGCGGGAAAAGGGTTAACTTCATCTTTTCATCAAGAAAATAATACTGAGGGTATAAATAATATCTTTAAAGCCTGGGAAAAATTAAGGGAAGGACTAATATTTGTGAATCTTGTAGATTTTGATATGTTGTACGGACATAGAAATGATCCTCAGGGAATGACGAGAGCTCTAAAGGAATTTGATGATGCCTTGCCTGATGTAATGGGTCTCCTCTCTGATTTTGACTTATTAATAATTACTGCTGATCATGGAAATGATCCAACGACTCCAAGCACGGACCATTCAAGAGAATATGTGCCTCTTCTTGTTTATTCTCCTAATTTTAAACGTACTTTTTCCTTAGGAATTAGGAAAACTTTCTCGGATCTTGGTAAGACCCTTGCAGAGTTTTTTGAGGTGGAGAATGATCTTTGTGGGGAAAGTTTTTTGAATGAAATAGAGAAGGGGTGGAAAGGATCATGAGAATGATTGATATTATCATTAAAAAGAGAAATGGAGAGGCTTTAAGTGAAGAAGAGATAAGTTTTGTAGTGGACGGATATGTAAAAGGAGATATTCCAGATTACCAGATGTCTGCCCTATTAATGGCTATTTATTTTAGGGGTATGAATATAGAAGAAACCATTACTTTAACGAAAAAGATGGCTTACTCTGGAAAGGTTTTGGATTTGTCCTCTATACCAGGGATAAAAGTAGATAAGCATAGTACTGGTGGGGTAGGGGATAAAACTACATTAATCTTTGCACCCCTAATTGCTTCTATGGGATATCCTGTAGCAAAGATGTCTGGCAGAAGTTTGGGACATACAGGAGGGACTATAGATAAGTTGGAATCTATTCCAGGTTTTAAAACAAGTATGAAGGATGAAGAATTCATAAAACAAGTTAAAGAGATAGGTATTGCCATAGTAGGTCAGACAGAAGATTTGGTTCCTGCGGATAAAAAAATATATGCTTTAAGAGATGTAACAGGGACTGTTGACTCCATACCACTAATAGCAAGTAGTGTTATGAGTAAGAAAATTGCGAGCGGTTCTGATGTAATAATTCTAGATGTTAAAGTGGGGAGAGGTGCTTTTATAAAGGATATAAATTCTGCGAAAGAACTTGCCAGGATTATGGTGGGTATTGGTAAAGGATTTGGCAGAAAAATTGTTGCAGTACTTTCTCAAATGGATCAACCTTTAGGTTTTGCTATTGGAAACTCCCTTGAAGTTATGGAAGCAATAGAAACTCTTAAGGGCAGAGGACCTAAGGATTTGAATGAACTTATAGTTACTCTTGCTACAGAGACGTTGAGATTAATAAATATTAATTATAAAAATGAGGATATCAGGGCTAAGGTGATGGAACAATTGAGCAATGGAAAGGCTTTGGCAAAGTTTAAAGAGATGATTAAGACTCAAGGTGGAGATGTAAAAATAGTAGATGATTATAGTCCTCTGTTGAGTGCTAAGATTCAAAAGGAGATTTATTCTCTTGAAGGGGGATACGTGGAGGATATAGATGCTTATAAGGTAGCTTTAAGTGTGATGGCTCTTGGTGCAGGGAGAGAGAAAAAGGAAGATAAAATTGATCTTTCTGTAGGGATAAGACTTTACAAGAAGATTGGAGATAAGATAGAGAAGAATGAGCCTATCGTGACTTTTTATGCTAATGATGTTGAAAAATTGAAGAGGGCTCAGGAAATTTTTAGAGAAGCAATTAAAATAGGAAATAAGAAAAAAGATCCGCTTCCCATAGTTTTGGATGTTATTTCGTAAAATTAGGAGGAAAAAAGAATGGAATTTAGTAATTTAGTCACTTACTTATGGAGAATAATTGCTATATTAATTGCTATAACAGTTCATGAATTTGCTCATGGTAAAATGGCAGAAATAGAAGGAGATATTACTCCAAGACTCTCAGGAAGATTGACTTTAAATCCTTTAGCTCATATAGATCCTATAGGTTTTTTGATGCTTCTTCTTTTTAGATTTGGATGGGCAAAGCCCGTGCCCGTAAATTTTGATAACCTGAGAAGAGGAGACAAAAGTGTCATACTTGTTTCTCTGGCGGGTCCACTTGCTAATTTCTCTCTTGCTTTTTTAGTAAGTATTTTCTGGAGGTTTGATTTACCTGTTCCTATAGGTTTTGTGAGCTTTTGTATAGAGCTTGCTATTCTCAATGTATTCTTAGGGATATTTAATCTGATTCCTATACCCCCTCTTGATGGTTCTCATATATTGGAGGCTCTTTTACCTTACAAGTACAAAAGATATTATCAGTCTATAGGTATTTATGGTGTACTCATATTGATGATTTTGATATTGACCAATGGATTGTATATAATAATTAGTCCTTTGTTAAATCTATTTCTATATCTTTTGGGATTACGATTTTAAAGGGAGGTTTTTGATGGATGAAGATCGGAAGAATACTTAGTGGAATGAGACCTACTGGTAAACTTCACTTAGGGCACCTTTTAGGGGTTTTAAAAAATTGGGTTGAGCTCCAAGATAGTTATGAGTGTTTCTTTGAGATTGCAGATTGGCATGCCTTAACTACTCATTACCGAGAGACCGAAGAGGTTGTGGAAAATGTGTTAAATATGATTTGCGATTGGCTTGCTGTTGGTATAGATCCTAAAAAATCTGTTATATTTAGGCAGTCTGACATAATAGAACATGCAGAACTTTTTTTATTATTTTCCATGATAGTGCCTCTTCCTTGGCTTGAAAGGAACCCTACTTATAAAGAGCAACTTCGTGAGATGGAAGGAAGAGATCTTATGACCTACGGTTTTTTGGGATATCCTGTGCTTCAAGCAGCTGATATATTAATCTATAGAGCAGACACAGTGCCTGTAGGAGAAGATCAACTTCCTCATTTGGAGCTTACAAGGGAGATAGCAAGAAGATTTAATTATTTTTATTCCCCTATATTTCCTGAACCACAAGCAAAGCTTTCAGAAGTTCCTGAGCTTGTAGGTATTGATGGTAGAAAGATGTCCAAAAGTTATGGAAATACTATTCCCTTAGACACAGAAGAAGAGGAGCTTAAGAAATTAGTAAGAAGTATGATTACTGATCCTGCAAGAATAAGAAAAAATGACCCAGGACATCCCGAGGTATGTACTGTGTTTGCTTATCACAAAATCTTTAACAAAGAAGAAATAGAAGAAATTGATTATGCATGTAGGAATGCTCAGATAGGATGTGTAGAATGTAAAATGAAGCTTGCAGAAAAGTTAAATCAATTTTTAGCTCCTATAAGGGAGAAAAGAAAAATTTATTCAAAGGATAGAGATCTTACTTGGAGTATTCTTCTCGAGGGAAATAAAAAAGCAAGGGAAGAGGCTCAGAAAACTATGGAGCTTGTAAGGGAGGCTATGAGAATTAAAATAACATGATAATAAATCCTTTCATTACTATAAAAGAAATGTTGCAGAGAGAGGTTGATATATCTCTCTTCCCTTTAAAAAATCTAGTAGATCAGTATTCTTCTCTTGGGGAGGAAAAGTGGAAAGATCTTGAGCTTACTACTTCTTTTCTGGATGTAACTTTAGAGCTTCTTGAAGGAAAAATTAGAAAACTTTTTAACAAAAAGGCAGATTTAAAAATAGAAGAGGAAGAAGAAGTATCATACTTTTACGATGATTCTTGGAGAGATTTGGTGGAGTATTTAAGAGAGAAGGAAGAAAGAAGTTTACTGATATTTAGAAGAGAGAAAAAAGAAGAAATCGAGCTTACGCCAGAAAAAAAGGTAAATATAGCTGAGATTTACTTTTTGTTTTTGGAAAAGAAAAATAGTCTTATCTTAAATCTTTCTTATCTTGACGAAGATTATGATTTAGACTTTGAGGAAAAATATAAGGAAATTTTGAGTAAAAAGGAAGGAAGATTTTCGGAGCTTATTAGAAAAAAGCCCCTATTGGATGCTATAGGTTATTTTCTTGTTTTGTGCGATATGAGCAATAAGAATGAAGTGATTTTAAAACAAGAAGAATTCTTGGGAGAGATATATTTTAAGGTGAAAATCTATGAAGGAAATAAAGCCAATAATTAAAAAGCAAATAGAGGCACTAATATTTGTAGCTGATAAGCCTCTTTATCCTCAAGAGATTGCAAAGATCTTGGAAATAACTGTGGAAGAAGTGGAGTATATTTTGCAGGAGCTTAAAAAGGAATATGAAGAAAGAGGAATTAACCTTTATAAGATAAATGGAGCTTATGAATTTGCCACCTCGCCCGATACAGCTTCTGCTTTATGGAGATATGTGTCAAGGAAGAGGGAAAGATTGTCTAAAGCTGCTCTTGAGGCTCTTGCTATAATTTATTACCATCAGCCTATAACTAAAGCTGAGATAGAGACCATAAGAGGGGCAAAAGTAGATAGTGTTTTGGGGATGCTCTTAGAGAAAAGGTTGGTAAAAATAGTGGGTAGGAAAGAAACCATAGGAAGGCCCTTTTTGTATGGCATAGGGGATGAGTTTTATAGGTATTTTTTTATTGAGGATGATGAAGAGTTAAGGAGATGATGGAAAGACTTCAAAAGTTTATATCAAGATCTGGAGTTACATCAAGAAGAAAAGCCGAAGAGTTAATTTTAGAGGGTAGGGTAAAGGTAAATGGGAAGGTAATTAGAACCCTTGGGGTTAAGATTGATCCAGAAAAAGATGTGGTAGAGGTAGATAACAAAATTATAAAACCCGAAAAAAAACTTTACATTGCTTTATATAAGCCCGTGGGATATTTATCCTCGCTATATGACCCCTTTGGTAGAAGAACCATAAAGGATCTTTTAAAAGATAAACTTTCTTCAAGGGTTTATCCTGTAGGTAGGTTAGATTTTGATAGCGAAGGGCTTTTGTTATGCACTAATGATGGAGAGATAGCTAATTTTGTTATTCATCCCCGATATAAAATTCCAAAGATTTATGAGGTCTTAGTCAATGGAATACCAAAAGAAGAGGAGTTGAAAAAATTTAGGGAAGGTGTTATTTTAGAGGAAGGGAAAACTCTTCCTGCAGAATTTGAGGTTGTTTGGAAGAATAGTAAAACAAAAAGATCTCTATTGAAGGTGGTTTTGTATCAAGGTTGGAAGAGACAGATAAGGAGGATGTTGGCGCTATTTGGATATGAGGTTTTAAAACTTAAGAGAATACAGATAGGAGAGATAAGGCTTGGTAATTTAAAACCAGGAGAATTTAGATTTTTGAATGATGAGGAAATAAAATGGTTGAAGAGTCTAAGACCTTAGGAGAAATTCTAAGAGAAGAGAGAGAAAAGAGAGGGCTCTCTTTAAGGGAAGTATCTGACTCTCTTAAAATAAGCTATAGATATCTTAAGGCCCTAGAAGATGATGAATATGATAAGGTGAATCTTGCTGAGATTTATAAGAAGGGTATTTTGAAGAAATATGTTAAATTTCTTGGGCTTTTTGAAGACGAAATATTTAAGATTTATACTGCTCAGTATAAGACAAAGATAGAAGAAAGTCTGCCTAAGCTTGCTAAGTCAGAAAGATGCTCTTGGAAATATGGGGTTTATTTGATTGTTATATTTATAATATTTTTGACCTTATTTTTGACGGCAAAGTTTAATCAACGCGAAACTCCCAAGAATGTTAGAACTGATATAAGAAATTATGAGTTAACTATGACAGAGACTTATACGGAGAGTAATAGTGAGGTTAATTTTACGCATACTTTTACTGATACTATAAAGGTTGTAGCTGTGGATAGAGTTTGGCTTAGAGTTAGTTATAACAACAATACTATTTATGAAGGAACCTTAAAAGAAGGTGATACTTTAACTTGGACTTATACCCCTCTTTATTTTCATATAGGTAATGCAGGAGGACTTGAAATATATTATAACGATAATAGCCTTGGAGTTTTGGGAAAGAAAGGAGAGGTTATAAAGATTAAGGTGCCATGAAAAAGGCTGGGGTTATACATTTGGGTTGTTCTAAGAATCAAGTAGATACCGAGGTACTTATGGGTTTTTTGAAAAACCTTGGATATACTTTTACTCCTCATTCTGAAGAGGCAGATCTTATTCTTGTAAATACTTGTGCTTTTATAAAGCCAGCGTGGCAAGAAGCAGAGGAAAATATTAGCCTATTAGAGAAATATAAAAAAATTAATGAGAATTTAAAGATTGTAGTTGTGGGTTGTTATGTGGAAAGATTTAAAGAAGAGTTAGAAAATAAATACCCTTTTGTAGATCTTTTCATAGGTCCTGGAGAATATGAAAAATTTGTTTCCCTAATAACCTCTAATGGAAAAAGGGGAATTTATTCTTCTCCTGCTTCTTCTTTTATCTATAACCACAAAATGCCGAGAATTTTAATTTCTCCTAATTTCTGGGTATATGTAAAAATTGCTGAGGGCTGTAATAACTTTTGTAGTTACTGTACTATACCTTTTATTCGTGGAAGACTTAGAAGTAGAAGCATAGAAGATATTGTTAAAGAGATAGAAATCTGGATAGGAAAAGGGGTAAAAGAGGTAAATCTTATTGCTCAAGATACCACGAGATATGGAGAAGATTTATATGGAAGACCATCCTTAGTTGATTTATTGAGAAATATTGAAAAAATAAGAGGTGATTTCTATGTGAGAATTTTATATTCTTACCCTTCTCGAATAAGTGAGAAACTTATTGAAGCTATAAAAAATTCTGAAAAAGTTGTTCCATATTTTGATATTCCTATTCAGCATGTAAGTGATGTGATATTGAAGAGGATGAATAGGAGTTATAAAAAAGATGATATCATAAAATTATGGCATAGAATAAAGGAAAACTTTGAAAATGCTGTTATAAGAACTACAGTAATGGTTGGTTTTCCTGGAGAAACAGAGGAAAATTTTGAGGAGCTTATTGACTTTATAAAAAAATATCCTTTTGATAGATTAGGTGCTTTTATTTACTACAATGAGAATGGAACAATTTCTAAGGGTTTTGAAAACCAAGTAGATGAGGATGAAAAATTGAGAAGATATGAAATTTTAATGGAAACTCAGAAAAAGATATCTAAAAAACTAAATGCTAAACTTTTAGGGAAGGAATTTGATGTAATAATTGAGGATGAAAAAGGAAAATATTTTGTGGGTAGAAGTTGGAGAGAAGCTCCCGAGGTAGATGGATTAATAATGATACCCAAAGAAAAAGAAAAAACTCTTAAGATTGGAAGTAAGGTGAGGGTAAAAATAAAGAAGTACAGATCCTATGATCTTCTTGGGGAGTTGGTATGAATTTACCTAATATTTTAACAATTATAAGAATATTTATGGTCTTTCCTATAGTTTTACTCATGGATGTGAACCCTTTAGCTTCTGGTTTATTATTTATTCTTGCTATATTTACCGATTATTTGGATGGAGAAATAGCAAGAAAATACAATAAGGTTTCGGATTTAGGTAAATTTCTTGATCCTCTTGCCGATAAAATCCTTGTATTAGGGATTCTAACTTACTTTGTTTGGTTAAGATATTTTTCACCTTGGATTGTTATTCTTATTCTTTTTAGAGAGTTTATGATTACAGGCTTGAGACTTTCTCTTGTTCAAAGAGGCATCATTCTTCCAGCTTTAAAGTCAGGAAAATTAAAGACCCTTTTTCAGGATATAAGTATCTTATTCTACTTATGGAATTTACCCTTTAAATATTTACTATTAATTATATCCTTAATTCTTACCTTATATTCTGGTTTTTATTATTTTTACAAATATGGCAAAAAGATCTTCTGATAAAAATACAAACTATAAAAGACTATTCATAGCTATAGAATTTGAGGATAGCGTTAAAGAACACATTTATAAATTTCAAAAAGAATTAAAGGCTTCTATAATAGGGGATATAAAGTGGGTTGAGAAGGAAAATTTCCATTTAACCATTAGATTTCTTGGAGAAACCCCTGAATCTTTGATTGAGGATGTCAAGAGTATTTTGGAAGAAGTTTCTAATTATGTTGATCCCTTTTATATTTCTCTTGAGGGGTTTGGTGCTTTTCCTTCTTTGAAAAGTCCAAGGGTTTTGTGGATTGGAATAGAAGAGGGATTAGAAGAGTTAGAAAAGATTTTTGATTTTATTGAGAAGAGATTAGTTAAAAAAGGACTAAAAAAAGAAGATAAACCATTTTCGCCCCATTTAACCTTAGGTAGAGTTAAGGATAAAGACATTAAAATTTTGAAAGAGAGTTCTTTTTCTAAACAAGTAGTCTTTGTTAATAGTATCACTCTCTTTGAAAGCAGATTAACCTCTCAGGGCCCCATATATACTCCTATTTACAAGGTTAGTTTTGGTAAAAAATAACGAAATTTTGCAAAAATTCTCTAAATACTGCAAAACACAGAGAAATATTGAGAATATTTGCTAAAAATTTCAAACTCTGTTCATTTTCTCTGGAAAAATTGTTGTCAAAAGGTTATATTAGTGATAAAATTTGTTTCGTAAAAAATTTCAACGAAAGGAGGCGGGACCCAAGGTGAAAATAACAGGGAAATCTCTTGGAAGACATATTTTGGCTGAAATGTATAATTGCAACAGAGAGATTTTAAACGATGTGGAGAAGATTAAAGAAATTATGGTTAGAGCCGCAATAGAGGCAGGAGCAGAAGTAGTGGAAGTTGTATTTCATAAATTTAGTCCCTATGGTGTAAGTGGAGTTGTAGTAATATCTGAGTCCCATCTTGCAATTCATACTTGGCCTGAGTACGGATTTGCAGCAGCTGATCTTTTCACCTGTGGAGATCATGTAAATCCTTGGAAAGCTTTCGAGTATTTGAATAATTATTTGCAGGCTGAACAGTTCATTACTTTTGAGGCAAAAAGAGGTATTTTGCCTATAGAGGCTGGTAATTTCACTTATAAACCAGAAAGTGTAAAAGAGGAGGAAAAAGAAACTGTAGGTTGACTGGTATAATATTTTTGAATGAAGAAGGTGAAATATAAAAATGGATGCTTATTGGATTATTGAGAAAAATCATCCCAGTGAGATACATTGGCATGGAGTAAGTAGGTTTTACTATACAGGGGTATCTCCCTTTCAAAAGATAGAGATTATTGAAAGCACTTTCTATGGAAAATGTCTTGTATTAGATGGAAGGATTCAATCCAGTGAGAAAGATGAGTTTATCTATCATGAGGCATTAGTGCATCCTGCCTTGCTATTGAATAGAGCTGCTAATAAGAAAGTGTTGATAATGGGTGGAGGAGAGGGGGCTACCCTGAGGGAAGTTTTGCGGCATAAAGATGTAACAGAAGCTATTATGGTTGACATAGATGGGGAAGTAGTAGAGGTGTCAAAAAAATATTTACCTGAATGGCACCAAGGAGCCTTTGATGATCCAAGGACAAGATTGTATATAACTGATGCAAGAGAATTTGTAGAAAAGTCCAAGGAAAAGTATGATGTAATAGTAAGTGATCTTTCAGAGCCTATGGAGGGTAGCCCTGCAGTAAAACTTTTTACCTTTGAATTTTACCACATTATAAAGGATCATTTGAAGGAAGATGGCATATTTGTAATGCAAGCTGGTACAACTCATCATCTCAAAATAGCTTTTCATTCTGCCATGAATTCTACTTTACGTAGGGTGTTTAAGATAGTAAGATCTTATCAAGCCTATGTACCAGCATATGACTTTATTTGGAGTTTTATCTGGGCAAGTGATAAAATAGATCCAAAAGATTTTAGTGAGGAAGAGATAAATAGCTTGTTAAAATCCAAGAATTTAGCAAATTTAAAGTTTTATGATGGAGAAACCCACAAAATGATGTTCTCTCTTCCAAAACACCTTAGAGAACTAATAGAAAGAGAGGAGAGAGTAGCTTATGATAACGCTCCTCTATATGCAGTAGAGGATTAAAAAGGAGGTTTTTATGTTTTGTTGTGAGGATTGTCCATATTATAAAGAGTGTCTAAATCATAAGGTAGGATGTTGCTCTAAATGTCCTCACTACAATGAATGTTATGATGTTAAAGAAGGCTATAATTCGGAGGGGTAAGATATGGCAAAACCAAGATCTAAGAAAGAGAAGAGGGAAAGAGCTATTAGAATAGTTGCTGCTGTTGTAGCTGTGTTTTTCCTTTTAAGTATCTTTATAATCTGGGGTATGTATTTTATTGGTAGATAATGAGATCTTCCCTTTCTTTTGTTGGCTTTATGGGAAGTGGGAAAACTAGCATAGGGAAGAGGATTTCCCTTTTTTTTAATATTCCTTTTTTGGATTTAGACGAGTATATAGAAAAAAAATTAAAAAAATCCATCTCTGATATATTTATAGAAAAAGGAGAAGAGTATTTCAGAAATATCGAAACAGAGTCTTTAAGAGAAGCTTTTTCTCTTTATCCTAAGATAGTCCTTTCCACAGGAGGAGGAGTTGTTCTTAGAGAGGAAAATAGAAGGATTTTAAGAGAAAAAAGTAAAGTTATATATCTAAAAGGAGAATTTGAAAATTTGATGAAACATTTAGAAAACAAAGAAGAACATGAGAAGAGACCTCTTTTAAAGAAAGGAAGAGAAGAATTATACAATTTGTGGAAAAAGAGACTACCTTTATATGAATCCTGCGCAGATATTATTGTTGAAGTAGATAATAAAGATATAGATGAAATAACTTTTGAGATTATTGAGAGGTTAAGAGATGATTAAAGTATTAGTTTTACATGGTCCTAATTTAAATCTTTTGGGGGTAAGAGAGCCAAATATTTATGGGAGAGTAGATTTTCAAACTCTTAATAATTTAATATTACAAAAGGCAAAAGAAAGAGAAATAGAGGTAGAAATAAAACAGTCCAATTTTGAAGGACAACTTATAGATTGGATTCAAGAGTATAGAGATTGGGCAGATGCCATAATTATAAATCCAGGAGCCTTAACCCATTATAGTTATTCCTTAAGAGATGCTTTATTGGCCTTTGGAAAACCTGTAATAGAAGTCCATATAAGTAATATTTATAAAAGGGAAGAATTCCGTCATCATTCCGTTATAGCTCCTGTTGCTTTAGGGCAGATATCAGGCTTTGGAGTTAATAGTTATTTATTAGCCTTAGAAGCTATTTTTTTGTATTTTAATAAATAAATATGGACAAAAAAGAAAGATTTATTCCTTACCATAGAGCTTATAGGAAGTTTCCCTCCATAGGTAGGAACTTTATATTTTATCTTCTTCTATTAGTGTTACCCTTTGAAATAATTCTTTTCCTTATTCTCTCCAGGATGTAAAAATAGTAAAGATTGATGGTATTTTAAAAGATATATACATCTTAGATTTTCCTGGAAAGTATCCTTATCTATTTTCTTTCTTCTTTTTCCATCAAAATTTCCATATAATATAAAAATCTTTTCAGAACTTTATATGAATACTCAAATTGGAGTTTGGATTTTTATTCCGATAATTATGGGTATAGCTTTAATTCCAATTCCATCTAGTTTTTTAACAAAGTTTCTAATTGTTTTTCTCACTCTATCTTATTCTATTATTTTTGGATCCATTAGATATGCTTTTTTCATGCATACTCTTTTAAATTTTTCCTATATTTTCTCTGCTCCTCTTTATTTTATTTTTGGCCCCTTTATAGATTTTAGCTATGTTGTTGGCACGTACTCTTTTTATGTGGGTATTATAGCTAAAAAATTGCAGAAAACTGAAGAGGCATGGAAATGGATATATTAATACTTCTCTATATGCTCTCAGGCACTTTTTGTTTACACTTAATAGAGCTTTTGGAGAACAGAGACTTGGATATCAGGATATTATAGATTCAGATTTACCTTATGTAAGTGTACTCATTCCAATGCATAATGAAGAAAAGGTAGCAGAGAATGTTTTAAACGCCTTGCTTAATACAGATTATCCTAAGGATAGAATAGAAATTATTCCTATAGATGATAATTCTACTGATAGAACAAGAGAAATATTAGAAGATTATAGCAGTAAGTATCCTCATCTTATTAAGCCTTTATATAGAGGATCTTATCTTCCAAGAGGAAAACCGTCGGCCCTTAATGATGCTTTAAAAGTAGCAGAAGGGGAAATTATTATTGTTTTTGATGCGGATTATATTCCTCCCAAAGGGATTATTAGAGATCTTGCTGTTTCTTTCTTAGATCCCGAAGTAGGAGTAGTAATGGGAAGAGTAGTACCTTTAAATATATCTAAGAATCTTCTTACAAGACTCTTTGATCTTGAAAGAATTGGAGGATATCAGGTAGATCAACAGGCAAGATATAATTTAAAGCTTATTCCTCAATTTGGAGGTACAGTAGGAGGATTTAGAAAAGAGCTAATCTTAAAATTGGGTGGTTTTAATCCCAAAATTCTTGCAGAAGATACTGAATTAACAATTAAGGCATATATTAATGGGGTAAAAGTTTGTTATACGAATAGAGCAGAATGTTATGAAGAAGCACCAGAAACATGGGAAGTGAGAGCAAAGCAGATAAGAAGGTGGTCTCGCGGCCATAATCAAGTTATGTTCAGATATTTATTACCACTTATCAAATCTCCTTATCTTTCTTTAAGAGAAAAGGTTGACGGTGTATTTCTCCTTTGTGTATACTTAATTTCCCCTCTTTTTCTTATTGGATTGGTAGATTCTATTGTTCTTTTCTTCTTAGGAGAAATGCAGATTTTAGGTAGTAGTTTTTTTATTTTTCTTTCTGCATATAATACCTTTGGAAATTTTGCTCCTTTTTATGAAATTGGATTAGGAGCTCTCCTCGATGGAGCAACTTATAGGATATTTCTTTTGCCACTACTACTTTTCAATTTTTTCTTCAATATGTGGTATTCCTCTTTAGGTTTTTTTGATTCAGTATTGGATTTAATTACTAGAAGAGATCCTGTTTGGCATAAAACTGAAAGATTTAGAAATGGGGGAGATGTAAATTGCTGCTCATAACCCTTATTTTTCTTTTATTTCTCCTATTTCCTTTCCTGCCAAGTATAAAAGAATATCTCAATCCTAGAGATATTTTGCCTTTGCCAATTGATTTTAATTATTCCAGAAATCCTAGGTATTTTTCCGAGTCTTTTAAGAGAAAATTGCATGAGGCAATAAAAATTGAGGATGTCTTAAAAGCATTGGACGGGACAGGAATTTTGGATTTTCATGGTGAAGATATTAAAATCTACCATATAGATAGCATTCCTTCTGAAATGGAGCTAAATAAAATTATATATATGTTGGGCGATTTAAAAACAGGAGAAAATGTGACTATAAAGGGGAATGTTTTCTCTCAAGGTAAAGTAGTTTTGGAAAATAATTCTGAAATTGGAGAAAAAGGAAAAATAAAATCGGCTATAGGGAAAAAGGGGATACATATTAAAGGAAAAGTAAAGGTATATGGTTATATGATGACAGAAGGAGAGGATAAAGTAAATTGAAAAAGTTTTTGGTCTTTTTGTTTTTAATTCTTGTAGTTATATTTTTATTTTCCTTTAAAAATCTTTTGGAAATATATTCTCTATGGGGAAAAGATTTTGCAGTATTGATTGTTTATAATCCCAACTTTCTTAAAGAACATTCTTATATAATGAATGCTTATAGAAGTGTTTTGGAGGAAGAAGGTGTTATTTATAAAGAAGTGAGTATTTTTAATTTAATCACTTTTGATCCTAAAATAGTTGCAGACTTTAAGAAAATAATTATATTTCCTAATGGTTTAAATCAGTATTTGCCGAAAGAAGCAGGGCCATGGGTAAGGAACTATCTTTCTTATGGAGGAAATATTTTTGTGAGTTATGATGCAGGGATAAAAGATTTCAAAAATGAATATCTTGAAAAGGCTTTGTTTTCTGAATTTGTGGGAGCAAATTATATCACATATAAAAAATATAAGGTTTCCTGTTTCACCTTAGGATACTTATATATAGATAAAACTCGGAAAGAATTTTTAGAGATACCAGATGGTAAGTTAGAAAAAGAAAATCTTTTAGGGGGTTATGCTTATGGAAATCTTGAATGTCCTATAGTTAGAGTAGAGGAAGAAAAAGATATTAAAGAGAATGAAATTTATGCGCTGACAATTTCTCAAGATGGAAAAAATATCCTGGAATTATAATAAGAAATTATAGCCGTGGGAAAGTGATGTATGTAAATCTTCCCTTGGGACACCTGAAGGCTTATGCTGATGATTTTCCTATTAGAACCTTTTTAAGAGTTTTTCTCTTTAAGATTTTGAAAATTCCTCATCTTTTAAATACTCCATATGGAATAGGTGGGATTGTGATAAACTGGCATGTGGATTCAAGTATTGATTGGAAAAGTATTCCTTATATGCTACAGAATAATTATCTAAGAAAAGGAATTGAATATTCTATTCATATAACTGCGGGAGATTTTAGAGATAAACAAGGAGATAAGTTGGGGTTTGATGCTTGTGGAGAAGGTAAAAAATATGTAAAAATGATTCTTAATTTTGGAGTTATAGGTTCCCATGGTGGGGGACACATAACTTCTTTTCAGATAATATCCTGAAAGGAATTTTTGGAGAAAAGGAAATTTACGAGTATATTTTGAGGAACAATGAGTGTTTGGAAAATATAACAAACTATAAGATTTTAGAATATTCTGCTCCTAACGGTGTACATCCTCAGCCTATAACCACAAAAGTTTTAGAAAAATTAGGCATGCTTTGCTATTATTATACAGGAGATAATGGATCCTCTCCTAATAGAACTTTTATAAATGGTAAAATGGTGTCTCATAAAGTTATAGCTTTTCCAATATCTTCATTTGGTAAGTATGCTTCTTTTTTGAAAATGAAAAAAGGTGGGAAAACCGAGGATGAGGTTAAGAGATGGCTCTTTTCAATTGTATATTATGTGGTTAAAAATCGCACTTTGAGACTTATATATTCACATCCGTATGATATTCCTTTATATCCTAATGCTCTTAGAGAATTTTGGGATTATGTAAACACTTTGAAAAATAAAGGTATTATTCAAGTAAAACCCATGTCATACTTTGCTACTTTGCTTCTTAGATTTCTGAATACTAAATATAGTATTAACTTTTCTAACAAGAGAATAACTATAGTAAACAAAGAAGGTTTAGAAGGTATAACTCTTGCCCTTCCTAAGGATTTTGTTATAAAAGATCTTCCCTATGGAGTTACTCTGAAAGAAGAGGAAGGTTATCAATATATTACTATTACGAAAGCCTTTTCTGCTAATAAGCTTGACATCTTTTTTAATTAAGTAGAAGCGGGTTAATAGATAAATTAACTACTAGATTTATTTTGTGGTAAGTTTTTAGTACTACTAAAGACTGTCTTTTTTACTCATCTAAGATTTTTAGGACAAATCTTCTTTTATAGTTGACAAATCCCCTAAATATATCTATAATTAATATAGATAAACTAATCATATCTATTAATAAATCATAATCCAGTAAGATCTTATCGACGTAGTAACTTTAAACTCCCTTTTAAACCAATAAAGGAGGTGACACTTATGATTAGGAATTATTTGGACAAGATTAATGTGGCATTTCTTAGCACTTATCCTCCTCGAGCATGTGGACTTGCAACTTTTACAGAGGATCTTATAAAGGAGATTGATAAAATAGCCCCCTTATATAATCCCTATGTAGACACCTCGGTGATTGCTGTAAGTGACGATAAGTATAATTATGATACTAAGGTTATTAAAGAAATAAATCAATTCAATAAAGCAGATTATTTTGAACTTGCTCAATATCTTAATGACTCTGATATTGACCTTTTAGTAATACAACATGAGTATGGGATTTTTGGAGGAGAAAGTGGCGAATATCTTTTAGATTTAATTTATCACTTAAAGATACCTTTTATTACTGTGCTTCATACGGTTTTAATAAATCCCAGTGATAAACAAAAGTATGTTTTGAAGGAAATTGGAAAATATTCTACAAGGGTTGTTACTATGGCTAAAAATACCATTGAACTTTTAGAAAACATTTATGACATTGATAGGAGGAAAATAGTACATATTCCTCATGGAGTGCCATATATATACTATGGTGAAAGGGAAAATCTTAAAAAAGAACTTGGATTAGAAGGAAAAATAGTAGTAAGTACTTTTGGTTTAATAGGACCTGGAAAGGGGCTTGAATATGGCATTGAGGCAATAGCAAAACTGAAGAATGAATTTCCTAATATAGTTTACCTAATTTTAGGTAGAACTCATCCTGGAATTGTGAAAAATGAAGGTGAATCTTATAGAGAAAAATTGTTAAAAATGGTAGAGAACTTAGGAGTGAAAGAGAATGTCTTATTTGTGAATAGATATTTGACCCAGGAAGAAATTCTCAAGTATCTACAAGCGTCAGATATCTACATGACTCCCTATCTTAATAAAGAGCAAGCAGTTAGTGGAACTTTAAGTTACGCTCTTTCTTGCGGGAGAGTTATTGTATCTACTGCTTACAGATATGCTGAGGAACTTTTGGCTGATGGTAGAGGTATTTTAGTAGACTTTAGAGATTCAGAAGGAATTTACAGAGCTATAAGAGATGTATTAAATAATGAGGAGAAAAGAAAAGAAATAGAAAGAAAGGCTTTTAAGTATGGTAAAAGCATGTGGTGGAATGTAGTTGCAGAAAAATACATAACACTCTTCCATGAAGTAATCTTGGAAAAAAATGCAGAAATTGGGGGGTGGAAGAAATGGAGCTTTTCTACCCTAGAGTTGACCACCTATTCCGATTAACTGATGATACAGGTATTTTGCAACATTCAAAATTTGGTGTGCCTGATCCACGTTTTGGATATACTACTGATGATAATTCAAGAGCTCTAATTGTAGCAATAATGCTATACAAAAATTATCATGAAAAGAGATATTTAGATCTTATTTATAAGTATAGTTCCTTCCTTTTGAATGCTCAGACAGACAAGGGAAACTTTAGGAATTTTATGTCCTATGAGAGAAGGTTTTTAGAAGAAGAGGGTTCAGAAGATTGTTTTGGTAGGACCTTATGGGGATTGGGTTTTGGTATAGCCTCAAAGGAAATCCCAATAGGGGTAAGGAATTTACATAGGGAACTATTTATAAAAGCCCTAAAATACATAGAAAATCTAAGGTCTCCTCGGAGTAAAGCTTATACTATTTTAGGCCTTTATTATGCGCAAAAGGATTTATCTCTAAGTAGTCTCAAACTTATAGATTACATAGATCAACTTGCAAAATCCTTAGTAAGACAATTTAGAGAAAATAATGACTCTTCTTGGAGATGGTTTGAAGATATAATGGCATATAGCAATGCTATACTTCCCCTGTCTTTATTGGTTGCTTATAAAGTTTTGAAGAATGAGAATTTTAAAGAAGTTGCCATTGATAGTATGGAGTTTTTAGAAGGAATAGTATTTAGATATGGATATTTCAAACCTATTGGATGTAATGGCTGGTATGTAAGGGGAGGAAAGATAGCTGAATTTGATGAACAACCTATTGAGGCAAGTGAAATGATTCTTCTTTATAGAGAGGCTTATGAACAATTTAAAGATGTAAAATATATAAACAAAGCAAAAGAAACCTTTATGTGGTTTCATGGAAGGAATTCAAAGGGGGTAAGTATGATTGATGTGGAAAGTGGGGGTTGCTTTGATGGTATAAATGAATATGGTGTTAATCTTAATCAGGGTGCAGAAAGTATTTTATCTTATCTTATTTCCTATTTAACCATAAAAGAAATAGTTAATCTCAAAGAAGAAATTGCTGTATCTTAACCTGAAACAATTCCTTTAATGGCAAGCTCCAAATCTGAAGGATTTGGACTTGCCATTAAAGCTTCATTAGCATCTATTATATTGGCTCTATATAGTTCTAAGAGATGCTGATTAAAGGATTGCATTCCTTCTAATCTTCCTTCTTCTATAATCTTAGGAATTTCTGAGAGTTTATTTTCTCTGATCCATTTCCTTACTGTAGAGGTACCTATTAACACTTCACATGCAGGGACAAGCCCTGTTTTATCCTTTCTTTTTAATAGTCTCTGAGATATGACCCCTACAAGGGTACTTGCTAATTGATATCTTACTTGATTTTGTTGATAAGGAGGAAACATATCTACAATTCTTGAAATAGTAGAAACGGCATCTATAGTATGAAGTGTACTAAGTACTAAGTGTCCTGTTTCTGCAGCTTGAAGGGCTACCGATACACTTTCCAAATCTCTCAATTCTCCTACCATTATTATGTTGGGATCTTCTCTTAAAGCCATTTTAAGAGCTGCATAGAAAGAGCTTGTGTCAATTCCTATTTCTCTTTGAGAGATAAGAGATAATTTATCAGTAAATACATACTCTATAGGATCCTCAATAGTTATTATATTTAGGCTTTCATTTTGGTTAAGGTATTCTATCATGGCGGCAAGAGTTGTAGATTTACCGCTTCCTGATGGTCCTGTAACTAATATTAATCCTGCCTTTTTAGTGGCAAGGTTCTTTAATATAGTGGGAAGCCCTAATTCCTCTATAGAAGGGATGTTTAATTTAATAAGTCTCATAGATATAGCTATGGTTTGTCTCTGGGTGTAGACATTGACTCTAAACCTAACTAGTCCTTTTTTCTCATAAGGAAAGTCTATTTCTTTATTCTTTAGAAAGATATCTCTTACTGCAGGAGGCATTATGCTGAAAGCTAAATTTTCAACCTCTTCTGGGGTTAGAGGCTCTTCCTTAAGAAAGACAATATCTTTCATAATTCTTACTGCTGGAGGAGTTCCAGCTTTCAAATGAATATCTGATGCCTCTAAACTTAATGCAAGGTTTATTATCTTTTCAAACCTCTCTGGTTTTATTTTTAATCCCCCCTATCGGTTATTTTGTTTAGTCCCTCCAAAATTTTCTTATTTACTTCTAATTTTACCATTTTTTCTGCAACTTTTAATGCATTTTTTATGGCTTTAGCCTTTGATCTTCCGTGAGATATGATTACAGTTCCATCTACTCCTAAAAGAGGAGCTCCTCCAAATTCACTATAATCGAGCTTCTTTTTTACATTTTTGAATTTTGGCTTTAATAATAGTCCTAAAATGATACTCCAGAGAGAGCTCTTAATCTCAGAAGAAAGAAGGTCAAATAGGGTTTCAGCTACTCCTTCGGCGGTTTTGATAGCCACATTTCCTACAAAACCATCACAGACAATCACATTGGCTGTCCCCTTAAAGAGGTCTTTCCCTTCAACATTTCCTATAAAATTAAATAGGGGATTATTCTTAAGAAGGGTATATGTTTCTTGTACTAATTGGTTTCCTTTTCCTTCCTCTTCTCCTATATTTAAAAGGGCTATTTTAGGGTTTTTTACGTTAAAAATCTCTTCCATATATACTTTACCCATAAGGGCAAATTGCTCTAAATATTCTTTTTTGCAATCTACATTTGCTCCTATATCAAGGATTATTGAAGGAATCTGAGTTAATGTGGGAATAAGAGTTGATATAGCAGGTCTTTTAATTCCCCTTATTCTTCCTAAATATAGTAAAGCACTACTCATTACAGCTCCTGTATTTCCTGCGGAGACTACACCATCTACTTTTTTTTCTTTTAGTAATTTTATAGCTTTTACTATAGAAGAATCCTCTTTTTCTTTTACTGCAAAAGCAGGATGTTCATGCATTTCTATTACTTCTTCCGCATGGACAATCTCTATTTTACTTTCATTATAATGATAGTCTTGGAGAATTTTTTTAATCTCTTCTTCTTTACCTACAAGAACCACAGAAATATTGCTTTCTTTAATTGCCTCTAAGGCACCTTTTACCGTTTCTATAGGTGCGTAATCTCCACCCATGGCATCTAAAGCTATCTTCATATCTTAAAGTCCTCCTCTTTTAGCTTATTTTTTAATTCTAGACTTTTTTTGTAGACCTCTTTTTTAGGTATATTATACAATTTTGAAACCTTATATATAGCCTCTTTCAAAGAAATATTGTGCTTTACAATTTGATCTATTAATAGAGCCTCTATAGAGAAAGAGACTTCCCTTTCCATATTGTCCTCCCATGAGACTATCACTGTGTATTCTCCTTTTTCCTTATAAGGATCATTGTTTATTTCTTCGATTACCTTTTTTATCTCTCCATAATAAGTTTTTTCAAACTTCTTAGTAAGTTCTCTGCATATACATACAGTAGAATTAGAGAAGATTTCTCTTATAATATTTAGAGTTTTAATTATCCTTTTAGGAGATTCGTATATTATGAAAGTATTAATTTTGCTTTTTTTAATCTCTCTAAGTTTATTTACCTTTTTGTTTTCTTCTTTTGGAAGAAAACCTAAGAAGAGAAATTCATTAAGAGGAAGCCCTGAAACAGAGAGTGATGCGGTAAGGGATGATGGACCTGGAATAGGTATGACCTCAATATTTTTTTCTCTCACAGCTTTTACTATTTTATATCCTGGATCTGAAATACATGGGGTTCCAGCGTCAGAGACAAGAGCAATGTCCATATTTTTATTTAGTAGAAAGTCAAGAAAAAGCTCTATTCTTTTTTCTTCGTTGTATTTATGGTAAGAGATCAAAATTTTGTCTTGAATATTATAAGTTTTAAGAAGAATTGAGGTATGTCTTGTATCCTCAGCAGCTATCACAGGACATGCTTTAAGAGTTTCTATAGCTCTAAGGGTTATGTCTCTCAAATTGCCTATTGGGGTTGCTACCACATATAATTTACCCATGAGTAAATTATATAAACTTTTTTCTACTTGGCAAATATTTTTAGGTGAAGTAAAATAACTACTAATGAAGAGCATGACTGCTTCAGCATTTAGAGAATTATCTATTGATAGCCTTAATTTTTTCTTAGAAGTTAAAGGCTATAATCATAGATTTTTGGAGATTAAAATAAATCTTCCTGATACTCTATCATCAATTGAGAAAGAGATTGCAAGAGAGATTAAAAAGTTTGTAAAGAGAGGTTTTATCTTATTTTCTATTAAGATAACTAAAGACCATTTAACTAATTATAAAATTAATGTTCCTTTGATAATGAATATTCTTGAGGAGATTGGAAGAATAACGGGAAAGGAAGAGAATATTTGGGATTGGAAGGAAATACTTGCTAATCCGCAGATTTTTTATGTAGAAAACAGATTTTTCAGAGACGAGGATTTTTCAAACTTATTGACTGAGACTAAAATTCTTCTTGAAGAATTTAATAGAATAAGAGAAGAGGAAGGAAAAAGCATATTTGAGGCTTTAGAAAGGAGTCTTGATAAGATAGAAAGTTTACTTTTTTTAATTAAAAAAGAAGAGGGAAAATGGCAAAAAGAAGCAAAAGAATTTTTGGAGAGAAAATTGAAGGAGTTTAATTTTAAGGATATAGACGAGAATAGGTTATATCAGGAGCTCTCTTTATTACTTATGAAAACAGATATAAATGAAGAGATTATAAGAATAGAAGAATTTGTTCGAAGATTTAAGAATGAAATGAAAAAGGAAGAATCAATAGGCAAAACTCTTGAGTTTATAGTCCAAGAAATACATAGAGAAGTTAATACTCTTTCTAGTAAGACAGCTAAAACTTCTGTTATGTTTTATGCGGTAGACATTAAAAATGAGCTTGAAAAAATTCGTGAATTAATATTAAATGTTGAATAGGAAGGAGAGGGTTTAGATGAAACTCATAAATATAGGTTTTGGTAATATGGTAGTTAGTTCTCGTATTGTAGCTATTATTAGTCCTGATTCTGCGCCTATAAAAAGATTTTTATCTGACGCCAAAACTAGAAATGAACTTATAGACGCTACTTATGGTAGAAAAACAAGGGCAGTGTTAGTTCTTGATAGCGGGCATATAGTTTTATCTGCTTTACATCCTGAAACTATTGCAGCAAGAATAGAAGGTGGAGATAAAGAAGAGGAGAGCTCATAGATGTTTAGGGGAAATCTTTTTGTTTTATCAGGACCATCGGGAGTTGGAAAAGACGCAATCTTGGAAAGGGTTTTAAGAATTGTACCCAATCTTGTTAAATCCATCTCTTATACCACAAGGCCTAAAAGACCAGGTGAAGAAGATGGTAAAAACTATTTCTTTGTAAATGAAGAGAAATTTAAAGAAATGATCGATAAAGAAGAGTTTTTGGAATGGGCAGTGGTTCATGGATATCTTTATGGAACTCCTAAAAAAATGGTTGAAGACTATATTAGTAAGGGTGTAGATGTAATATTAAAAATAGATGTACAGGGAGGAATTAATGTAAAGAGAATTTTTAGTGATGCAAAGTTAGTTTTTGTTTTGCCTCCTGATTTTAATGAGCTAAAAAGGAGACTTATAAATAGAGAAACCGAAGATTTACAAGATTTAAATATACGTCTAAAAAATGCCCCTCTTGAAATTTCTAAGATTTCTTATTATGATTATGCTGTTGTAAATGATAATTTGGATGAAGCAGTAGATGTAGTAAGGTGTATTATATATGCTGAAAGACATAGACTGTGCAAAGAAAAAGTAGAACATTTTTTAAGAATCTTTGGAGGTGTAAAAGATGAAGGAAGTAAATATTGATACACTTATTTCTAAAATACCTAACAAATATGTTTTGACTGTTGTAATATCAAAAAGAGCAAGGCAACTTTTTGAGGAGTTAAAGTTTTTGAAAACTATCGCGAGGGATCCTCTAATCCTTGCTATGGAAGAGATTGCTCAGGAGAAAATTGCTTATGGAGAAGGAGATGATTTAGAAGATTAGAAAGTTTAGTGAAAGCGAGTAAAGTAGTACTTTTTGACACATATATTCCAGAAAAGGATTTTTTGTATTACTCTATTCCTGATGAATTTATTTCATTAGTTGATATTGGAAAGGCGGTTATTGTACCTCTTAAAAAATCCAAGAAATTAGGGTATATTTGGGATATTGTAGAAATTGAAGATCCTAAATTTGAGGTGTATCCAATTCTTAGCGTATTAGAAAATATACCGCCTATTTCTAAATCTCTTATAACTCTTGTGAATTGGATAAGCAATTATTATTCTAACTCCCTATATAAAACTGCAAATTATATATTTCCATCAGGTGTTGAATTAGAAATTGATCGTTATTTAAAAGCAAAAGATGTGGCGGTAGATATGTCTAAGAAACAGGAAAAAGTATTTTTGGCTTTAGTTGAAAGTGAGATAGAGGAAAAAAAATTAAAGAAAGAGTTAAAAATTTCTGAAAATATTATAAAAAGTCTACTTAAGAAAGGAGCTATTGAGGAAAGATTTGAAATAAAACTGAAGGAGAAAAAGCCAAGAAAACATGTGTATTTGAGTGAAAAGAAGGGGGATTCGTGGGGAAGTTTTCTTATAGAGAGGAAAATTCTGGATTTAATGCAAAAACCTCTTCTTTTATTTGTTGAAGCAAGAGAGGAAAGGTGGAAGATTTATCATGAGATAATGAAACATATTTATCAAAAAGGGAAAAGTGTGCTTTTTGTTTTTCCTACTATCAAAAGTTTGATTCAATTTGGAGATTTTCTCTCTCAATATGTACCTTTTTCTATATATTTTTATCACAGTTTTCTTACTGAGGCTCAGGCTTATTCTGTTTTTAAGACCACTAATACGGAGCAATCTGTGGTTTTAAGTACAAGTAAAGGTCTATTTTTGCCCTTTAAAGACCTTGGATTGATAATAGTAGATCAGGAAGAAAATGAATTTTACAATATGCGTGAGAAGGAACCAAGATATGATACAGTAGTTGTGGCCTTAAAAAGGGCTCAGTTAGAGGGAATACCTATAGTCTTAGGTAGTAGTTCTCCTTCAATAGCATCCTTTTATAGAGCTATAAATTATAAGGATTTGGAGCTTTACAGAAAACCTCTCTTAAATAGACCTCAGATTACAGTAGTTGATTTGAGAAGAGAAAAAACCCATGATATCCTTGATTTTTATTCTTTAAGAAAGACCGAGGAAAACCTCAAGAATAAAAAAAAGGTTTTTATCTTATTGAATAGGCTTGGATATTCTCCCTATGTTCAATGTCAGGATTGTGGTTACATATTTATGTGTCCTCATTGTAAATCTTCACTTGTTTATCACTTAGAGGAAAGAATTATGAAGTGTCACTATTGTGGGTTTGAGATGTTGCCTCCTGAAAGATGTCCAGTTTGTGAAGGATACAGTTTTATACAAAGCGGAATCGGGACGGAAAAATTGTATCGCTATATTGTCAATACGTATAGATGGGCAAAAGTCTTAAGGGTTGACAGTGAGATAGAATTACAAGATGAGACTTTGATTCATGAAGCGGATATAATAGTAGGTACAAGGTTGATAGAACCTTGGCTTGACGATAATGGAATTGGGCTTTTGATTATATATAATTTAGATAATTTCTTGCATATTCCTGATTTTGCAAGTCCTGAAAAGACTTTCAATATGATGAAGAGAATAGTTGGTATGTATAAAGGAAAAGAGATAATAATTAGAACTTATAATCCTTCTCATTATGTAGTGAAAGCTTTAAAAATCAATTCCTTTGGGGATTTTCTGAATAGAGAACTTTCTAATAGGAAGTCTTTGAATTATCCTCCTTTTTCTAAGATTCATCAAATACTTCTGGAGGATATAGATGAGAGGGAGATATTAGAAGAAGGAGGTAGGATTGTTGAGGAGATAAGGAGTAATTTTGTTACTTTGGATGTTCTTGGACCTGCACCATATTTTCCTTATTTTATTAGGGATAAATACAGATATCAGATTATAATAAAAGATAAGGAAGGTTTAATAGATGGTGCTTTTTTGCGAGAGATATGTGAAAAAAGTAAAGCTCCATTTTCAAACTTGAGATTTATAATTAATATAGATATGGAAGAAATTCTAACATGAGGTGAAGGATATGATTATGGAGATAAGAAAAATAGGTGATCCAATTTTAAAAATTAAGGCAAAAAAGGTAGAAAAAATTGATGAAAAAGTCAAAAATTTAGTTAGAGACATGATAGAAACAATGAAATTTTCTAATGGGGTTGGGTTGGCAGCCCCTCAGGTGGGAGAAAGTCTAAGAATTATTGTGGTGGATTACGAAGAAAATCCTATAGCTTTTATTAATCCAGAGATTTTAGAAATGGATGGTGAAGTTCTGGATTATGAGGGATGCTTAAGTGTTCCTGGAGTTGAGGTACCTATAAAAAGGGCTGAAAGAATAATTTTTAAAGCACAGGATCTACAGGGAAGGACAAAAAGATATAAAGCAAAAGGTCTTCTTGCAAGAGTGATTCAGCATGAAGTTGATCATCTTGAAGGAATATTAATTTTAGATAGAGCTGTGGGAGAACCTACTCCACCGGAGGAAAAATGAGAATTATATATTTTGGGACTCCCGAATTTTCAAGAATAATTCTGGAAAGGATATCTCCCTATCTTAATATAATTGCTGTGGTAACTCAACCTGATAAGCCAAAAGGAAGAGGCAAGAGAGTAATGTGTTCTCCTGTAAAGGATTTTGCTATTTCTAAGGGTATTCCTGTATATCAGCCAGAAAAGCTTAAAGGAAACAAGGAATTTTTTGAAATTATTAGAAGCTTAAATCCTGAAGCTTTAGTTGTAGCTTCTTATGGCAAGATCATTCCTGAAGATATTCTGAATATTCCTCCATATGGCGGAATAAACGTACATGCTTCTGTTCTTCCTAAGTATCGTGGTGCTGCTCCTATAGAAAGAGCAATAATGAATTGTGAAAAGGAAACAGGGGTATCTATAATGAAGATGGAAAGAGGTCTTGATACTGGTCCTGTTTACGCTATAAGAAAAATTCCGATACTTCCTGATGATAACAGAGGTACTCTTTCAATAAAACTTGCCCATTTAGGTGCAGAACTTTTGCTTGAGGTTTTGCCTCTTATAAAAGACGGAAAACTTAGTCCAGTACCTCAAGAAGAATCCTTAGCAACTTACGCACCTAAATTAAGTAAAGAAGAGGAGATAATAGATTGGAATATGAGGGGCGAGAAGATATGGTGTCAAATAAGAGCTCTTTCTCCTGAACCTGGAGCTATGACTTTTTTTAGGGGTAAGATTTTAAAGATATTTAAGGCAGATTTCGAAGAAAAAATTTTTAATGAGGAGATAATAAATGGTACAATAATTGAGCAGAATAAAAAAAGAGGTATAGGAGTCAAAGTAAATAATGGAATATTATGGCTTCTGGAACTTCAGCCAGAGGGTAAGAAGAGAATGAGCTTCTTGGAATTTATGAACGGATACCGTTTAAATATTGGTGAAAGATTTGAAAATAGTTAGGGAGGTGAATATACTATGTTATTTTGGTGGGATCCTACCTATATTTTACTTTTGCCTGCTTTAATTCTCTCCATATATGCAAGTATGAAAGTGAGGTCCACCTTTGCATACTACTCTGAGATACCTAATTCTCGTAGGCTTACAGGAAGGGAAGCTGCAGAAATAATCTTAAGAAGTATAGGATTAGATAATGTTAGAATAGAACCTATTCCAGGGACTTTAACTGATCATTATGACCCTACCACAAAGGTTTTGAGACTGTCTGAACCTGTGTATTCAGAGCCATCAGTTGCAGCTCTTGGAGTTGCGGCTCACGAGATTGGACATGCAATACAACATGCTACAGGTTATTACGCTTTGGCTTTAAGATCCTCTCTCGTACCTGTGGCTAATATTGGTACTAATCTTGCTTTTCCATTGTTCTTTTTAGGATTTATATTTGGAAGTTCAAGCTTAATGAATATAGGTATTTTAGCTTTTTCATTGGCTGTTTTGTTTTATTTAATAACTCTTCCTGTAGAAATTAATGCTAGTAAGAGAGCTCAAGAAGTTTTACTATCTCTTGGTCTTGTTACTCAAAGAGAGGCTGAAGGGGTAAAAAAGGTATTAAATGCAGCTGCTCTTACGTATCTTGCTGCTGCTTTGACAGCATTATTAAATCTACTTCGTTTGATACTTCTTGCAAATATGAGAAGAAGAGACTAATGGAAGTAAGATTAAGAGCTGCAGAAATTCTGTATGACTTGGAGAGGAGGGAAGCTTATTTAAATATTCTTTTAAGGAATAGGCTTCTCTCTTATGATTTATCTTTAAAAGAGAAGCATTTCATTACTGAACTTGTTTATGGGGTAACTCGATGGAAAATAACTCTTGATTATATATGGTCAAGATTTGTAAGAAAAGATAACCTTAGCCTTTTTAGTAAAGTCCTTTTGAGATTAGTGGTATATCATGTTTACTTTTTAAAAGATACTATTTTGCCTGTTGCTGTTAATGAGATTGTAGAAATAGCTAAAAAAAAGGTTCCTAAGGAAGCAAAATTAATAAATGCGGTTTCAAGAAATATAATAAGAGAGAAAAATAATTTGAATTTAAATTCTATCCCTCTCCATATCCGTTATGGGGTTCCAGATTTTATTTTGGAGGAATGGTTTGATTATATAGGTAGAGGGGAGGCTGTAAAGGCTTTAAGTTGGTTAAATAGAAGTCATAACGTTTCTATAAGAGTTAATACTTTAAAAATTTCTAAAAAAGATTTAAAGGAAAAACTGTTGGAAAGAAGGATTAAGTTCAAAGATGGTAATCTTGTAGATCAGGCCCTCATAATTGAGGATGGCTTTGATTTTGAGAGATCTGATCTATTTAATGAAGGTTATTTTGTGATTCAAAGTGAGGCATCTATGTTGCCTGCATTAATTTTAAATCCTAAACCAGGAAATAGAGTGATTGATCTTTGTTCTGCTCCAGGATTAAAAAGTACCCATTTAGCAGAATTGATGAAGAATCAGGGTAAAATTATCTCAGTAGATATTAACAAGAACAGATTGAGGTTGGTAGAAGAAAATGCTAAAAGACTTGGAATTTCAATAATTGAGACTTTCTCTCAAGATGTCTTAAACTTGCCCTCCTCCTTGGATAGATCTTTTGATAGAGTACTTTTAGATGCTCCATGCTCTGGTTTAGGGGTGATAAGTCATAAACCTGAAATAAAATGGAGATTGAAAAGAGATGATATTTATAATCTTTCTGAGATGCAAGTGAAGATGCTTGAAAGGGCAGGAAAACTGCTTAAGAGAGAAGGAAGGATGGTGTATAGCACCTGTACTATTACCTGGCATGAGAATGAAAGTGTATTGCTACAATTTTTACAGAGAAATCCTGAATTTAAGTTAGTTAACTTTAAGTATAAAGGAGAACTTTTTCCAGGAATAATGAAGGTACTTCCTCATAAGTATAATACTGACGGATTTTTTATTGCGTTAATAGGTTATGAATAACATTCTTTCCTTTGAGATAAATGAAATAAGAAATATATTGCAAGGATGGGGAGAGCCCTCTTATAGGGCTGATCAAATTTTTGATTGGATTTATAAGAAGTTAGTTTTAAACCCCTTGGATATGACTAATCTTTCTAAAACTTTGAGACAAAAACTTTTAGAATATTTTTCTTTTCAAATTCCTAAAGTTGTTAGGATCACTGGAGATGGAAACACTAAAAAATATTTATTAGAACTTGAGGACGGAGAGAATATTGAGACAGTGCTTATCTCTCATAAGAATAGAAATACAGTGTGTGTTTCAGTTCAGGTAGGTTGTCCTATAGGTTGTAAATTTTGTGCTACTGGGCTTATTGGGCTTAAAAGAAATTTAGAGACTCATGAGATTATAGGTCAATTAATGGTAATTCAAGAAGATTTAGAGAAAAAGGAAGAAAAAATTTCTAATGTGGTTTACATGGGTATGGGAGAGCCTCTTGCAAATTATGATAATGTGATTAAGTCTATAAGAATTATAAAGGAAGAATGGGGCTTTAATATAGGATCAAAACATATAACCTTATCCACTATTGGGATAATTCCTAAGATATATCAATTAGCGGAAGAGAATCTAAAAATTAGGCTTGCTATATCTCTTCATGCTTCTAATAATGAATTAAGGAGTAAAATTATACCAATAAATAAGGAGTATCCTATTGAAGAACTCTTGGAAAGCGCCTTTTATTATGCTGAAAAGACTGGGAGAAGGGTAACCTTTGAATATGTTTTAATAAAGAATTTTAATGATAGAAGAGAAGATGCTAAGGAACTTGTAAGGCTTTTGAAAGGTAAACCTGCTCATGTAAATCTTATACCGTGGAATAAAGTTAGAGAGTATCCTTGGGAGACCTCTGATCTAAAAGATATATTTAGATTTAAGGAAATTCTTGCTAAGAGTGGTATTAATGTTACTCTAAGAATTTCCTATGGTAGTAAAATAAAAGCAGGGTGTGGTCAGCTTAGAGCTTTGTATTTGAAAAATAAAGGGGAAACAATATGAGAAAGTGGGAAATATTTAAGAAAATTTCTATAAGAGAATTAATTCTATATTTACTTATTTTTGTAAACTTTGCTGTTTTAGTTTTTTTAATTTTCTTTTTGCAGAAGTCTATAAACAGCAATCCTAATTTGGTTTTCCCACCCGATGTTCGGGGCAAAAATTTAGTAGAGGCTACTGATATTTTGGCAAAAAATAATTTCAAAGTAGTCATAGGAGGAATTTTAATTGATAAAAATAAAGACCCACTTATGGTGTTAGATCAAAACCCTTTAAATACAAAAGTACCTTTAGGAAGCATAATATTTCTTTGGATAAATATGCCTCAAATTGTTAAGATTCCTGATCTAATACACAAGGATACAGGGGAAGCACGAAATATTCTTGAGAAGTTAGGACTAAGAGTAGAAATTATTAATGGAGAAAATGGCTATATTGTAAGGCAAATACCTGAATCAGGCTTTTTTATAGAGAAAAATGCTACAGTTATTCTTTATTCTTATACACCTCAGGAACCTACTTATACCTCTTACACCACAGAGCCTTATACAGGGGGACAATAAAAAATGGATATAAAAGTTTATCCTTCCCTTCTTTCTGCGGATCTTCTTAATATGGAGAGGTCAATAGAGATAGTAAAAGATCTTTCTGATGCTCTTCATGTAGATATCATGGATGGACATTTTGTCCCTAATTTGAGTTATGGACCTTCCTTAGTAAAAGCTTTAAGAAATAGGTACAGCATTCCATTAAATGTGCATTTAATGGTGGAAAAACCCGAGAATTTTGTGGATATGTTTATAGAAGCTGGAGCAAGTCACCTTGGTTTTCATGTTGAAGCTACCCACCATCCTCAAAGACTCTTAAAGTACATAAGAGATCATAATATTCGTCCTTTTATTACTTTAAATCCTGCGACTCCTTTAAATACCATAGAGTATCTATTAGGAGAGTTGGATATGGTGTTAATCATGACTGTAAATCCTGGCTATGGAGGACAGGAATTTTTGCATTTCTCTTTAAAAAAAATAAAATCTCTTAGAGAGATGGCTGTTAAAGAAGGAATTAACCTTGACATTATGGTAGATGGAGGTATAGATCTTCATACTGCTCCCTTAGTGATAGAGGCAGGAGCTAACGTATTAATTAGTGGTAATAGTATATTTAATTCGGAAAATCCAAGAGAAGTTATTATAAAGATGAAATCTATAAGATATAAGGAGGTGTAGAATGGGATTGGTATATCAGCCCTGGTTTATTCCTATAACTATAATTTTCTTTATAATTTTAAGAAGTTATTTAGAAAAAAAAGAAGAATTACATTATCAGGAGGATGCTAAGAAGTATATAAAAGTAGAGGGAAGCGAAGAAGTTGTTCCTCCTTGGCGAAAGCAGGGAGAGAAAAAGGCGGAAAAGCCTAAGAGAGGTTTTGGTTTTTGGCTTTTAAACATCATATTAATACTTTATGTTCTTTTTGTATGGGTGCTTACAAGATATCATGGCTTCAGCAAAGAAGTGTATGAAATAATCGCAGGGTTTACTATAGCCCTTTATTTCTTCTATTTGGATATTCCTGGGTATATAAGTAATATCTGGACTTACAGAGAATATCCGGGAAGTGTAAAAGGCGAGATAACCTTAAGCAAGCATTTTATTTACTCTTCAAAGAAGAATGAAGCAAAGATATTCTTAATAATTTCATTTTTCTATTATCTTATGACTTTGTCCAATATTATTTTGGGAGCTATTTTTGCTCTTATTATAAGGATCTGGTTTATTGATAGAAGACTATCAAAGATCAGTCTTCCCGATTGGTAACGTTGTGGGAAGGAAGAATTTTTTCCCTTCAAAATTTATCTCGGTATATTTTACATGAAAAATTTCTTCTAAAAGTGCTTTAGAAAGTACTTTATTGGTTTCTCCATAAGTTATTAATCTTCCATTTTTAATTGCGAGAATATGATCAGAATAAATGGAAGCCATATTTATATCATGGAGGCTTGAAATAACGAGGATTTTTGAACTAAGTTTTTTTACAAAATTTAAAAAAAGTATTTGATAAAAGGGATCTAAACTGTTGGTTGGTTCATCGAGGAGTAAAATACGAGGATTCTGCGCTAATACTCTCGCAAGTAAAACTCTTTGTTGTTCTCCTCCTGAAAGCTCGGCCAATTTTTTCTTTCTAAGGTGCATGGTATTAGTAATATTTAAGCTCTCATTAATCTTGTTTATGTCTTCTTTACTCAAAGGTCTCCAATAGGGATGATGAGGGTACCTTCCTAAGGAGACATATTCTTCCACCGCAAGATTTATCTCAAAAAAAGGTTTTTGGGGTAGTAGAGCTATTTTTTTTCCTATTTCTTCTTGTTTAATATATTTTAGGTTTTGATCTTCAATAAAGATTTCTCCTTTTGTGGGCTCTATATACTTAATTAGTAATCTAAAAAGTGTAGTTTTTCCAGCGCCATTGGGACCTATGATTCCTACGAATCCTTGATTTGGAGTTTCCCAATAAAAATCTTTTATAACGATCTTATTTTTATATCCAGCAGAAACGTTTATAAATTTAATCATTTTTTTCTGATTAGGAGATACATAAAAAATGGAACTCCTAAAAAAGAGGTAATGATACCCACAGGAATTTCAGTAGGATAAAAAAGTATCCTCGATAATATATCTGAAGCAAGAAGTAAATTTGCGCCAGCAAGAAAACTTGATGGTATCAACCATTTATAATCAGAGGTTTCCCATACTCTCATTAAGTGGGGGGCTATAAGTCCTACAAATCCGATACTTCCAGATACAGCTACCGATGGAGATATAAGAAAAGAGAGAAGTATTATTATAAGAGGTTGATATTTTCTTAGCGAAAAACCTAAGCTGTACATTTCTTCTTCGCTTAAGAATAATAAGTTAAATTTATTTCTCCATAAGAAAGCCCATAGAATTCCAATATTAGAGTAAGAAGCTAACAAACAAAAATGGTTCCAGGTTTTACCATTAAATCCCCCAAGGAGCCAAAAGTAAACTCCCTGAAAGGTTTTTTGTTTTAAAAAGAGTATTAAAGCAATAACAGATGAAAGGAGAGAGTTTAATGAAATTCCAAGGAGAATCAAAGTATATGATGATTGGAATTTTTTGTTTAACAAAATAAGTAAAATAAGCACTATTACGGAACCTGTTATAGCAAACAATGGAGTCAATAAAGGATCAATATCCCATGTGCTTCCAGAAAGAATAAAATATAAAGTTGCTCCCAATAAGGCTCCCGAAGAAAGGCCAATTATGTGGGGTTCTGCTAAAGGATTATGAAAAAGACTTTGCAAGATTGCCCCAGCAAGTCCTAAGTTCCCACCTACCAAAGTTGAAAGAAGAGTCCGGGGGAGTCTTATGTTCCATATTATCTTTCCCCGGACTTCATCTGAGAGTTTTTTAACTCCTCCTACATAAACTGATAAGAATGTTAAGATTATAAGAACTGCAGATAAAAGTGCAATTTTTAGTCTCATCAATTTAGATTAGGATAAACTATCTTAAATAATTCCTTCAAGCCTTCTGCAAGTCTTGGTCCTGGTCTAAAAACAAGATCGTCATTGATTAAGTAAACTCTTTTATTTTTAGCTGCATTTGTTTCTCTTAGTAAAGGGTGATTTAATATGGAATTAATTGAAATTCCTGACATCTCCCCTATAATTATCAGGTCAGGGTTTTTAGAAACGATAAATTCTATGCTCAGTACGGGATATTCTGGTTCTTTATTTTCAACAATATTGATGGCTTTAAGCTTCTTTATAAGGTCCCCTAAAAAGGTTGATGGAGAAACAGAAATAAAGGGATCATTCCACACAAGGAATAAAATTTTGGGGGATTTTTTTATAGAAATGGTCTTTTTTTGAATTTCTAGCCATGTCTTAAGCATGTTGTTATAGACTCTTCTTGCTTCCTCTTCCTTTCCTACAGCTTTTCCTATTAAAATTATATTCTTCATCACATCCTCGTATGTTTTAGGGTCTAATACAATAAAATTGGTATCAGGTAAATTCTTTTCAAGTTGAATAAATACCTCCTTAGGAAAACTCTTATAAAGAACTACAAGATCGGGTTTTAAGGAAATAATCTTTTCTACATTAGGGTTACTAAATCCTCCAACTTTTTCTTTAGTTAAAGCTTCCTTAGGATAGTTACAAAAATCTGTCACTCCGATGACTTTGTCTCCTGCACCTATGGAAAATAAAATTTCCGTAGAGGATGGAGCAAGAGATATGATTCTTTCTGGGTATTTATTTATAACTATGGTTCTTCCTAAATCATCTTTTAAAGTAATAGGGAGGGTTTTAGAAAAAGAAATGGAAAAGATAAGTATTAAAATTACTATTGAAATTATTAATTTTAAGGCTCTCTTTTTAAACATAAACCATCACCTCCTATTAAGATTCATGCCTTTTCAAAGCCCACTGTTAATTCTTCATCATATACTTTGATGTTTTTCTTGTATGCGGAGTCTGGCATATTTCCTTCTTTGATCTCTATAGCTAAAATTTCTTCAGCAAATTCTTCCTTATTATTTTCTATAATATTTTTTATCCTTTGAGAACCTTCATAGTAGAATTTTATTCTGTCGGTATAATCTAATTTGGCTTCTTTTCTTAACATTTGAATTTTGTGCTCTAATTCTCTTAAGATACCTTTGTTTAATAGTTCCTCAGTCAGTTTTGTGTCAAGTTCAATTTCAAAAGCGTCTTCTTTATGATAGAGTACTCCCTCTTTACTTTCAGCACTTCCCATAATCACTTCCTCAACGTTTAATTCTTGTTGTACATACTTTTTAAGAGCTTCTATGTCCTTTTCTAACTTAGGATCAACTTTTATCCATATTTTAGATAGAGGTTGTCTAATCTTTATGTTAGCTTGATTTCTTAGCATTCTTCCTGCTGTTACAATCTCTTTTATAATTTCCATGTTTTCTTCAAGGGTAGTATCAATTAATTCTTTTGCTTCCTCAGGATAGTCACATAGATGGACACTTTCTGGTGAGTTTTTTTCGGCTACTCTTACTATTTCTTGGTAAATCTTTTCAGCAGTAAATGGAATAAAAGGAGCTATTAATTTAGAAAGTTCTTTTATTACAGTGTAAGTAACAGTATAAGCAGTCCATTTATCTTTGTCCTTTTCAGACTTCCAAAATCTTTCTCTATTAAGGCGGATATACCAATTACTCAGATCATCAATAACAAAGGACTGAATTGATCTTGCTGCTTGGGTTGCATTGAAATTTTCCATATCATTTTTCACTTTTACAATTAATGAGTTTAAACGTGAGATGATCCATTTGTCAGAATGATCTTCGAGTTCATTGAAAGGTACAAAATGGGAATTGGGATCAAAGCCATCAATTTCCGCATAAATAGAGAAGAAAGATACAGTATTCCACAAAGTTAATAGGAATTTTTTAAGAGCTTCATTTACAGCGTCAGGTGCAAACCTTAGTGGTACCCATGGTGGGCTTACTGTAAAGATATACCATCTAAGAGCGTCAGCTCCATATTTGTTCAGAATTATCCATGGATCTACTACGTTTCCTTTGTGTTTGCTCATTTTTTCGCCTTTTTCATCAAGAACTAATTCGGTAACAAGTACATTTTTGTAAGCTGGTTCATTAAATACAAGGGTTGAGATAGCAAGTAAACTGTAGAACCATCCTCTTGTTTGATCTATAGCCTCACATATAAAGTCAGCGGGAAAGGATGCTTTGAATTCCTCTTGGTTTTCAAAAGGATAGTGCCATTGGGCTACAGGCATTGCTCCTGAATCAAACCAGCAGTCAATAACCTCGGGAACTCTGTGCATAGTCCCTCCACATTTAGGACATTTAAGGGTAATCTGATCTATATATGGTTTATGAGGATCAAAATTCTTAGTATCAGTAATACCTAATTCTTCATAACTTCCAATACATTCTTCGTGGCCACAAGAGTCACATACCCAGATAGGAAGGGGTGTACCCCAATATCTTTCCCTTGATAATGCCCAATCAATATTGTTAGCAAGCCAGTTTCCAAATCTTCCCTCCTTTATATGTTCTGGATACCAATTTATTTTTCTATTGTTATTGAGTAGATCTTCCTTTATAGCTGTGGTTTTTATATACCATGAAGATCTTGCATAATATATAAGAGGAGTATCACATCTCCAACAGAAAGGATAAGTATGGGTATACTTTTCTTCTTTAAGTAAGAGATTTCTCTCTTTTAAATACTCAATTATTAGAGGATCTGCCTTTTTTATGAACATTCCTGCCCAAGGCTTTATTTCTTTTATAAATTTACCATTTTGATCTACGGGCTGTAAGAAAGGAAGGTCGTACTTTTTACCTAATTGGAAGTCTTCATCTCCAAAAGCTGGAGCAATGTGTACAATTCCTGTTCCATCCTCTAATGTGACAAAATCACCTAAGACCACGTAGTAAGCATCTTTATCTACAGGAAGGAAAGTAAATAGTGGTTCATAGTAAGCTTTTTCTATTTCTTTTCCCTTTTTCTTTTCTACAATTTCATAGGTTCCTTCTTCGAATATGTAGGGAAGCCTTTTTTCAGCAAGAATGTAATACTCATTATTATGTTTAACTTTTACATACTCTTCTTCAGGATGGACTGCAAGGGCTACATTAGAGATTAAAGTCCAAGGGGTAGTGGTCCATGCAAGAAAATATGTATTTTCCTGATCTTTAACTCTAAATTTTACAAAAATAGATGGGTCTTCTGTCTCTTTATAACCTTGAGCCACCTCGTGATCTGAAAGAGCTGTCTCACACCTTGGACACCAAGGAACTATTTTATAGCCTTTATATAAAAGTCCTTTTTCCCATATTTTTTTAATAAGCCACCAAACCGATTCTATATAGTCATTACTTAGAGTAATATAGGGATTGTCCATGTCTATCCAAAAGCCAATTCTTTCTGTAAATCTTCTCCACTCTCTCTCGTATCTAAACACACTTTCCTTGCATTTTTTATTGAATTCTTCTACCCCATATTTTTCTATATCTTGCTTGCTATTAAGACCAAGTTCTTTTTCTACTTCTAACTCTACAGGCAGACCATGGGTATCCCATCCTGCTTTTCTTGGCACATAATATCCTTGCATAGTCTTATAGCGAGGGAAAAGATCTTTATATATTCTGGGTAAAACGTGTCCAGCATGTGGTTTTCCATTAGCAGTAGGAGGTCCTTCATAAAAATTGAATCTTGGAGAACCTTTTCTTATTTCTAAAGACTTCTTAAAAGTATCGTTATCTTTCCAGAATTTTAATATTTCTTCTTCCATCTCTGGGAAGTTTATTAGCGACGGTAATTTCTTAAACAAAATATCCCTCCTTCCAAATCTTAAAGCTCTCAATTTAGGTTTAAGTATATTACAAAAAGAACCTATGTCAAGTTTTATAAGTTTCTAAAAATAAAAAAGGTGAGGGATTACTTATCCCTCACCTTTTTTATCTAGTATAGTTTAATGGAAGAATATAGGGAGGAATACTAAGGAGATTACAGACATAAGCTTAATCAAGATGTTTATGGAAGGACCAGCTGTATCTTTGAAAGGATCCCCTACAGTATCTCCTACCACTGCTGCTTTATGAGCATCAGATCCTTTTCCACCGAATTTACCATGTTCTATGAGTTTCTTAGCATTATCCCATGCCCCACCTGCATTTGCCATAAATATAGCGAGTAAGCCACCTGATATGGTTGCACCTGTTAACATTCCACCAAGAGCTTCTTTTCCAAAGATAAAAGCAATTACAAAAGGCGAGAGAATCATAATTAAACTTGGGAGAACCATGGCTTTTAATGCTCCTTTTGTACTTATGTCTACACACCTTGCATAGTCTGGTTCTGCTTTTCCTTCGAGTAGACCTTTTATTTCCCTAAATTGTCTTCTTACCTCTTCTACCATATGAGTTGCTGCCTCACCCACAGCCTTAAGAGCTAAAGATGAGAATAAGAAAGGAAGCATACCTCCAATAAGAGCACCTGCAAGAACACTTGCTTTAGAGATATCAATATAACTTATTCCTGCCCATTCTTTAAATGCAGCAAACAAAGATAGAGCTGTGAGTATTGCAGATCCAATGGCGAATCCTTTCCCCATTGCTGCAGTTGTGTTTCCATAGGCATCAAGAGAACTTGTTATTTCTCTTACTCTTTCTCCTTGATGAGCCATTTCAGCTATACCTGAGGCATTATCTGCAATAGGTCCATAGGCGTCAACAGATAATGTAATGCCTAAGGTTGCAAGCATTCCAACACCTGCTATTGCTACACCCCACATACCATTGGCAATGTAGGATAAATAAGTTCCAATGGCAAGGATAACAATAGTTAAGAAAGTGCTTTCCATTCCAACAGAAAGACCTGTAATGATATTAGTAGCTGGACCTGTAGTGCTTGCATAAGCAATTCTTTCAATAGGCTTATTAGAAGTGTAATACTCGCTTATTAGTCCTATCCCAATTCCTGCAAGAATACCTATCAGAGATGCCCAGAAAGGACCTGAATTCCCTACCAAACTTAGGGAAAGGAAATAGGACCCAACTATAGTTATCCCTGCAGAAAGGAAGGTTCCATTCCTCAATGCACTGGCTGGATCAGCATTCTTTCTTGATGCATAAACTTTTGTAAATATTATCCCAATAATGGATGCATATAAGCCTATTACTGCTAAGAGGAAGGGGAAGAGTAAGCCTTTTAAGTCTGCATATGCAAATCCTAATACAGCCCCCGCATGAATAGCCCCTACGTAAGACTCGTAGAGATCTGCCCCCATTCCTGCCACATCTCCTACATTATCTCCCACATTATCTGCTATGACCGCTGGATTTCTTGGATCATCTTCTGGAATTCCTGCCTCAACTTTACCTACCAAGTCAGCTCCCACATCAGCAGCTTTGGTATAAATACCACCACCTACACGGGCAAAGAGAGCAATAAAACTTGCCCCTAAAGCATATCCACTGATGATCTCAAGTTTTAACCTTGGATCGGGCATAAATCTACTTAAGATCAGGTATATTAAGCTTGATCCAAAGATTCCTAAACTTGCCTCCATAAGTCCCATAACAGATCCGCCAGAGAAGGCAATATCTAATGCTCTTCCAGTACCATATTTAGCTGCGGCATAAGTGGTTCTACCATTGGCTCTTGTAGCAATTTTCATTCCAATGTATCCTGTTAACATCGAGAAAGATGCACCTATAACAAAGGAAAGCCCTAAAAGAGGTTGTAAGACTATAGCCATAAAGATTCCAAATAAGATTACGAAAATTGATACAGTTCTAATTTCACGATTTAAGAACGCATCTGCTCCCTGTTGTATTGCTTTCATGATCTTTTTTATTTCTTCTGGTCCTTCTTCTTCTCTTAAAATTCCGCGAGCAATGAAATAAGCGGTGATAAAACCAATGAAACCTGAAAGGGGAACAATCCAGAGTAGATTTTGCATTTTTCAACCTCCCTCTTAAAAAAATTCTCCTTAGTTTATAATAAGTTTAAACATATTAATGTCAAGTTAAAATTAGTTTAAAATGGAATTAAGTTCTTTAATAATATTCGTAAATTCTTCTAACAAATCTTGTGCCTCTTTAAGGGTAGAAGATTCGGCATAAACTATAAAGGAAGAGTCTTCAGGATGGGGCAAAATTAAGACCCAAGAATGGTCAAAATAAATTTTTATTCCATCAATATAATCAATTTGTTTTTCAGCAAATTTTTCTATAAGTTTTCTCATTATTTTGCCTTTATTTTCCCAGAAGCAATCTACAGTACCACTGACTTTATAGTACTTAGGAACAGTGTTAACTATTTCCGTTATAGTTATGTTAACCATAGAAAATAGTTCGAGGAATTTTATTAAGGCAAAAATTCCATCAAACGATAGTTGAAATTCAGGAAAGATAAATCCATCTTCACTTGCACCAAATCTTGCCTCAGATCTTAATATGGTTTTTGTAAGTTCTGATGGGGATGTTTTACTTCGTATTATGCTTCCTCCTAAGATTTCGGCTACTTTTTCTACCGCTTTTGATACGGTTACTGGTATTACAATTTGTGACTTGGGATCTCTTTTTAAAATCAAGTAAGTCATTAATGAAATTAAATCATCCTTTGCTATAATCTTACCCTCGTTGGTTATTAGAGAAAAACCTTCACTGTCATTATTTATGATAATCCCAAAATCAGCTCCTATAGATTGAGTTATTTTTAATACTTCTTCTTCAGGTACTAAAAATCTTTTAGTCTCTTCTCCGTATAGGTTTAAAGATATATTTTCTATTCCCAGTCGTGAAAATACATTGGGCAAAAATAAAGAGGAACTATTACCTTGGTAATCTATTACAATTTTGAAGTCTTTTTTTCTAATCAATGATATGTCTACTCTGTTAAGTAGACCTTCCACATAATATTCAATTATATGAGGGGGAAACCTAATGACTCCTATATCCTCAGTATAAGTTCTTCGAAAATCTTCACGGAAAAATATGTTCTCTATTTTTCTTTCAGTATTTTTATCTATATTTGTACCCTTTTTATCTAAGAACTCTATTAGTATTTTTTCAGAATTATATGGAGAAATTCTTATGTGCACCCCAGCGATGGCGTGAAGGTTTTCTATGGAATATCTAGATACAGGTATAGGGAGAGTTCTTATATCAAAAACATTTACTCCTGTGGAAAGTATACCTGTTAATATTGCTCTTTTAATCATTCTACAAGCAGGCTTCTCATCTCTACTCATTACTACGAAAGAGTTCTTTGGAAGAATAGTTCCGAAAGCTGCTCCAATCTTGGTAGCAATTTCTGGAGTTATATCAATATTTATTTTGCCTGAAATGCCTCTATATCCAAATAAAGATTTTCTCCATTGGCTTCCCCAAATTATGCTGGTGTTGACAATGGTCCCTGTTTCAACGGTTTTATTGGGCCATATTTTGACCCCACTGTTTATAAATACCCTTTCTCCAATAGTTGTGTTATCACCTATAGTTACACCTTCCTCAATTTTTGTTGCAGTTTTGATGTTGCATTTGCTTCCTATTATGGAGGAAAAAATTGTAACCTTTTTGCCTATATAGGTATTATTAAAAACTACACACCTTTGGAGCTTAGCTTCGTTATCTATATAAACAGAATCTCCAATTATTGTAGGTCCTAATACAGTTACATTATTGTTAATTTTTGTGAATTGTCCTATATATACAGGGGGTCTTATGAAAGCTGAAGGATCAATTTCTACGTCTTCGTTTGTGTAAATACCAGGTAAAATTTCCCTTCCTGGAATTTTAATTTTTACTTTCTTGTTTAGAACATCAAAATTTGCTTGTAAAAATTGTTCTAAATTACCTATATCGCACCAATATCCTTGTGCTAAATACCCATATATAGGAGCACCCTTCTCAAGCAACATTGGAAATAAGTCTTTACTGAAATCAAAAGGTTGATTTTCAGGAATATAATCTAACACTTCTGGCTCAAGAATATAGATTCCTGTATTTACATTATCACTAAACACCTCTCCCCAACTTGGTTTTTCAAGAAATTTTATTATTCTTCCATCTTCGTTAATTATCACTACTCCATACTCTAAAGGGTTCTCTACACTTGTAAGTACAACTGTAACTAGTGCTTCTTTTTCTTCGTGAAATTTTATTGCTTCATTGAGATTAAAATCGGTAAGAGCATCTCCACTTATTATTAATATTCTTTCCTTGGGTTTATTTTTTAAAGCGTACTTCACACTACCTGCTGTTCCAAGAGGAGATTCTTCTATAGAATAATCCAGATTTACATTCCAATTTGAACCGTCAGCAAAATACTCTTGAATTATCTCAGGAAGATAATATAAAGTAGCTGTTAGCTCCCTAAATCCTTGTTCCGAAAGAAGATTAATTATGTGCTCCATTATGGGCTTACCTACCACATAGGTCATAGGTTTTGGTCGAGTTATAGTAAGCGGTCTTAATCTGGTACCTTCACCCCCAGCCATTATTACGGCTCTCATTTTAAAGTAAAAACCCCCTTTACCAATCAGTTTTTAAATATTCTTGGTAAACATTAAAATACAGATTTTTAGTTTCTTGTGCTATTTTATCCCAGAGATATTTTTCTCTTACTTTTTGTACTGCATTATTTTTAATTACCTGGATCTGCTCCTCATTGGTTAAAGTAAATATTATTTTTTCTGCTAAGTCATAAACATTTTTTGGTTCAAAAAGAATTCCATCTTTTCCGTCTTCAATTATTTCAGAAAAACCCCCAACCCTACTTGCTATTACAGGCTTTCCAAGAGCCATAGCTTCTAAGGCTACAATTCCAAATGGCTCGTAAATGCTTGGAAATACACATATGTCAGCGGTATGTAGCAAAGCATTTCTTAAATTATCATCTATAAATCCAGTAAATATAGTTTTTTCAATTATTCCTAAGTATTTAGCTTCTTCTATAAGACTACCAAGTTGAGGACCTGTACCTACAAATATAAATTTTACATTTTGAATTCTATTGAGAACTATAGGGATTGCCCTTAAGAGATATTCGGCACCTTTTTGGGGATGCATTCGCCCAATAAAGAGGATAATTTTTTCTTTATTTGGAGCATATATATTTTTTATTTCTTCAATATTGAGATTTGTCTTTAGGTTTTCTATATCTATCCCGTTAGGAAGCACGATTATTTTATCCTCAGGGAGATTGAAAAGTTTTTTTACTTCCTCCCTCATATTAAGACTACAGACAATAACCTTCCAAGATTCGTAAGTAAGCCACCATTCTACGTTGTGAATAAACCTTTGCTCGTCAGTATATATACCTTGGTTTCTGCCATACTCTGTGGCATGTATAGTGGAGATTAGAGGTTTTTTTAAAGAATGCTTTAGAGTATAAGCAGAAAAAGTAGTAAGCCAATCATGGGAGTGGATAATATCCACAGATTCCTTTGAGTTTATCTCCATAGCTTTAACAATCATGGATATATTAAGAAGATAGATCCATGATATAAAATTATAAGAATCAATTAATTTTTCAGGCACCCTATATACGGACAAGTTATCAAAATGCTCTTCAAAAGGGACATTTGGAGCTTCACAGGTTATGACGGATACTTTTACATTTTGTTTCGCTAAATGTCTACTTAGGTCATGGACATGTCTACTTAGTCCGCCTACAATTCTTGGAGGATATTCCCATGTTAACATTAGAACATGTAGTTTTTTTTCGTTATTTTTTATGAGGTATAATTCATAGGCCCTTTTTAGGATCTCTTTTTCTTGATTAAAAGTGAGAAAATTATGAGCTTCCTGGAAATTAAAAAATCTTCCGTCAGAAAAGATGCCTTCTTCTACTTTAATACTATCTTCTTCCGTTTCCATTAAGAACCATATTACTGTTTTTTCTTCATCGGGATGCTTTTCGGTAGCGGGAGCAAAATAATGGGTTTTTCCAACGTAATCTATGATTTTTACATTTAAGCCTGTTTCTTCTTTTGCCTCTCTTATGGCTGTGTCTTCAGGCTTTTCCTCATCTTCTACGTGACCTTTTGGAAGTACCCAGTTTCCATTTTTTCTTTTAAGGATTAATATTTTTTTTGAATTCTTGTTTATAATTACTCCTCCAGATGCTAATGCTTTCTTCATAATTCTTCTCCTGTGATATCTTTAAGAAATCTCTTAAGAAGGTCTTCAGGAAGTCCGGTTTTAAGAAGTTCCCTTAAAACCTCTTTTGAATTTAGACCTTTTGACTTTAAGCTCTCATACATTTTATAGACAAATTCTTTTCTCTCCCAAGGAAAGACTATCCAGGCTTCAGTTTCGCTTATGTAAAAGTCAGGTTTCACTATAGACCATGGTTTGTAATAAATGGTAGCTATTTTTACTTGGGAGGCTCCACATTGTTCCAGATGTTCTCTTGCTACTTTAAGACTTTTTCCACTATCTGCTACATCATCGGTGATTAGTACTTTTCTACCTTCTACTATTGTGGAAATGGTTTGAGTTATTACAGGTCTATCTTTTGTTTCTCCTACTCCTCTATAAAAGTCAATCTTTAGGTTTGCAGTATAAGAATTACCAAGAAGGTCTGAAAGGATTCTTGCAGGTATCCAGCCTCCTCTTGCTATTCCTACGATTATTTCAGGTTCGTATTTTTGTTGCTTTATTCTATCTGAAAGATCAAGACATAGATTGTAAATTTCTTCCCAACTTGGTGCTATAAATTCCATCTTTTACCTCCTTTCAAAGTTTTGTATTAATTTTATTCTATCCTAACAAAAATGAATTTAAAAGAAATTTTAAAAAACAATTTTTTCTTTAATGTTATAATACTTTTGTAAGTTTATTTAAATGACAAACTCTTCAGGAGGTGTAAAGATGCCTGCGATTTTGGATGTTCATGGAAGAGAAGTATTAGATTCGAGGGGAAATCCCACTGTAGAGGCAGAAGTGTATTTGGAGGATGGATCAGTAGGTAGAGCAATTGTGCCTTCAGGAGCCTCCACTGGTAGTAGAGAGGCTCTTGAATTAAGAGATAATGATCCTAAGAGGTATAAAGGAAAAGGGGTACTGCAAGCTGTAAAAAATATCAATGAAATCATAGCTCAAGAATTAATAGGACTTGAGGCTCTTAATCAGTATACTGTAGATAAAACTATGCTTGAACTTGATGGAACTGAGAATAAGTCAAGGCTTGGTGCTAATGCCATTCTTGCTGTTTCCCTTGCTACAGCGAGGGCTGCTGCTGCATCCTTAGGAGTGCCTTTATATGTTTATCTTGGAGGCGTGCAAGCAAGAGAACTTCCTACTCCTCTAATGAACGTAATAAATGGTGGAAAGCATGCTGATAATCCTCTTGATTTTCAGGAATATATGATTGTTCCTCTTGCGTCTACTTTTAAGGAGTCTTTGAGATGGGCTGTTGAAGTATTCCATACTCTAAGGAGTATCTTAAAGAGCAAAGGACTCAATACTAATGTGGGAGATGAGGGAGGCTTTGCACCATATCTTGAAAAGAACGAAGACCCCCTTGCTATACTTGTAGAAGCAATACAGAAGGCAGGTTTTGAGCCTGGAAAAGATGTTGCATTAGCTTTAGATCTTGCTGCCAGTGAGTTTTATGAGGATGGGAAATATATCTTAAAGGCAGAGGGGAAAGAGTTAACTTCTGATGAAATGATTTCCTTATTGGAGTATCTCTGTGATAAGTATCCTATTGTCTCTATAGAAGATGGTCTATCAGAAAAAGATTGGGATGGTTGGAAGAAACTTACCGATAAATTGGGAAAGAGGGTGCAACTTGTAGGAGACGATATTTTTGTAACTAATCCCCAAATATTAGCTGAAGGGATTGAAAAAGGGATAGCGAATGCTATTCTTGTGAAGGTTAACCAAATAGGATCTCTTACTGAGACCTTAGACACTATAAGAATTGCTCATCAGGCAGGGTATAGGACTGTTATTTCCCATAGATCAGGAGAGACCGAGGATACCTTCATAGCAGACCTTGCTGTTGCAGTAAACAGCGGTCAGATAAAGACCGGATCCTTAAGTAGAACTGATAGAATTGCGAAATACAATCAACTTCTGAGAATAGAAGAAGATTTGGGTGAAGCAGCATTATACAGAGGAATATTGAATTTTAAGAGATAACTTAATATAATTGACTAAGATCTCGTATAATCCCGGGAATATGGCTCGGGAGTCTCTACCAGGCAACCGTAAATTGCCTGACTACGAGCGGAAGCGCTCCTTAGGGTCAAAAGATCCAAGCGGAGCGGGCAAGATTAAAGGTCTTGCTACACCGAAGGGATAAAAGCCCAGGCGGGTAGGTTCCCTCGTATGGAGAACCTATAAGCTTGGGCTTTTGTTTTTAAGGAGGTATGAAAAGTGTTATTAAGGTACAGTAGAAAAGAATTAAGAGAGATATGGTCAGACGAGCACAGGTATTTTTTGTGGTGGAAGGTGGAGGAGGCTGTTTTAGAGGCAAGAGCAAAATTTGGCGAAATTCCTTATGAAATTTTGAAAAAAATAAAAGAAAAAGCAAGATTTAGTGTTGAGGAGATAATAGAGATAGAAAAGGAAAACAACCACGAAATGATAGCATTTCTTACCAATGTTGCTCAGTATGTAGGAGAAGGCTCGGAGTATATCCATCAAGGATTGACTTCTTCTGATGTTATGGACACTGCTTTCTCTTTGCAGATTATTGAGGCGTTAAATCTTATAGAAGACGACTTAAAAAGGTTAATGGAGGAAATTAAGAAAAAAGCTATACAGTATAAAAACCTTCCAATGATGGGGAGAACTCATGGAATGCATGCAGAACCAATAACCCTTGGGTTTAAATTTTTAAGTTGGTGGTCGGAATTAAAGAGAGATTTAGAAAGATTAAGAGTAGCTAAGGAAAATATTAGTTTTGGGAAATTTTCTGGTGTGGTTGGTACTCTGGCTCATTTATCTCCAAAAATTGAAGAAGAAGCATGTAAAATCTTAGGACTGAAACCCGAACCTGTAGCAACTCAAGTTATACCAAGGGATCGACATGCAGAGGTGATTTATGCTCTTTCCATGATTGCTTCCACATGTGAAAGAATAGCCTTAGAAATACGACATCTTCAAAGAACTGAAGTGGGAGAATTGGAAGAACCTTTTAGGGAAAAGCAAAAAGGTTCCTCCGCTATGCCTCATAAAAGGAATCCTGTTCTTTCTGAGAGAATTTGTGGCCTTTCAAGGGTAATAAGAGGATATATAAATTCTGCTTTAGAAAACATACCGTTATGGCATGAAAGAGATATAAGTCATTCGTCGGTAGAAAGGGTTATTTTTCCTGATTCCACTTCTTTAACAGATTACATACTTAATCTCCTTATTGGAATTATTAATAATTTGAGGATAAATGAGGAGAGAATAAAAGAAAACATGTCAATGAATTATCGTATCTATTATTCTCAAAATCTTCTTTTAGCACTAACAGAAAAAGGAGTATTAAGAGATGTGGCATATGGGTGGGTCCAGGAAGATGCTTTTAGGGCTGTAGAACAGAAAAGGGATTTTATGGATATTGTTTTAGAGGACAATCGTATTAGAGAGTATTTGAGTGAGGAAGAAATTAAACAATGCTTTTCTCCAGAGGTTTTTCTCAAAAATATTGATGTGATTTTTGAAAGATCTGGAATATATAAACAAGAGGTTTAGATAAGGAGGATTTAAAAAGGTGAAAAAGTGGACAGTAATTTTAGAGATATTTTTGAAAGAGGGTATTTTTGATCCTCAAGGAAAGACGGTTAAAGATGCTCTCCATAATTTGGGTTTTAAGGAAGTGGAAGAGGTAAGAATAGGAAAAGTACTCAAGATAGATATCCTTGGAGAGAACAAGGAAGAGATTATTAGTAAGGTAAAAAAAATGAGTGAAATCTTTCTTGCAAATCCTGTTACTGAAGATTTTGTTATAAGGGTGGAAGAATGATGAGGGTTGGAGTTGTAGTTTTTCCAGGCACAAATTGTGATATGGATACTTATCATGCTTTGAGATTGGTAGGACATGATCCAGTCTATTTATGGCATAAAGAACACGATTTAAAAAATGTAGATGTAGTTATTCTTCCTGGCGGTTTTTCTTATGGGGATTATTTGAGGGCAGGAGCTATTGCGAGGTTTTCTCCTATAATGAATGAAATTATAGATTTTGCTAAAAAGGGTGGCTATGTATTGGGAATATGCAATGGTTTTCAAATTCTTCTTGAGGCTGGTCTTCTTCCTGGGGCTATGCTTCCTAATATTACTAATTCTTTTATATGTAAGGAAGTTTTCTTAGAGGTAATTAACAATAATACTCTGTTTTTAAAAAATTACAAAGTTGGTGAGATTCTTAAGATGCCCATAGCTCATAAAGAGGGAAGATATTACATCTCTAAAAGGGAACTTGAAGAATTAAAGGAAAATAACCAAATAGTGCTTAAATATTACGGTGAAAACCCTAATGGGTCTTTGGAGAATATTGCTGGTATTATAAATAAAAAAGGAAATGTTATGGGACTTATGCCTCATCCTGAGAGAGCTGTAGAAGAGATTCTTGGTAGCACCTCAGGTTTAAATCTATTTTTAACTTTATTAGAATAAAATTCAAGGAGTGATAAGAAAAATGGGTGTATTTGGGCTTAAAGAGGAAGAAATAAAGCATGCTATTAAACTACTGGGAAGGGAACCTAATGATTTAGAGTGGTCTGTAATATCGGTTATATGGTCAGAACATTGTAGTTATAAACATTCAAGGAAATATCTGAAGGATTTTCTTACTAAAGCAGAGTGGGTAGAACAAGGTCCAGGAGAGAATGCTGGAATAGTAAATTTAGGGGATGGATATAGAGTAGTTTTTAAGATAGAAAGTCATAATCATCCCTCAGCTGTAGAACCTTTTCAGGGAGCGGCAACAGGAGTTGGAGGTATAGTAAGGGATATACTTGCTATTGGAGCAAGACCTATAGCTTTGCTTGATTCTCTTAGATTTGGACCTATTGAAAAAGGAAGAAATAAATATTTGTTTGAGGGAGTTGTAGGTGGAATTAGTTTTTACGGGAACTGTATAGGAGTTCCTGTGGTAGGGGGAGAGATTGTCTTTGAGGATTGCTACTCCTCAAATCCTTTAGTAAATGTGATGTGTATTGGTTTACTGACTCCAGGACAAAAATCATATAGAGGGAAAGCTGAAGGCAAGGGAAATCTTCTACTTCTTGTAGGAGCAAAAACAGGAAGAGATGGTTTACAAGGTGCAAGTTTTGCTTCAGAGAAGTTAGATGATGAGGTACATAAGAAAAGACCCTCTGTTCAAGTAGGAGATCCTTTTTTGGGGAAGCTTTTGATTGAATCTTGCTTAGAAGCAGCCTCTACTGAGGGGGTAATCGGAATTCAGGATCTTGGTGCTGCAGGACTGGTTAGCAGCCTCTCAGAATCGGCAAGAAGGGGAAGAAGTGGAGTGAAGGTATATTTAGATAAAGTTCCTCAAAGAGAAGAGAATATGACTGCAGAAGAGATATTACTTTCAGAATCTCAAGAAAGAATGCTTCTTGTTATAAAACCAGAGAAAGCAGAGGAGATAATAAGTATATTTAAGAAATGGGATTTAGAGGCAGAAATTATAGGCGAAGTAATAGAGGAGGAAAAGTTTGTTGTCTATTTCAAGGGAGAAAAAGTTGTCGATCTTCCTACGGAGCTTCTTGTGGATGGATCTTTGATTTTTGATCCTCCTTATAAAGACTATGAGGTTCCAAATTTAGCTTTCGATTTCGGCTCTCGAGTCAAGAAAGAGCATGTGAATAGATTTTTGGAAGAGCTTGTTAATGATCTATTTATAAAAGAGAAGATATATCGTCAGTATGATTATTCAGTACAAACTAATACGGTTTTTTCTCCTGGATTCGGAGATGCCGCTGTTTTAAGAATAAAGGGAACTAATAAGGGTATTGCTGTAGTCGTTGACGGAAATGGAAGATACTGTTACCTTAATCCTAAGAGAGGTGCCATGTATGCTGTTACAGAAGCATGTAGAAATATTTTATGTGTTGGAGGAAGACCTTTAGCAATTACTGATGGACTTAACTTTGGTGATCCTGATGAAGCAGAAGTGTTTTATCAGTTTAGAGAAACGATAAAAGGGATAGACCTTGCCTCAAGGGCTCTTGAAATACCAATAGTAAGTGGGAATGTTAGCTTTTATAATGGACAAGCTGAAAATACTATATTTCCAACTCCAATTATAGGTATGGTTGGTATTCTGGAAGATTTAAGTTATTTAATAAAACCTGGATTTAAAGTGGTTGGAAATCCTGTTTATTTAATAGGGGATTTTTCTTGGTTATCCTTAGGAGGATCTAAATTCATAAAGGACATATTTGGTAAGATAGAAGGAGAACCTCCTTATGTAGATCTCATATGGGAGAGAAAACTAAAGTTTTTCATGGAGGAGATAAGAAAAGAAAGGGATATTGTCCTGTCAGCTCATGATATAAGTGAGGGTGGGCTTCTTAGTACTCTTCTTGAGATGAGCTTCTGGGGAGAGAAAGGAGTAGAAATAGTTTTGCCCTCAGATAAAATTGAGAATTTAATTGGAGAAGGCTCAGGTTTAATAGTAGTTGAGATTAATAAAGACAAAGAAATAAAGTATTTAGATTTTATAGAGAAATACGGATTAAAAACTCAAAAAATTGGTATAGTAAAAGAGAAGGAATTTATAGTAGAGCCTTTTATTAAAAGGAATATTAATGAATTTTTACGAAGAAGGTGAAATATTATGAAGATAAGAGAGGAGTGTGGGGTTGTAGGTGTAGTTACTAAAGAAAAAGGACAGGCAAGTTTTATAGCCTATAGGGTACTTTTGAAATTGCAACATAGAGGACAAGAAAGTGTTGGTATTGTGACTTTTTCCGGTAATGATCATTATTTGCATAAAAATTTTGGACTTGTCTCTCAAGTTTTTAATGAGGAGATATTGAAGAGATTAAAAGGTAGAATTGCTATAGGACATGTAAGATACTCTACCTCTGGAAAGTCAAAGGAAGAAAATATACAGCCCTTCTTAGTTAATTTGCCAAGATATGGTTATGTTGCCCTTGCTCATAATGGACACATAGCTAATTCGGATTCTTTGCGAAGAGTTTTGGAAAAGGATGGAGTTATTTTTCAAAGCAGTTCTGATACAGAAGTGATTTTACATCTTATAGCCAAATCTCAAAAGACTACATTAAAAGAAAGACTAAAAGAAGCCTTATCAAAATTAGAAGGTAGTTATTCTCTGGTTATTGGGTCTGAGGAAGGCGTATATGGAATTAGAGATCCTTATGGTTTTAGACCTCTTTTCTTAGGGAGACTTTATGATGGTACCTTTATTTTTGCCTCTGAGACTTGTGCTTTAAAAGAATATCATTTGGTTGATCTTTTAGAAATAGAGCCGGGTGAAATAATTTATATCAATAAAAATGGGGAGATAAATAGAGAAAGATTTTTAGAAAGTAGTATTTCAAGATTTTGTCTTTTTGAGTTCATTTATTTCTCAAGACCTGATAGTATATATGATGGGAAGACGGTATATTACTATCGAAAAGAAATGGGAAAGGTTCTGGCCAAAGAATCTCCCGTTGATGCAGATTGGGTTGTTCCAGTGCCCGACTCAGGTATTCCTGCAGCAATAGGATACAGTGAAGAATCTGGCATTCCTTTGCAAATGTTACTTATGAGAAGTCATTATGTGGGACGAACTTTTATCCAGCCAAAACAAAAAGAAAGAGAGTCGGGGGTAAGAATGAAGTTTCTTTTTATAGGTGATTTAATCAAAGGAAAAAGAATTGTTCTTGTAGATGACTCTTTGGTGAGGGGAACTACTGGTAGAATTCTTGCTGAAAAGTTAAGGGAAGAGGGTGCAAAAGAGGTACATTTAAGACTTTCCTCTCCACCTCTTATTCATCCTTGCCATTATGGAGTAGACATCCCCAATACCAAGGAGCTAATTAGTTATTACTATTCTCCAGAGGAGATTTCAAAAATTCTAGGCTTTGATTCTGTGGCTTTTTTAAGCATGGAAGGACTTTTAAGTATTCTTCCAGAAAGGGGATATTGCGGAGAATGTTTTGGAAAGAAGATGGTAAAAAAAGAAAAGGGAAAGCTATTACTTATAGTTTAAGTGGAGTAAGTATAAATAAGGTTGAAAGAGCTCTTGAAGAAGTTAAAGGATACATTGTCTCTACTTATAAACCTTACGTATTTAATTATTGGAACAGTTTTGCTAGTGTTATTAAAATTCCTTTTCAGGAGTATAAGAATCCGCTTATTATTACAAGTACTGATGGGGTAGGGACAAAACTTATTATAGCTTTGAAACATAACCGTTTAGACACCATAGGAGATGATCTTTTAGCAATGAATGTTAATGATATACTTACCGCAGGAGCGAAGCCTTTGATTTTTATGGATTACTTTGCAGGAAGTAAGATAGATCCAGAGGTGTATAAGAGGGTTATCATAAGTATTGCTAATGCTTGTAAGAAGGTAGATTGTAGTCTTGTCGGAGGAGAGACTGCAGAAATGCCAGGAATATATAGAGGTAAAGAAATAGATCTTGTAGGATTCGTAGTTGGTATTGTTGAAGAAGAAAATTTACTCCCTAAGATGGATAGAATTAAAGAAGGAAATGTTTTAATAGGAGTAGCTTCTTCTGGACTTCATAGTAACGGGTATTCATTAGTAAGATATATTTTGAGGAAAAAGAGAATCTCCCTCAAAAAAAAGATAGATGGATATGATTTGCTTGAAGAAATACTAAGGCCCACTAAAATTTACCCACCTGTAGTTCTGCCCTTGTTAGAAAAATATAGGGATAATATTTTGGGAATAGCCCATATAACTGGGGGTGGCATACCCGGAAACCTCCCCAGGATTCTTCCTAAAAATATTCAGGCAGAAATAGATTCTTCTTCTTGGGATATACCTTGGATTTTTAAATTCTTTATTAAAAAGGGTAATTTAACTTGGAAGGAAGCCTTTAGAGTATTTAATATGGGAATAGGACTAATACTTATTGTTTCAGGAAGAGCAGAGGAGATTTTAATAGACTTAAAAGATTTGGGAGAGAAAGCTTATATTATTGGTGAATTAAATAAGGGAGAAAGAGGAGTAAAGATCGCATGGAAAGAAAACGTCTTGGAGTTTTAGTCTCAGGGAGAGGATCGAATCTTCAGGCATTGATTGATGCATCTAAGGATGAGAATTATCCTGCAGAGGTTGTAGTGGTTATAAGTAATAATCCTTCTGCTTATGCTATAGAGAGGGCAAAAAGAGAAAATATTCCTGTATTTGTAATAAGAAGGGAAGATTATAAAAGCAAAAAGGAGTATGAAGAGAAAATAAAAGAGGTTCTACAGAATTTTAAAGTAGATCTAGTAGTTCTTGCTGGGTATATGAAGATTGTGGGTAAGACCCTACTTGAAGCTTTTCCCAATAGGATTATAAATATTCATCCATCTCTTCTCCCTTCTTTTCCTGGACTTGAAGCTCAGAGACAAGCTTGGGAGTATGGAGTAAAAATCTCGGGTTGTACTGTGCATTTTGTGGATGAAGGTATAGACTCGGGTCCTATAATTGGACAAAGAGCAGTTCCTGTCTATGATGATGATACTCCTGCGACTTTAGCAGAAAGAATTCTTCAAGAGGAACATAAGCTTATAGTTGAGTCGGTGAAAAAAATATTAACGGAAGATTTTGAGATAATTGGAAGGAGAGTAGTTTTTAAGAAGAGGGGGTAAAGATTATGAAAGTTTTAGTTGTAGGAAGTGGGGGAAGAGAGCATGCTATTTGTTGGAAACTCTCACAGGATAGTAATGTGGATAAGATTTATGCTATTCCTGGAAATGCAGGGATAAGTAGTATTGCTAATTGTCTACCTTTTAAGGTTGAAGATATAGACTCTATAGTAAAGTTTGCTAAAGAAAATAGAATAGATTGGACAATAGTGGGACCAGAATTACCTCTTGCTATTGGGATATCTGACAAATTTAAAGAAAATGGATTAGAGATATGGGGTCCTGTTAAAAATTTGGCAAAACTTGAAGCTAGCAAGGCTTTTGCAAAGGAGATTATGAGGAAGGCTGGAATACCAACTGCAAATTTTAGAATTTTTGATAATTTTGGTGATATAAAAGAATTTTTAAAAAAGGAAAGATATCCATTGGTAATAAAGGCTGATGGACTTGCTGCAGGAAAGGGCGTGTTTATTGTAAATAATGTAGAGGAAGGATTAGAAATTGCTAATAAACTTTTTAACGAAGAGATTTTGGGAGAGGCTGGAAAGAAAGTGGTTGTTGAAGAATTTCTTAATGGTAGAGAATTTTCTCTTATTGCAGCAATTAAGGGGGAGGAGATTTATTATTTACCACCTGCTCAGGATTATAAAAGAATAGGAGAGGGTAATACTGGACCTAATACTGGAGGAATGGGGTCTTACGCTCCTGTACCTTGGATAGATGAGAGGCTTATTAAGGTATGTGATGAAAAGATTTTTAAGCCTCTTATGGATGAAATTCATAAAATGGGACTTCAATACGAAGGTTTCTTATATGGTGGGCTTATATTGGTGGATGGAGAGCCTCATGTTCTTGAATTTAATGTAAGACTTGGAGATCCAGAAGCACAAGTTATCTTACCACTTTTAGATTTTTCCTTTCTTTCCTTTAAAGAGGGGACATGGAAAGACAAAAAGATAAAGGATAAAAAAGCTGTTTGTGTAGTGCTTGCTTCAAAAGGGTATCCTGGGAACTACGAAGTGGGACGAGAGATAAAAATAAGGGAAAGTGAAGAAGTAATTATATTTCATGCGGGTACTAAATGGGTTGATGGTAAGCTCGTTACTGCTGGAGGTAGAGTGTTAAATGTGGTTGCTCTTGGAGAGAGTTTTAAAGAGGCAAGAGATAAGGTCTATAAAAATATCAATAATATTAGCTTTGAGAACATGTATTACCGGAAAGACATTGCCCTTGAGGTGGAAAATCTATAAAAATTTCTCCAAAAATTATTGACATAGGGGGTTAATTGTATTATATTTAGCGTTAAATATCATTTTGAAGAAAGGGGAAGTAAGGAGAAAGGATGTTAGGACCGCACTTAGTTTTAGATTTATATGGTTGTCCAAAAGAGAAGTTGGAAGATGTAAAATTTATTTACGATCTCCTGGATGAGCTTCCAGAACAGATTGGCATGCAAAAAATCATGCCGCCTTATGTGATGAGGTATGTTCCTGAGGATGATCCATTGGATTGGGGAATATCAGGTGTGGTATTGATTGCTGAGAGCCATATAGCGATTCATACCTGGCCAGATTTAAACTATGCTAGTGTAGATATCTTTTCTTGTAAGACCTTTAACATTGACCTTGCAAAAGAATTAATCGAAAAGAAACTTTCTGCCCAAAAAACAGAGTGGGAAATCTTGGTAAGAGGTAGAGAATTTCCTATCAATCTCCTTAAAAGAGGAAGGAATGCAGCAGTATAGATATACACCCTCCTTTGGGGGCCTTCCCTCTATAAATCCTGAAGATTCAAAAGTACTCATTATCTCATGTCCTCTTGAAACAACAACTACCTATAAAAAGGGTACCAGGGAAGGTCCCCAAGCAATATTGTTGGCTTCTTATAATTTAGAGCTTTATGATGAGGAGCTCGATGATATTCCTGCTGAAGTAGGGATATATACTCACCCAGATCTTTCTTTATCCTTAGGGAATTTAAAAAAAGCTCTTGAAGAAATAGAAAATTTTACCTTCAATATTATTGATTACAAACATTTTCCTGTTTTTTTAGGTGGGGAGCATACAATTACTAAGGCGATATTAAGAGCATATACTAAGAAATATGATAGTTTTTCTATATTACATCTTGACGCTCACTCGGATTTAAGAGGTGAATACGAGGGGACAGAAAATAGCCATGCTTGTGCCTTAAGAGAGGCTTCGGAGAAAATTAAGATAGTTCAGGTTGGTATAAGAAGTATGTCTGAGGAAGAAAAAGATTATGTTAAAGAGAGAGAGAACATAAAAATATATTTTGACTACAAACTTCAAGAGAAATTTGATGCCTTTGTAGTTGAGGATATCTTAAAGAATTTAGAGGAAGAAGTTTATATAACTCTTGATTTTGATGTGTTCAATCCTTCAGAAATGCCTGCTGTGGGTACGCCGGAGCCTGGAGGACTTTCTTGGTATCAAGTACTTTATTTGTTAAGAGAGGTTTTCAAAAATAAAAAAGTTATAGGGGCCGATTTTGTGGAATTTTCTCCAATTCCAGGATTAGTGTATCCTGATTATATGGCAGCAAGGCTAATTTATAAAACTATAGGTTATTATAAAAAATATTCTTTAAGAGCATGAGTAAAAAGAAGATATCTCTTGTATTTGGTACAAGACCCGAAGCCATAAAGATGGCACCTGTAGCAAAGGCTTTAAAGGATTCTGAATTTTTTGAGGTTCAGATTATATTAACAGCTCAGCATAGAGAGCTTTTAGATCAAGTGATGGAAATTTTTGACTTAAAAGGGGATTATGATTTAAATATTATGCAAGATAAACAAACTCTTACCCAAATTACTGTAAAGGTTCTTGAGGGTCTTGATTTTATATGGCAGAAAGATCCTCCTCATATGGTACTTGTTCATGGAGATACTACTACAACTTTTTCTGCGAGTCTTGCAGCGTTTTATAAAAAACTCCCTGTAGGACATGTAGAAGCTGGATTAAGAACTTATGATAAATATCAGCCGTATCCTGAAGAAATGAATAGGCATCTTACTGGAGTTCTTGCAGACTTACATTTTGCTCCAACTAAAAAGGCAAAAGAGAATTTAATAAATGAAAGAATATCTGAAAAAAACATATTTATAACAGGAAATACTGTCATAGATACATTACTCTTTGTCCATAAGAATATGGATAAACTAAAACCCTCAAAATTAGTCGAAGAACTTCCGGAAAAATTTATTCTCGTCACTGCTCATCGGAGAGAAAATTGGGGAGAACCCCTTAAAAACATTGTCTTAGCTTTAGACGAGATTTTAAGAAGGTTTGATGATCTTTATGTGGTATTTCCAGTTCACCCTAACCCCATAGTAAAAGAACAAGTATATTCAATACTTGGAAAAAATAAAAAGGCTATATTGATTCCTCCAGTAGACTATATAACTATGGTATATCTATTAGATAAGTGTTATCTTGTTTTGACCGATTCTGGTGGATTGCAAGAAGAGGCCCCATCCTTAGGAAAGCCTGTTCTTGTTTTAAGAGAAGTTACAGAAAGGCCTGAGGCAGTAGAAGCGGGGACTGTGAAGATTGTTGGGACGTATAAGGAGAATATTATAAAAGAATTGAGAACTCTTATCCTTGATAAAGAAGAATACACTCGCATGTCTAAAGCAATAAACCCTTATGGAGATGGTAGGGCAAGTGAAAGAATAAGAGACATACTTCTTTATTACTTTGGATTTAGAGATTTTCCTCCAGTGGAATTTAATCCATGATCTCTTTTTTTGAAAATTTTCTATTAGATGTTTTGTTTCCCAAGAAATGTGTATTTTGTGGTAGGTATTCTGAGGGTTTTGTGTGTAAAAATTGTTTGAAAAAGTTGAAATTTCCTGAGTATTACTGCTTAAGCTGTGGACAGCCTCTTACTGTGGATTTGCAAATTTGTTATAATTGTAACAAAGAGGAGAGGATATGGGATGGTTATGAGTTTGTGGCTTACTATGAAGATGGATGGAAAGACATTATAAGCTTATTTAAGTTTAAAAATAAACCTTATATAGCAGATTTTTTCTCACAAATTGGAAGCGAAAAGATTTTAAGAAAAAAATGGAAAATTGATTATATAACTTATGTTCCTTTAAGTTATAAAACTTTAAAAGAGAGGGGATATAATCAATCAGAATATCTTGCTTATTTTTTAAGTAAGAGTCTAAAGGTTGCTTATGGTCCTTTACTCTATTTGAAAAAGAATATAAAACCCCAGAAAACATTAAATTTGAAAGAAAGAGAAGAAAATATGATGAATGCTTTTGGAGTAATTGAAAATAGAGAGATTAATGGGAATATCCTTCTTGTAGATGATGTCTATACAACAGGGACTACCTTGAAGGAGGGTACAAGAACTTTGAAAAAGAGTTTTAATTTAGATAAAGTTTATATATTCACTGCTGTAAGAGTTCTGATTTAAAAAATTTTTGTAAGGAGGTTTTATTATGCAGATAAACTATGTGAGTAAGAACGTGAATATTACTGAGAATCTTCAAGAATATGCAGAGAGAAAACTTTCTAAGCTATCAAGGTTTTTTGATAATATTGAAAATATTGAGGTGGTCTTTTCTGAAGAGGATTGGAGAGATGGAAGCAAAAGACATAGAGTGGAAGTCACATTAAAGGCTAATGGAAAAATAATAAAGGCTTCGGAGGCAAATCAGGATTTTAGGAGTAGTGTGGATCTTGTAGTAGATAAACTTGAAGCTCAGCTAAAGAAGTTAAAAGAAAAGTTGGTAGATAAAGGAAGAAGAACCGAAAGTATTAGAGGGATTTTAATAGAGGAGACCAAAGAAGAAAAACCAGAGGTGGTAAAAGTAAAGAGATTCTTGTTGAAACCTATGGATCTTGAGGAAGCTATTTTGCAGATGGAACTTTTAGGACATGACTTTTTCATCTTTAGAGATGCAGAAACTGATAAAATAGAAGTAGTGTATAAAAGAAAAGATGGAAAGTATGGATTAATTGTAAGTGAGGAGGAATAATGGGATTTTTGTCAAAATTGTTTGATTCCAACGCTCGTACGTTAAAGAAATTAGAAGAATACGTAAAAAGGATTAATGCGTTAGAGCCTGAAATAAGCAAATTATCGGATGAGGATTTAAAAAGGAAGACTCCCGAATTTAAGCAGAGATTAGAGAGAGGAGAGACTTTGGATGATCTCTTGATTGAAGCCTTTGCTGTAGTAAGAGAAGTAGCTAAGAGAACTATAGGAATGAGGCATTTTGATGTTCAAATTATGGGAGGAATTGTCCTTCATCAAGGAAAGATTGCAGAAATGCAGACAGGTGAAGGAAAGACTTTGGTTGCAACTCTTCCTGCTTATCTAAATGCTTTAGAAGGAAAGGGTGTACATATAGTTACAGTGAACGATTACCTTGCTAAGAGGGATAGATATTGGATGGGTCCTATATATGAATTTTTGGGATTAGAGGTAGGGCTTTTGCAAAATGATACTCCTATTCTTGAAAGAAAAAAAGCCTATATGGCAGATATTACTTATGGTACTAATAATGAATTTGGTTTTGATTATTTAAGAGATAATATAGCTTTATCACCTGATCAACTTGTTCAAAGAGAGCTTAATTATGCCATTGTGGACGAGGTAGACAGCATACTAATAGATGAGGCAAGAACACCTTTGATTATTTCTGGTCCTGCTAAAGGAGAAAGTCACATTTATAAGCTTGCTATAAGGGCTGCAAGATATTTGAAAAAGGATGTAGATTATACTACTGATGAAAAAACAAAGACCGTGTCTCTTACCGAGGAGGGGTTGAGAAAAGCTGAAAGTTTTCTTGGCGTTAAAGACTTATATGATTTTAAAAACATGGGGCTTGCTCATGCTCTCTTACAATGTTTAAAGGCTTTGAACTTCTATCATCGGGATAGAGATTACATAGTTAAAGATGGGGAAGTAATAATAGTAGATGAATTTACTGGTAGATTGATGTTTGGAAGAAGATATAGTGATGGGCTTCATCAAGCAATAGAAGCTAAAGAGGGAGTAAGAATAAGAGAAGAAAATGTTACCCTTGCTACAATTTCTATTCAAAATTATTTTAGAATGTACAAAAAGCTTGCAGGTATGACAGGTACTGCGGCAACTGAAGAGGAAGAATTTGTCAAAATATATGGATTAGAAGTAGTAGTTATACCTCCTAACAAACCTTTGAGGAGAATAAATTATCCTGATGTTATTTTTAGAACAGAAGAAGAAAAATTTGAGGCAGTTGTAAAGGAAATTGAAGAAATGTATAAAATAGGAAGACCTGTACTTGTGGGAACTACCTCTATTGAAAAATCTGAACGGTTAAGTAAAATGCTTAAAAAGAAGGGAATTCCCCACAATGTCTTAAATGCTAAATATCACGAAAAAGAAGCTGAAATTATAGCTAAAGCGGGGCAAAAGTATGCAGTGACTATAGCTACAAATATGGCTGGAAGAGGGACAGATATAGTATTAGGTGAAGGTGTAGCGGAACTTGGAGGTCTTCATGTGATTGGAACAGAAAGACATGAGAGTAGAAGGATTGATAATCAGCTAAGAGGTAGGGCAGGAAGACAAGGAGATCCAGGATCTTCAAGGTTTTATCTTTCTCTTGAAGATGATCTGCTTAGGCTTTTTGGTGGAGATCAAATAAAAGCTCTTATGGAAAGGTTAGGTATGGAAAGAGGACAACCTATTGAGTCTCCTCTTCTTACAAGAATCATTGAGAACAGTCAGGCAAAGGTAGAGAGAATGAATTTTGAAATAAGAAAACAGTTACTTGAATATGACGATGTGTTAAATACTCAAAGGGATATAGTTTATAAAGAAAGAAGAAAGATCCTACTTATGGATAACTTAGAAGAGATTGTACAAAGGATAATGAACAGAGTTCTTGATAAGTTCTTCACCATTATGTTTAATCAAGAGAATAGAGAGAGTTGGAAAAATATGTTTTTGGAGACCTTTGGCTTTTTACCCTTCGATTGGGAAGAGATAATTAAAGAAGAGGATTACACTGAGGTAAGAGAAAAATTAGAGGGTAGAATAAGAGAGAGATATGAAAAAAGGAAAGAAGAATTTGGAGAGGAGATGTGGAAAGAAATTCAAAGAATTGTACTTCTTTATGTTATAGATAAACTATGGATAGAACATCTTAATGATATGGAGGCATTAAGGGATGGTATTGGACTTAGAGCCATAGCTCATCATGATCCTTTAGTGGAATATAAAAAAGAAGCTTATCAAATGTTTCAAGATATGGTAGAAAGTTTTGAATGGGAAAGTATAAGATATCTATTTAATGTTCATATTTCTACTCAAGAGACTAAGACTACCACAAAAGGGAGGAGAAGTTAATTGGTAGTATCTATAAATGATCTAATAATCAAATATGAAGAGATAATTGAAACATTCAACAAGTTAGGAGGTTATCTTTGACCTTGAAAGTAAGAAAAAAGAGCTTAAAGCTCTTGAAATGGAAATTGCTAATCATAGATGGGATAATTCAGAAAAGGTAAAACCTATTCTTACTGAATTCAATAAGTTACAAAAGGAAATTGAAAGTTGGGAAAAACTCAAAGCCGATATAGAGGAGCTTTCTGAATGGAAAGATTTGTTAGAGGAAGGAGATGAATATAAAGAGGAATTTGAAAAAAAGTTAAAAGAAGTAGAGAAAAGTTTAAAAAATTTTGAGATTGAAATGGTATTGCAGGATCCTCATGATGAGGCAAATGCTGTTTTGTCTTTGCATGCGGGAACGGGCGGTACTGATGCTCAAGACTGGACTGAGATTCTTTTGAGAATGTATATAAGATGGGCTGAAAGAAAAGGATACCAAGTGAAAATTCTTGATATCTCACCTGGGGAAGAAGCAGGAATAAAAAGTGCTACTTTGTTAATTGAAGGTGATAAGGCTTATGGTTATCTAAAGGGTGAAAAAGGAGTGCATAGATTAGTGAGGATATCACCCTTTGATGCTAATCACAGAAGACATACATCTTTTGCGTTGGTTGAAGTAATTCCTGAACTTCCCGAGAGTACTATAGAGATAAAGCCTGAGGATTTGAAAATAGAGACCTTTAGAGCTGGGGGTGCAGGGGGACAACATGTAAACAAGGTAGAATCGGCTGTAAGAATCACCCATATCCCTACAGGTATAGTGGTTCAATGTCAAAATGAGAGATCTCAACATGCTAATAAAGAGATGGCTTTAAGGGTTTTAAAGGCGAGATTGGAAGAGCTTGAAGAGAGAAAAAGAAGAGAAAAAATTGCATCTTTAAAGGGGGAAGTTCAAGAGATAAGTTGGGGCAATCAAATAAGATCTTATGTTTTTCACCCTTATACTTTGGTTAAAGATCATAGAACAGGTCTTGAAATTGGGAATGTCCAAGCGGTTATTGATGGGGAAATAGATCCCTTCATAGAGGCTTACCTTTTTAATGAATTTAAAAAGAAAAATAAGTCTTAAACATGCTGAAGCTACTCTTTTTTGGATATTATGGTGAAGGAAATTTAGGGGATGATCTTCTTTTAAAAAGTCTAATCACAGTCTTTGGAGATAAATATAATCTTGGGGTTTTAACAAATAGAAGTGATAGAAAACAGCAACAAAAAGGTATCAGAGAATTTTATAAGTTTTCTACTGATGTTTTCAAGGGTGTAAGATGGGCTGATGTGGTGGTAGGTGGGGGAGGGGGAATATTTCAGGATAAAACCAGTAGTAGATCTTTTTACTACTATATTTTTGTTTTGTTTTTATCTTTACTTTTTGGAAAAAAAGTTTATCTTCTTGGACAGAGTTTTTCTCCCTTAGAGAGTAAGATAAACGAGGTTTTCTTAAGAGTTTTTCTTAATAGAATTGAAAAGATATATGTGAGAGATTCTTTTTCAAAAGAGTATCTTGTGAAGTTGGGGGTTAAACCTGAGAAAATAGTTCTTTCTGCAGATTTGGTATTTTTGTTGGATTTTCCTTTTGAGTTAAAAAATAATAGTAGGGCAGTAGGAATAAGTCTCAGAGAGTGGAGAGGATTTAAGTTTGAAGAATTTAATCCTATTCTTGAAAATTTAATCCAGAAATATGGAGAATTTTATTTTTTTTCTTTTCAAGATAAAGACTCACAAATTTATGAACTTATAGAAAATGACTTTAAGTCAAAAATTAGGTTGATTAACCCCACTGACCTGGAATTTTTGAGTTATTTTTCATCCTGCAGATTGTTTATAGGAATGAGACTTCACAGTTGTATTTTAAGTGTGCTTTTAGGTATTCCCTTTATTGCTATATCCTATGATGAAAAAGTGGAGGCTTTTTGTTATGAAATAGATTGGAAATTTGTAATAAAAGACTTTTCACAGGATAAAATTTTATGTTATGTTAATGAAATAGAGGAGGATTATCAGTATTATAGGAATTATTTACTTTCAAAGAGGGAGAGTCTGAGAAAGAAAATTAGAGAGGATATACTTGATTTTGAGAGAGAAATATGCAGATTATAAAAATATTTGGCATCAAATTTAGTTCATATGATAATATGAATGAGTTTAGAAATCATATTAAAAACTTTTTAAGTACGGATAATTGTAAAAGTATTTTTACCCCAAATGCAGAGATGATTGCAAGAACTGTTGAGGATAAGAGTTTTAGAGAAGTTTTAAAAAGATCTGAAGTTAATTTACCAGATGGAGTTGGAATACTTCTCCTTGCTAAGAAGAAAGGAATTAGAATAAATAGATTTCCTGGAATTGAAGCGATGCTTGAAATTTTAAAGTTAGCAGAAGACTTAAAAATTCCTATATATTTTCTCGGAGCAAAAAAAGAAGTTGTTGAGAGTATGGTGAATAGAATTAAGATTCGATATCCTAACTTAGTGATTGCAGGATATAGGGATGGCTATTTTAAAAGGGAGGAAGAAGAAAATATTATTAGCGAAATCAATAATTCGGGTGCAAAAATATTATTCGTTGCTTTGGGATTTCCTAAGCAGGAGTTTTTTATTGATAAATATAAGGATAAATTGAAAGTGAATATAGCTATAGGGGTTGGAGGAAGTTTTGATGTTCTTTCTGGAAAAAAGAAAAGGGCTCCCAAAATAATAAGAGAGTTAAATTTGGAGTGGTTCTATAGGTTATTACAAGATCCAAAAAGAATATTAAGCAGATTTCCAAATCTTATAAGATTTATAAGATTTTATTTTAGGTATAAGGATCATGAAGAAGTTAATTAATTTTTTGGGTATTTCTTTTGGAGCTTTTCTTATAGCTTTAAGTATAGATATCTTTTTAGTACCCAATAAACTTGTTGGAGGGGGAGTTAGTGGTATTGCTATTATTTTATATCACATTTTTAAAACTCCTGTTGGAATCATGATGCTTCTTTTGAATATACCTATATTTTTACTTGGAATTAAAGTTCTTGGAATTCATTTTGGGATAAAGACTGTTTACGGCACTGTGATTCTTTCCTTATTTATTGATTTCCTAACCATCTTTAGACTTCCTCAAGTGAGAGATCCTATTCTTGCTACCGTTTATGGTGGTATTTTAGGAGGTATTGGTCTTGGAATTGTTTTTAAATATGGAGGGTCTACTGGGGGAACTGATATACTTGCTCAAGTTTTATCTCATTTTACAGGACTTAATCTTGGACAAGCTTTACTTATTATTGATGGTATGATTGTACTCTCTGCTGGTTTTATTTTTGATTTTGTTTTAGCGCTTTATGCTTTACTTGTAATCTTGATTCAAGGATATGCTATTGATTTGGTGCAACAAGGTTTATCTTATACTAAGGCAGCCTTGGTTTTTTCTGATAAACCCAGAGAGATTGGGGAAAGAATACTTAGAGATCTCGGAAGAGGAGTAACCATTTTTTACGGTAAAGGTATGTATACAGGAAAGGATAGAGAGATTTTATACTGTGTAGTGAGTCAATCGGAAGTTGCAAAACTAAAAGAGATTATTCATAATTGTGATCCGAAAGCTTTTGTGGTAATTTCTCCAGCCCATGAAGTATTAGGGGAGGGATTCAAATCTTTTCAAAGATGAGAAAAGAAATAATATTAGCATCTAATTCACCAAGAAGAATTTATTTATTAGGTCAAATAGGCATAGATTTCAAAGTAGTTTCGCCTAATGTTGAAGAGGAGGGTAATAGTGAGAGAAGGTCTCCTGTGGACATAGTTAAAAGTAATGCCCTTAAAAAGGTTCAAAAAGTTGCTGAAGAGTATAGAAATGCAATAATAATTGGGGCTGATACTGTAGTGGTACTTGATGGAGAAATTATAGGAAAACCTAAGGATGAGAGGGATGCCATAAGGATATTAAAGAGATTAAGAGATAGATATCACTTTGTCTTTTCAGGGGTTGCTGTTATGGAAACTCCTGAGGAGAAAGTACTAACTTCTGTAGTAAGAAGTAAGGTTAAGATGAGAGATTACTCTGATGAAGAGATTGAAAGGTACGTAGCTACAGGGGAACCTATGGATAAAGCAGGTGCTTATGGAATTCAGGGGAAAGGAGCTTTGCTCGTTGAAAAAATAGAGGGCGATTACTATAATATAGTTGGATTGCCTTTGGTAAGGCTAAATTCTCTTTTGAATAGATTTGGATATAGCCTTTTATAATAAATTAAAAAAATCCTAAAATGGAAAGAAGGAGGAGTTATGGCATTTAACTTTTTATCAGGGCTTTTTTCAAAAGATCTAGGAATTGATCTTGGAACTGCTAATACAGTAGTATATGTGAGAGGAAAAGGAATTGTTGCTTTTGAACCTTCAATGGTTGCTATAAGAAGAAGCGATAAGAAGGTTGTCGCAGTAGGGGAAGAAGCAAAGAGAATGCTTGGAAGAACCCCAGAAGAGATAATAACTATAAGACCTTTAAAAGATGGTGTTATAGCTGATTTTGATGCAGCAGAAAAGATGATACGTTATTTTATCGATAAAGTACATAATAAAAGAGATTTCTTAGTAAGTCCTAGGATGGTCATAGGTATCCCTTCAGGTACTACACCTGTAGAGAGAAGGGCTGTTATTGACACGGCTTATTCTGCTGGAGCAAGAGATGTACTACTGGTCACTGAGCCTATAGCCAGTGCTCTTGGCGCAGATCTTCCTATCTGGGAGCCTTCTGGGAATATTATTGTAGATATTGGTGGTGGTACTACGGAAATAGCAGTGATTTCTTTGGGAGGAATAGTGGTAAGTACATCAATAAAGGTTGCTGGAGACGAGATGGACGAAGCAATAATTCATTATATTAAAAAGAAGTACAATCTTTTCATCGGAGAACGTACTGCTGAGGAGATTAAAATTAAACTCGGAAATGTTGCTTTTGGAGAAGAAAAGAAGGAGTATATGGAGGTAAAGGGTAGAGATCTTCTGACAGGTGTTCCAAGAAACGTGGAACTTAGTTCTGAAGAGATAAGGGATGCTTTAAAAGATACTGTTGACATTATTGTGGAGTCAATAAGAGAAACTCTTGAAAAGACTCCACCAGAACTTGCTGCAGATATAATTGATAAAGGTATAGTCCTTGCAGGTGGAGGAGCACTTTTGAGAGGATTAGATACTTATATTTCTGAACAGATAGGTGTTTCAACCATAGTAGCAGAGGAGCCTCTTCTTTGTGTGGTTAAGGGTACAGGAAAAATCATTGAAGAATTTGAAAGATATAAACAAGTACTTTCTAATGCATCGGAAAATTATTGATGGAAAAAATAAAAATATATGGAGGATAATTCTATTTTTGCTCTTTTTAACCATAATTCTATGGTCTGCTGGTTATTTGGAAAGTATAGCCTTTAGAATACAATACTCTTTTAATCGTTTTTTTTATAATCTTCAAAGAACTTTTGACGATATTAAGTCATACATAACTATGACAGAAAGTTTACAAAAAGAGATTGCAGAATTACAAACAGAAATACTCAGTTTATACAAGGAAAATCAAAATTTGAAGCTAATTTTAGAAAATATAAAGAAAAGAGAAGATTATATCCCTTGGTTAAAAGACTTGGCAGATAAAAATATAGAGATAATCTATGCGGATATTGTAGGAAGAGATCCTATTAAATGGAATTTAGAATTAAAAGTAAATAAAGGGTATTTGGATAAGGTGAAGGTAGGAATGCCTGTTTTATACAAAGATCAAGTGGTTGGTAGAGTTGTAAGGACCGAAAAGCATTATTCAATAGTTAGGACCATATATGATCCTAACTTTGTACTTGGAGTCACTGTTTTAGAGACTAAGGATCAAGGAATATTAAGAGGGGGATACGACCATATGGAGATGGCTTATCTTTTCTCTGATCACGGTATAAAAGAAGGAAATACAATAATAACATCTGGAACAGAGGATAACATTCCTTATGGGCTTAAGATTGGGTACATTGCTGATTTAAAAGAAAAAGCAATATTCTCTTTTTCAAATATGAAAATTTTGCCCTTTGAGGATATTTCTAATATCGAGGGAGTTGCGATTTGCGTAAAGTTTTAATTTTTGTTTTTGCATTTTTGATAGGAATATTGCAAACCCAAATAAGAGTTTTAGGTGTTGTTCCTGATTTTTTAGTGATATTTTTTGTTTTTTTAGTTTTTAAGAAAAAATACTTTCAAGGAATTTCCTTGATTTTTATCTTAATCTCAAGGATGTTTTCCTCAGCCCCTGTGGTGGGAATAGTGCTATATTGGGCAATCATGGAAGTAATAATAGGCATATGGAGAAGAAGTTTCATCTATATACATAAGAGTGCCTCTTTTTTTCTGATAATAAGCTTAAGTGTTTATTCTTTTATCTTTTGGAGAACAGGTTATAGAGTTGATGTTAATTACTGGCTGAATTTTTTAAAATATTTGAGTATTAATCTTTTATTTTTTATTCCTCTTTATTTTCTAATTCCTGAGATATATTCTAATGAAGAAAAAGAATGAGTAGGGAATTAATTTTCAAAAGAATCATAGAACTCTGTTTGGTAATAATCTTGTTACGGTTTTTCTATTTGCAAGTTTATAACAAGGATTTTTATGTGGATCTTTCCCAAAGAAATTATTTAAAATCAATGGTGCTTCCTGCTCCTAGAGGTTTAATTTATGATAGGAATAATAATGTGTTAGCGGAGAATAAAATAGTTTATTCTGTATATTTAATTCCTCCTTATAAGTTTGACAAAGAAAAAGTAAAAAACTTAGCAGAGATATTAGGGCTCAAGATGGAAGATCTCCAAAAAATTTATTCTAAAATATCACCTTATATGCCAGCTTATTTGTTAAAAAGAAAACTTACCCCAAAGGAAATTATTTTATTAGAGGTAAGTCGAGATTACCTTCCTTCCTTTACCATAAATATGGAGTTTGATAGATTTTATCCATATGGAAGTATAGCTTCTCATATAATCGGTTATATGGGAGAGGTTAGTAAAGATGAATTAGAAAATGAAGAATTAGATTATTCCTTAGGAGAAAAGAGTGGAAAATATGGTTTAGAGGCGAGTTATGAAAAAATATTAAGGGGTAAAAAAGGTTTTAGAGGGATTTCTTTGTATGCTTATAGAGAGAAAAAGATTATTACTGCCCAAAAAGATCCTATTCCAGGTAGGTCAATAGTATCAACTATTGATATTGAACTTCAAAAAGTTGCAGAAGAGGCATTAGGAGAAGAGAAAGGAGTAGTTATTGTTTCTAATCCTTGGACTGGAGAGATATTGGCTCTTGTTAGTCATCCCTCTTTTGATCCTAACAAATTTATTGAAGGTTTTACTAAGAAAGAATGGGAAGAATTAATTAAAAATCCTGATAATCCTTTAAATAATCGTGCTATTTCCTCTCTTTATCCTCCGGGTTCAATCTTTAAACTTGTAGTTGCTCTTTCTGCTCTTGAAAATAATAAAGTTTCTTCAGAAGATAGATTTTATTGTCCTGGGGAGTATAAGATAGGTAAATATACATTTAGGTGTTGGAAAAAAGGAGGACATGGTCATTTAGATTTCATTGAGGGAATAGCTCAGTCTTGTAATGTTGTATTTTTTAATGTAGGGTTAAGGATTGGAGATAAAAGCATTGAAGATTATGCTAAAAGGTTTTTTTTGGATTCTAAGACTGGTATTGATATACCTGGGGAGCTAAAGGGATTTATTCCTTCTAGGGAATGGAAGATGGAAAGATTGAGAGAACCATGGTATCCTGGAGATACCCTTAATCTTTCTATTGGTCAAGGATATATTCTTGTTACGCCTATGGAGATACATGCTATGATGAGTATGATTGCTACAGAAGGGATTTTATATAAACCTCATTTGGTCTCTAAAATTATAGGGATGGATAGTAAAGAAGAAGTTATTAACCCTGAAGTGGTAGGGAAGGTAAGTATAAGCCAAAATTCTTGGGCAGTATTGAAAAAGGGTATGAAAAAAGTAGTTGATGAGGGAACAGGTTTGGCAACTCGTATACCTGGAGTTAATATATCTGGAAAGACTGGGACCGCAGAAAATCCTCATGGGGAAAGTCATGCGTGGTTCTCCTGTTTTTTTCCTTCAGAAAATCCTCAATATGTGGTTACGGTATTTGTGGAACATGGTAAAAGTGGTGGTGGTAGAGCAGCTCCTATAGCTAAAAAGGTAATAGAATACATAGTCAAAGGGGGAGTTAAAAATTGAGTAAAATATCTTTTAAAGGTGATTTAAAAGAAGGAATAAAAATTATTATTGATCCTAATCTTAATTGGGATGAGATAAGAAATTTGATCGTCGATGAAATAAAAAGCAAGGAAGGTTTTTTGAAAGGAAGTAGTATATATGTGGATTTTCAAGGTAAGGACATAAAAGATGAAGATTGGCAGGAATTCCGGAAGGAAATCTATGAAAAATATGGTATAATGCTAAGCAAAGAACTATATAGGTTAAGGATTTCAAATTCTAACAATGCTAAGATAGTCTTAGGTCCTATAAGAAGTGGTAAATCTTTAAATGTAAAAGATAATTTACTTGTTATAGGAGATGTTAATTCAGGATCAGAAATAATTTGCAATAAAAATGTTTTTGTGTTGGGAAAGGTTAGAGGCTCTATCTGGGCAGGATATGAGAATAATGATAAGGCAACTATTTTTGCTCTCGAACTTGAACCTGAAAAAATACAGATAGCAAGGTATATATTAGATTTATCTAAAATTAAAAAGGAAAAAACTGGAGTTGGTTATTGGGTCTATGTAGAGAATGGAGAGGTAAAATTAAATAGATATTCAGGGGGTAAAAAGAATGGGTAAAGCCATTGTAATAACTTCAGGAAAGGGTGGTGTGGGAAAGACAACAGCTGTAGCGAATATTGGTACTGGTCTTGCAATGAGGGGGTTTAAAACAGTTCTTGTGGATACCGATATTGGACTGAGAAATTTAGATCTTCTTCTCGGACTTGAAAACAGAATAGTCTATAATCTTGTAGATGTGGTAGAAGGAAAATGCAATTTAAAACAGGCTCTTGTGAGGGATAAAAGATTAAATAATCTTTATCTTTTACCTGCAGCTCAGACCAAAGAAAAAGAGTCAGTAACAATAGAACAAATTAGAGCGCTCATAAACGATCTCAAAAAGGATTTTGATTTTGTGTTGATTGATTCTCCTGCTGGAATAGAACATGGATTTAGATCTGCTATATCAGGAGCTGACGAGGCAATAGTGATTACTACTCCGGAAGTTTCTTCGGTTAGAGATGCTGATAGGGTTATTGGTCTGCTTGAGGCTAATGGTTTTGAAAATCTGAGTCTTATTGTCAATAGAGTAAGATTTGATATGGTAAAAAATGGAGATATGCTTGGGGTTGATGATCTTTTAGAAATCCTGTCTATCGAACTTCTGGGTATTGTGCCCGAAGATGAAAATTTAATAATTAGTGTAAATAAGGGAGAACCTATAATATACAATTCTGATAAGTGTAAGGCAGGACTTGCTTTTAGTCTCATAGTAAAGAGACTTCTTGGAGAAGATGTATCTTGGGATGAACTTGAGAAAGGTGAGTCTTTTTTAGAAAGAATCTTTAAATTTTTAAGAGGGTAAGAGGAGGGGAAGATGCTATTAAATACAATTTGGGGAAGGAAAATTACTTCTAAGGATGTTGCAAAAGAAAGGCTTCAAGTAGTTTTAGTTTATGATAGAGCTAAGATTGAACCTCAGCTTGTAGAGAAGTTGAAAGAAGATCTTGTAAATACAGTTTCAAAATATTTAACTTTTGATTCAAATAATATAAAAATAGAATTATCAAGTGAAGACAATAAATCAATTCTTAGAATTGACATACCCTTAAAAGATTAAAGATTATGGATTTTCTTAACGAGTTAAATAAAGAGCAATTAGAGGCTGTTTTTGAGATAGAAAGACCTGTTCTAATCTTAGCAGGTGCTGGTTCTGGAAAAACCAGAGTTATTACCTATAAGATAGCTTATTTGATAAAAAATAATTTTGCTAAGCCTGAAAATATTGTTGCACTGACTTTTACAAATAAAGCAGCAGAGGAAATGAAGCGAAGAATAGATAACCTGTTAGGGGTGAAGAATGTAGATAAAGTTTGGGCAGGTACTTTTCATGGATTTGGCTTGTATCTCCTTAAAAATTTTGGTAGATATTGGAATCTATGTCCTAATTTTGTAATCTATGATGAGAATGATCAGGAAAATTTGATAAAAGATATTTTAAAAGATCTAAATAGATCAAAAGAATATAGTGCAAGAGACATAAAGGAAAAGATATCCCGATTAAAGGATCAGTTGATTACTCCCCAAGAATTTTCTAATATTATTTCTAATTCTTTTGATGAAATAGTTTTAGAAGTGTATAAAAGGTATGAGAAAGAATTAAGAAAAAATAATGCTCTGGATTTTGCTGATTTACTCTTATATTCTATAAATTTGCTTTATGAGAACCCAGCTATATGTGGCTTTTTACAAGATAAGATTGAATATGTGTTGGTGGATGAGTATCAAGATACTAATAAAGCCCAGTATGAACTATTTAAAATAATTGTCCTTGATAAGCAAAAATTTTCAGTAGTAGGAGATGACGACCAAAGCATATATAGCTTTAGAGGTGCAGATTATCAGAATATATTTAAACTTGAAAAGGATTTTAAAAATTTAAAGATTATTTTTCTGACCAAAAATTACAGGTCGACTCAGCAGATACTTGAAATTGCAAATGCTCTTATTGCTAATAATGATAAGCGATATCCAAAAGAGTTGTGGAGTGATAAAAGAGATGGTACTTATCCCATACTTTTTAGGGCACTAAACGAAGAGGATGAGGCTAATTTTGTTATACGTCAAATAAGGCTTGAGTTAGCAAAAGGGAGGAAATTGTCTGAAATAGCTATACTGTATAGGACTAATCGTCAATCAAGGCCTTTCGAGGAAGCCTTGATAAGAAATAATATACCCTATAAAGTAATAGGAGGACTGAGTTTTTTTGATAGAAAAGAAGTAAAGGACATAGTAGCCTATTTAAATATAATTTACAATCCCAACGATTTAATAAGCTTAAAGAGAATAATTAATGTTCCAAAAAGAGGAATAGGCGAAGCTACTTTTAATATGATAAGAGAATACTATAACAAAGGCTACTCTTTGTTGGAGGCAATAGGAGAAGTTTCAAGAATTAAGAGAGAAGTTAAATCTTTTTACGATCTTTGGAAGTATTTCTTGGATTTAAAAAGTAGTTTGAATATAAGAGAGCTAATTGCTACTATTATTGACAAGACCAATTATTTATCAGAGTTTCAGAACCAAGGAAAAGAGGAATTAACAATTAGAATGGACAATCTAATGGAACTGATGGATTTTGCAGATAATTTTCCAGGTAAAACACAAGATACCTTAGGAGATTTTCTAAGTCATCTGAGTTTGACTAGTAGTAAACTTGAAAGTAGTTTAGAAGAAGGAAAGGTATCACTAATAACTCTTCATAGTGTGAAGGGGTTGGAATTTGAAGTAGTCTTCCTAGTTGGTATGGAAGAAGGTCTATTACCCCATTACAACGCAGCTACAAGGGAAGAAATACAGGAAGAAAGAAGGTTGTGTTATGTAGGAATAACAAGAGCAAAAGAAAAACTTTATCTTTCTTATGCTGTAAAGAGATATAATAGATATCAAGAACCCTCAAGATTTATTGAGGAGATTAGTCATCTTTTAAGTGTTAAAAAATAGATAATTTATGGTATAATATCTCCAGAAAGAGTCGGGGCGTAGCGCAGGGGAAGCGCGTCCGTTTGGGGTGCGGAAGGTCGCTGGTTCGAGTCCAGTCGCCCCGACCACTTTTTTAATCGGGGCGTAGCGCAGTTGGCTAGCGCGCCTGCTTCGGGAGTAGGAGGTCGCTGGTTCAAGTCCAGTCGCCCCGACCACTTCTAAGCAATGAAAAAGTATATCCATGCTTATATTTCAGGGATAGTCCAAGGAGTTGGATTTAGATATTTTGCCTATAAATGGGCAAAAAGATTAGGTATTTCTGGGTATGTGAGAAACCTAAGAGATGGAAGAGTAGAAGTTGAGGCTGAAGGAGAAGAAGATGTTCTGAGAGAATTTATTAAAAAATTAGAGGAGGGTCCTTTAGGAGCGGTAGTTGAAAGAGTTGAAGTTATCTGGGGAGAATGTAAAAATAGATTTATGGACTTTGAAATAAGGTGAGAAAAAATGTATGATTACGAATGGTATGTGGATTTGGTTGCAGAAGATCAATTGCACTGTTATAAGATAGAAGAAGTCATAGTAGATTTAGTATCTCCTTATCAAAGGATACAAATTATTAAGAATCCTACTTATGGTAAATGCTTAATAATAGATGGTAAAATGCAATCTACTGAAAAGGATGAGTTTATTTATCATGAGGTCCTTATTCATCCTGCCTTAATATTACATCCTAATCCTCAAAAGGTTCTTGTTATAGGGGCTGGAGAGGGAGCAACCTTAAGAGAGTTATTAAAGTATGAGAATGTAAACATTACAGCTATAGAAATAGATCCTAACATAGTAGATTTTGCTGAAAAATACCTCTGGGAATGGCATCAAGGAGCTTTTAGGAACGAAAGGGTGAAGTTAATTTTTGAGGATGGTTGGAATTTTGTTAGAGATACCTGTGAAAAATTTGATATAGTAGTCCTTGATTTACCAGAGCCTTATCCTGATACCCCAGCCTATAGATTATATACCGAAGAATTTTATAAGATGATTTATCATATCCTTAACCCTTCAGGAATAGTAGTTACTCAGGCTGAAACTGTTCAGCTAGGGCAGGAATATAAACATTTTAACATTAAAAAGAATTTTTCTGCAGTTTTTAAGAGTTCTCACTCTTATCAAACTTTTATTCCCTCTTTTGATGGAAGTTGGGGTTTCCTTATAGGTTCAAGAGATGAGTTAAATCCTTTTAAGCCTGTAGAAGTTATTAATGAATTGATTGGTAAAAAAATAAAAGGTGAATTAAAATATTACGATGGAGAGACCCATAATCATCTTTTTCATTTGCCTAAGTATCTAAGAAAATTGATCTAAAAGCCTTGAGTTTTAAAGATTTTGATGCTCCAAAATATAAATATAAAAGAAAAAGTTTAGTTGAGATTTTAAAAAATGAGGGTATAAAATCTCAAAAAGTGTTAGATGCTATTCTTAAAGTACCAAGGCATATCTTTGTTCCTTCTGAATATTTGGATCTTGCCTATGAGAACGAAGCTTTACCTATAGGATATGAACAAACTATTTCTCAACCTTATATTGTGGCTTTAATGACAGAAGCCTTAGATCTTAAAGGTGATGAGAAGGTTTTAGAGATAGGAACAGGATCTGGATATCAGACTGCTATACTTGCAGAACTAGCTAAGGAGGTTTATACCATAGAAAGGATAAGAGAATTATCTGAAGAAGCAAAGAAAAGAATAAAACTATTAGGGTATAGTAATGTTTATTTCAAAGTGGGAGATGGGACCTTAGGATGGGAGGAATTTTCCCCTTATGATAGAATTATAGTTACGGCTGCTTCTTATGATATTCCGAATCCTTTAAAAGAACAGCTGAAAGATGGAGGAGTGATGGTTATACCTATAGGAGGAAGAGATTTTCAGTATTTGTATAAAATAACAAAAAAAAATGGAAATTTTTATAGAGAAAATTTAGGTGGGGTGAGATTTGTTCCTTTGAAAGGAGAATATGGATGGAAAGATTAAATAAAGTGGGTAAGCTTGAAATTTTAAGAAGAGAGGCAGAGGGTTGTAGAAATTGTTCCTTGTGGCAGGAAAGGACTAACTTAGTTTTTGGAGAGGGTAATCCAGATGCTTTTATAATGTTTGTAGGAGAAGCTCCAGGCTTTCATGAAGATCAACAAGGAAAACCTTTTGTAGGAGCAGCTGGAAAACTTCTTACAGAGCTCATAGAATCCATAGGACTTAAGAGAGAAGATGTATATATAGCCAATGTCTTGAAATGTCGTCCTCCTAATAATCGAGAACCTCTTCCTGAAGAGATAAGAGTATGTTTTCCCTTCTTGAGACAGCAAATTGAGATTATAAATCCCAAAATTATATGTACCTTAGGTAGGTATGCTGCTTATGCCATATTAGGACATTCTGTAAATATTTCTACGTCTCATGGAAAGGATTATTACGTGGATGGAAGAAGAGTTTTTGTTACTTATCATCCTGCAGCAGCTCTTTATCATGGTAAACTTCTTGAAAATATTAAAAAGGACTTTGAAAAACTAAAAGAATTATATGAAGCAGTGTTAAAATCAGAAAAAGAGCAGAATTTACCTAATAAAAAGGAGAAAGAACAGCTTTCTTTCTGGTAGACAATTAAAAACTTGTGAAAGGGGATGATTATCATGGATAAGGAATCCATATTAAAGGGATTAGATGGTTTTTCGAAATTGGCAAAGCAGGATATGTTAATGAGTGTTCATACTGAAAATCCTGAATATTGGAGAAAAAATGCCGAAGCAAGACATGATAAATATAAAGAGTTATATAAGTTAGTGGAAGAGGTAGGCTTAGATATGGCTATTGAGAAGACTATTGAGGAGTATAAAAGTCTCAAGGAGGAAAATGATCCCGTAGCAAGGGGTAAAAAAAGAGCTTTAGAAAGTTTTTTTGTCTTAGTAGGAATAGATCCATCTCAACTATAAATTTTGGTTTAGGTGATTAATACATGAGTTTTGTGCATTTGCATGTGCACACAGAGTATAGTTTGCTCGATGGAGCTTGTCGTATTGATGAATTAATAGACCAAGCTGTTGCTTTTAATATGCCTGCTGTAGCTATTACTGATCATGGAGTAATGTATGGAGTTGTAGATTTTTATAAGAAGGCCATAGAGAAAGGAATAAAACCTATTATTGGATGTGAGGTATATGTGGCTCCAGCTTCAAGATTTGATAAAAAACAAAGGACTGATCTTTTTCATTTAATTCTTCTTGCAAAGGACTTTGAAGGTTATAAAAATTTAATAAAGTTAGTGAGCTTATCTTTTTTAGAGGGATTCTATTATAAACCGAGGGTGGATAAGGATTTATTGAGACAATATTCCAAAGGGCTTGTTGCTTTATCAAGTTGTTTAGCTGGTGAAATACCAACTTACATTTTACAAAACAATATAGAGAGGGCAAAAAATGCAATAAAAGAGTACTTAGATATTTTTGGAGAGGATTTCTACTTAGAATTGCAGAATAATGGGATGGAGGAGCAAGAATATGTAAACAATTACTTAATTAGGCTTGCTAAAGAATTTAATGTTCCTCTCGTGGCAACCAATGATGTTCATTATCTTAGAAAAGAAGACGCAGAGATTCACGATATACTCCTCTGTATACAGACAGGATCTAAGTTGAATGATAAAGATAGATTAAGATTTAAAACTAACGAATTTTATTTTAAGTCTCCTGATGAGATGATAAACCTATTTAAGGATGTGCCTGAAGCTATAGAGAATACTTTTAAAATTGCTGAAAGATGCAATGTAGAAATTCCCCTTAACAATATCATCCTTCCTGTATTTGAAGTTCCAGAAGGCGAAACCTTAGATTCTTATTTTGAGAAGTTATGCTGGGAAGGTGCAAAGAAGAGGTTTGGAGAAAATATTCCTCAGGAGATTAAAGAGAGATTATCTTATGAGATCTCAGTTATAAAACAAATGGGGTTTTCAGGTTATTTCTTAATTGTTCAGGACTTTGTTAATTATGCAAAAAGTAAAGGTATTCCTGTGGGACCTGGGAGAGGATCAGCAGCTGGCTCCTTGGTTTCTTATGTTTTAGGTATAACTAATATAGAACCTACAAGATGGGGTTTAATCTTTGAAAGGTTTTTAAATCCTGAAAGGGTAACGATGCCAGATATAGATATTGATTTCTGTTTTGAGAGAAGAGAAGAGGTTATTGAATATGTTAGAAATAAATACGGAAGGGAACATGTAGCTCAAATTATAACCTTTGGAACTATGGCTGCAAGAGCTTCTGTAAGGGATGTGGGTAGAGTTCTTGATGTACCTTATAATGAGGTAGATAGAATAGCAAAACTCATACCTCCAAATACTAGTATTGAAGAGGCTTTAAGCACTTCAGAAGAGTTAAGAAATTTGGTAGAAAGCAATCCACAAGCTAAAAGAATCATAGAAATTGCGAAGAGGATAGAAGGTAATGCAAGGCATGCATCAATTCATGCTGCAGGAATAGTAATTTCTAAGGATCCTTTAATGGAATACGTTCCTTTGCAAGTTATGAACGGTAATGATGTGGTAACTCAGTTTCCTATGACTAATTTAGAAGAATTAGGACTTTTAAAGATGGACTTTTTAGGGCTAAGAACTCTTACTGTAATTTACGATACTGTTAAGAAAATTAAAGAAAATTATGGTATTGAAATAGATATCAGTAATATTTCTCTAACTGATGAAAAAGTATACGAGCTTTTGCAAAAAGGAGACACTATTGGAGTTTTCCAGTTAGAAAGTAGGGGTATGAGAAATCTTCTAAGGGATATTAAACCTGAAAAATTTGAAGATCTTATAGCAGTTCTTGCCTTGTATAGGCCTGGTCCTCTTGGTAGATTGGAGAGTTATATAAAAAGAAAAAGGGGGGAAGAAAAGGTTGAATATATGCATCCTGCATTAGAACCAATACTATCTGAGACTTATGGAGTAATAATTTATCAGGAGCAAGTTATGGAGATTGCTCATAAACTTGCAGGATTTACTTTGGGTCAAGCAGATGTTTTGAGAAGAGCAATGGGTAAGAAAAAGCCAGAGGTTATGGAGGAACAGAGAGGGATTTTTGTAAAAGGGGCTGTAGAAAGAGGAATACCAGAAGAGGTAGCAGTAGAAATTTTTGAGGATATGGCAAAATTTGCAGAATATGGTTTCAACAAATCTCACAGCGCAGCTTATGCCTTTGTCTCTTTTCAGACAGCTTATTTAAAAGTTTATTATCCCAAGGAATATATGGCATCACTCCTTACGAGCGTTAAAAACAATACTACTAAGCTAAGTAAATATATAGCTGAGGCTAAAAGAATAGGTATAAAGATATTGCCTCCAGATATTAATGAAAGTATGGTAGATTTTACAGTTACCCCACAAGGGATAAGATTTGGCTTATCAGCTATTAAGAATGTAGGAGAGAATGTGGCAGAAGCTATAGTGGAGGAAAGAGAGAAAGGTAAATTCAAGTCTATCTTTGATTTTATAAAAAGATTGAGTTCAAAGGTCATTAACAAAAGGGCTTTGGAAAGTCTCATAAAGAGTGGAGCTTTTGATAGTTTTGGATATAGTAGGAGGGCGCTTTTGGCTAATATAGATAAGATTCTTGAATCTGCTCAAGTGATAAAGAAAGCTCACGTAGGGCAGGTTTCTCTTATTGATTTAGAGGCTCTACCTCAAGATGAATTTATAAATAATATGCCTGAATTTTCTATAGATGAAATTCTTGACATGGAAAAAGAAATGTTAGGATTTTATGTATCTTATGATCCTCAAGAGGAATTGAGGAAACTTTCAGAGAAACTCTTTGATTATACCATTGATGATCTCCTCGAAATAGAATCTGGTTCTCAGGTGGTTGTTCCAGGTATCTTGAAAAATGTGAGAGAAGTTATTGATAGAAAGAATCAAAAAATGCTTTTTGCTACCCTTGAAGATTTTACTGGAGAGGCGGAAATTACTGTGTTTTCCAGTGTATATAGTAATCATAAGGATATTCTAAGAGAAGGTAAAAAAGTAATTATTAGTGGAAGATTAGAAGTTGATAAGGATGAGTCTGAAGAGAGAATAAAAATAATTGTGGATCAGGTAGGAGATTTAGAGGGAAATATTTTGCTGATTCAATTGGATAACAGAATTGGTTATGAAGTACTATTTAGAATAAAGGAAATTTTGAAAAATAAGAAAGGACTTGTTCCTGTAATCATAAGGTTTGATGAGAATGCTATTCTTACAGCTCCAGATTTTTGGATTACTTATGATGAAGAACTTAAGAAAAATTTAGATAATCTTAAGAAATATGGGATCGAATGTAAACTTGAAAGTATGCAAAAACTTTTGTGATTTATGGTAAAATAATTAAAATTTGTATTTTATTAGGAGGGGACATGTTCAGGGATTGGTTTAAAAAAGATGAGAAAAATAACTCAAGAGATATTCCTGATGGTTTATGGATAAAATGTCCTCAGTGTTCTCAAATTATATACTCTAAAGATTGGAATGAGAACTATAAAGTTTGCATTAAATGTGGTTATCATGACCAGTTGACCGCATGGGAAAGAATAGATCTGTTAATAGACTATGGAACTTTCAAAGAGATATACAAGAATGTTGCTCCAGTTGATATTTTGGGATTCACTGATACGAAGCCATATACTCAGAGATTAAAGGAAGCTCAGGAAGCTACAGGGTTAAAAGATTCCATTCTTGCTGGACAAGGAGAAGTTAATGGTATTCCTATTTATATCATGGTCATGGATTTTAGATTTATAGGTGGAAGTATGGGATCGGTAGTAGGAGAGAAAGTAGTGAGGGTTGTTGAAAGAGCAATAGTTGATAAATTTCCTGTGGTCTCTGTAATTGCCTCAGGTGGAGCAAGAATGCAAGAAGGTTTATTTTCGCTTTATCAAATGGCAAAGACCAGTGCAGCTATAGGGAGACTTAGCAAAGCTAAGATACCTTATATAAACATTCTTACTCATCCTTCTACCGCGGGGGTTCTTGCTAGTTTTGGTTCGCTTGGAGATGTAATTATTGCAGAACCAGGAGCTTTAATTGGGTTTACAGGACCAAGGGTTATTGAGCAGACAATAAAGCAGAAACTTCCTGAGGGTTTCCAAAAGTCTGAATTTCTTTTAGAGCATGGTATGATAGATATGGTTGTAGAAAGAAAGAAACTTAAAAGTGTATTGTATTCCATACTAAACCACCTATGGAGGAAGGTATGGTAAATAAGCTGTCGCCATGGGAGAGAATCTTAATAGCAAGGCATCCTAAAAGACCTACTTTTACTGATTTTTTGAATGAGCTTTTTGATAATTTTTTAGAACTTCATGGTGATAGACTTTTTGGAGATGATCCTGCAATAATTGCTGGTTTTGGAAGTTTTGAAAATGAGAGTGTAGTTATTATAGGACAGGAGAAGGGAAAGTCTATTCAAGAGAAGATGAAAAGAAATTTTGGTATGCCCCATCCAGAAGGATATAGGAAGGCTTTGAGAGTTATGAAGTTGGCAGAAAAATTTTCTCTGCCTGTTATCTCTTTTATTGATACTGCTGGAGCTTATCCAGGAATAGGGGCAGAAGAAAGGGGACAGGCTTGGGCAATTGCTAATAATTTAAAAGAAATGTCCCTCTTAGAAACACCCATAATTGTAGTAGTTTTAAGTGAGGGCGGAAGTGGAGGAGCTTTGGGAATAGGTGTTGGAGATTATATTATGATTCTTGAGAACGCTTATTATTCTGTAATCTCTCCTGAAGGATGTGCTTCTATCTTATTTAGAGATTCTTCTAAGGCTCCCGAAGCTGCTGAGGCTTTAAAGATTACTTCTGAAGATCTTTTGAAATTAGGACTTGTAGATGAAATTATTCCAGAGCCTAATGGTGGAGCTCATGAGGATTTCCTTGGTACTGTCGAAAATCTAAGAAAAGCGTTAAGTAGAGTTTTGAAGAAGTATAAAAATAAAGAGACAAGGGTCCTTCTTGAAGAAAGATGGATAAAATTGAGGAGTTATGGTAGATTTGTTGAGGAGGAAGAAAAATGATTAGAAGAATTGGAGTGCTTACAAGTGGTGGAGATGCTCCTGGAATGAATTCTGCTATAAGGGCTATTGTAAGGTTTGGAATATCTAAGGGAATAGAAATTATAGGGATAGAGAGGGGATATCAGGGTTTAATTGAGGGGGAATTTAAGGTATTATCAAGAGATGATGTAAGCGAGATAGTTCAAAAAGGTGGTACTATCTTACGTACTGCAAGATCGGATGAGTTTAGAGAAGAAGAAGGTCAGAAGAAAGCCATTGAAAATATGGAAAAACATGGATTAGACGCTTTAATAGTGATCGGAGGAGAAGGTTCTCTTAAGGGTGCCTATGATCTTTTTAAAAAGGGTATAAATGTGGTGGGAATTCCTGGCAGTATTGATAATGATGTGTGGGGTACTGATTTTTCTATAGGGTTTGATACTGCCTGCAACAATGTAATAGATGCGATAAACAAAATTAGAGATACAGCCGCAGCTCACGAAAGAACCTTTGTTATTGAGGTCATGGGTAGAGAGTGTGGCTTCATAGCCTTTACTTCAGGACTTGTTAGTGGTGCAGATATAATTCTTATTCCAGAAGTTCCTATTGATTTTCCATATATTACAGAAAAACTGAGAGAAAGGCAAAAAAGGAAAAAGAGACACAATATTATTGTAGTAGCAGAAGGTGTTGGAAGTGCCTATTTTATAGGTAAGCAGATTGAGGATAGGCTTGGAATTTCTACAAGAATAGTTGTTCTCGGGCATATTCAAAGAGGGGGTTCACCCTCGGTTTTTGATAGAAATATGGCTACCTTTATGGGGGTAGAAGCTATAAAGAGACTTCTTAATGGGGAAGGCGGAGTAATGATAGGATGGCAAAAGAATTCCCCTGTTCCTATTTCCCTTGAAGAAGTATCAAAATATAAGAAGAGAGTTCCACCGGAACTTTATTGGGAGGTGGAATGTTTGTGGTAGACTATTGGTGCCGAAGGCCGGAGTCGAACCGGCACGGGTGTCACCCACCCACCAGATTTTGAGTCTGGCGCGTCTGCCAATTCCGCCACTTCGGCACTCTTGATAAATGATAACTTTTAGTATAAGCTTTTGTCAAGATCTAAATCCAATTGAAGAAAGGGGAAATCTTTGGTGAAAAGGTTATTTTGTCCTTGGAGGATAAAGTATGTTGTATCAGAGAAAGAAAAGGACTGTATTTTTTGTAAAAAACTTTTAGAAAATAAAGACGAAGAAAATCTAATTCTGTTGAGGGGAAGGTTTAATTTTATCATATTGAATCTATATCCTTACAATAACGGACATCTCATGATTGTGCCTTATGAACATACCAATGATATTACTAAATTGGATACTGAAACTCTTATGGAAATGATGAGATTTCTTCAATTGTCTGTCAAAGCTTTAAAAGAGACCATGAATCCTCACGGGTTTAATATAGGTTTCAACATAGGAGAAGTAGCTGGAGCAGGAATAGCTGAACATTTGCATATGCACGTAGTTCCAAGGTGGAATGGGGATACTAACTTCATGTTTGTTTTAGGTGAAACAAAGGTAATTCCTGAAGACTTGCAGAGTACATATAAAAAACTAAAGCCAGTTTTAGAGAAACTATATGAAGAAGAGAAGAAATCTCAAGAGTCTTCTTAGGTATATCTATCTTAAGTTACTCAGATTTAAAGATCCACCTGAAAAAATCGCTTTAAGTTTTAGTATAGGCGTTTTTATAGGTATTTTTCCAACCTTTGGGGTTGGAGGAATCTTAGTGATATTGATTTCTTATATTTTCAAACTAAATTATTTAGCAGGGCTACTTGGAACTTTTATAATGAATTATTTTACCTCTCCATTCTTTTGGGCTTTGAGTTATTTTGTAGGAGATTTTATTTTAACTGGTAAGTTTGAATGGCGAGGGTTTGAGAGGGGAAGCTTTAAGGTTTTTGCCATATCCTATTTATTGGGAAACTTTATTGTATCAACTGCATTTTCAGTAATTTCTTATCTTGTTGTAAAGAAAATAGTAACAACTTATAGAAAAAAAAGAGGAGGGCACAAACCCTCCTCTTCTTAAATTTTTTACTTATTAAAGAATGTCTTTACACTTTCATAAAATTCTGGATCAACATTCTTTGTCTTTCCTTCAATCAGGGTTATATCTACTGGTACTAAATCATTTCCTTTTACAGCTACAAATAGTCCGGATTTTCCTTCATGTACCAAATCTACAGCTTTTTTACCAAGAAGAAGTCCCATGATTCTATCTCTTATTGAGGGACTTCCACCCCTTTGAAGATGGCTTAAAATTACCGCTCTAGTCTCAATTCCTAAGTTTTTCTGTATCTCTTCAGCAAGAACATTTCCTACACCACCTAAGCGGATATGACCAAAGGCATCGACCATTCCTTCTTGACCTTTTTGATAGGTAAAGCCTGGAAGTTGTACTCCCTCTGCAATGGCTACAACTGCATGATTTCTTCCTCTGGCGTAGAGTTTTCTTATATGGTTGTAGAGATCTTCAAGATTTGGTTCTACTTCAGGAATTAAGATATAATCTGCGCCACCTGCAAGTCCTCCATAAAGGGCTAACCATCCTGCATGTCTCCCCATTATTTCTACCACAATAACTCTGGCATGAGATCTTGCAGTATCTCTAAGTCTTTTAATTGCATCAACAACTACCTCAACGGCAGTATCAAAACCAAGGGTATAATCAGTCTCTTCTAAGTCCTTATCAATGGTCTTTGGAACACCAATCATGGGAAGACCAAGTTTACTAAATTTTGATGCAACTCCAAGGGTATCCTCACCACCTATGGCTATTAAGGCGTCTAAGTTTAATTTTTTAAAGTTTTCAATACATTTTTGGACGTCTTCTTCCTTTTTAAAAGGATTTGTTCTCGAACTTCCAAGAATTGTTCCACCAACTTCAAGAATATCCTCCACTATATCCAAGGATAATGGCATCGTATCTGCTTTGATAAGTCCAGCCCATCCATATTTTAGACCTATAACTTCATCCCCGTAATCCAATGCCCTCATTACGATCCCACGAATAGCTGGATTTAATCCTGGACAATCTCCTCCACCTGTTAGTACACCAATGCGCATTTTGCTCATTTTTCCTCCTCCTTTTTAAGAGTTTTTTTTGATTAATTATGATTTTATTATTTAGAATAAAAATTGACAAGCTTTTTAAAGGTTGTTAGACTTTATAGACATGTCATAAATAAATCCTTGAGGGGTAGGAAAAAAATGAATAAAAGAGTTATTAGGAATAATAAAGATATCACATTAAATCATTATTTGAGATTGTTTGTTTTTGCTTTTTTGCTTTTAATGGTCTTTTTAGTTCCTATTGCACAACCTATTTTTCTTAAATTACACGATATATCTGAGATACCTAAGGTAACCCTTATTAGAGTATTGGGCAGCTTTGCTTTGTTGTTATGGGCTGTTTGGACGTATATTTTAAATAAAAGATTGAGATTACCTCCCAAAATTGTTTCTGCTGGAATTTTTCTATTCTTAATCTCTTGGGGTTTATCTACCATATTTTCTACTAACTTCTACTTGAGTTTCTTTGGTTCATACATGAGACAAATGGGATTTTTAACTTATTTTTTCTATTTTGCTACTTTTTTTCTTCTTTACGATGTTATAGAAACTCATACAGAATTAAGATATTTCTATTGGACTATTGTTATTACTACAGTTGTTGTTGACTTCTTTGGAGCATTGCAACTGTATAGATTAATGCCTTGGTATGAGAGAGTAAGAACAGAATCAAGAATAATTTCCACTTTAGGACATGCTGATTTTTTGGGACACTTCTTGGTAATGGTGATGCCTCTTATTTTGGCTCTAATATATCAGGTAAAAAACTTATGTTTGAAGATTTCTCTTTATTTTTTATTTTTACTATCTTTTTTAGTTCTTCTTGGAAGTTATACTCGTGGTGCTTGGGTTGCTTTTTTGGTTGGGATTATATTTTATTACGCTTTTGTGTTGTTGAAAGAGAAAAAATTCTTTACTTCTAAAAACAAGATAATAACCTTGGCTTTAGTTTTAGGTTTAGGCTTTACTGTTGGTATTTTTTATATCAGTGAAACAAAGTTGTACCTTGAGAGAAAGGATGTAGGGTTATTTTCTCTTAAAGAGAGATTTGAAAGTATAGGAGCTGGCCTCGGAGTAACTCAACAAAACCCAAGGGTCTTGACTTGGAGAGATAGTGTAAGACTTTTTGAAGATAAGATTTTAAAATCGCCAAGAATAATATATGGATTAGGTCCAGAAACCTTTTCCTTTAATTTCACCCCTTACAAATCCTTAGATTTAGCAAGATATGATAGAGGAAAGGGATATCCTGATAGAGAGCATAATGAATTTTTAGATATACTCTTTCCTCAAGGTCTTTTTGGTTTATTCTCCTTTATTTTTATCATAGTGAGTGTTTTCTTCTATAGTATTAAAAATTACCACCATATTAATCCCGAAAATAGAATTCTTTTCTTAGGAGCTCTTACAGGATGGATCTCTTTTTTGGTGCAGGGACTTGTTCTTTTTGGTTTATCTGCGACTTATCTATACTTCTGGATATTGACCGCCTTTATTATGATATTTTTTAAGCTGGAAAAGAAAGATTCTGTATGGGAAGTTTCTCTTTCTTCTTTGGCTAGATTATTTATTCTAATATTGTGTATCTTCGTAAGTATTTTCAGTATAAAGTTCTCTTTGCAATTTTTTAGAGCAGAAATTTATTATAGATATGGATTGGACTATATAAATTCTGGCGAAGTTGGAAAGGCAGCTGCCATATTAGAGGAGGCAATAAAATTACGCCCTCAAGAAACAGCTTTTCATGAGGCAGTAATAAAAGCATATTTAGGGATTATGGGAGGGGCTGAAAATGAGGATATTAAAAAGGAGGCTTTCATAAAGGGAGAGAGCCATATTAAAGGGCTTTTGGAAAATGCTTATTATAAGTCGTTAACATATAATCTTGTGGGAGCTTTTTATGCTCAAGCTTACCATTATCTAGGAAGAAAAGATGAGACCCTAATTAAAAAAGCGGAAGAATATTTAAATGAGGCTTTATCCTATGATAGATATTGTGTTCCTCCTATGGAAAATCTATTGAAAATGTATTCTACTGATTTGAAGAATGAAGAGAAGGCTCTCGAGATAGCTGAAAGAATTCTTGAGATAGATTCTTACCATGTTGAGGCAGCAAGCTACGCTGCAAAATTTTATTTCCAAGAGGGAGATTTTGAAAAAGCTAAAGAAATTTACGAAAGACTTTTGAGCATAAATCCTAATGATAAAAATATATTATTTAACCTTGGATTAGTTATGTACAGATTAGGTGACTTAAATAAGGCAGAGGAATATCTTTTGAAAAGTTTGAATATTGACCCTACCTACTCAAATGCTTTAGAGCTCTTGAGAGTCATTTATAAACAACTGGGTAAAGAGGACAAACTTAAAGAAATAAAAATAGATGAGAGAGTTTATATCCAAAGGGGGCTTGAAGCTTACAAGAATAAGGATTATAACTCGGCTTTTGATTATTTTAAGAAGGCTCTTGAACTTAAGCCTAATTCTCCTGAGATTATGAATAATATAGGAGCAGTTCTTTTTATGTCAGGCAGATATGATGAGGCTATCTTATGGTTTAAAAAAGCTTTAGAAACTAAAAAAGATTATGTACAAGCTTACGGAAATTTGGTCTATGCCTATCTTCAAAAAGGAGATCTATTTTCTGCAGAAGTTGTGTTAAATGAAGGGTTAAAATACGCTCCTAATGATGCAAATTTAAGAGAATTGAAAAATAAATTAGAGGAGCTTAAAAAGGAGAGGAGACAATGAAAAAAGTTGAATTAACTGAACAAGCATTAATGATTCTTGAGAAAAGGTATCTGAAAAAGGATGAGAATGGTAATGTAATTGAGACTCCTGAGGAGATGTTTGAAAGAGTAGCAGAGACCATTGCAAAGGTGGATTTGATTTATGATCCTAATGCAGATGTAGAAGCTGTAAAAGATATCTTTTATGAAATGATGTCTTCTCTGGAGTTTTTACCAAATTCTCCTACTTTGATGAATGCAGGAAGGCCTTTAGGCCAACTTTCAGCATGTTTTGTAATACCTATTGAAGATTCCTTAGTGAGTATCTTTGATGGCCTGAAGTATGCAGCTTTAATACATCAGTCAGGTGGAGGTACAGGTTTCTCCTTTTCTAAAATTCGTCCTAAGGGAGATATCGTTAGAAGTACAGGAGGAATAGCTTCAGGACCGGTTAGTTTTATGAAAGTATATGATGCGGCAACAGATACTATAAAACAGGGTGGTGTTAGAAGAGGGGCTAATATGGGAATTCTTCGGGTAGACCACCCTGATATCTGGGAATTTGTAACCTGTAAGGATCAAGAAGGTGTCCTTTCTAATTTTAATATTTCTGTAGCTGTAACTGATGGTTTTATGGAGGCAGTGTTGAATGATGAAGAATTTTCTCTTATAAATCCTCGGAATAAAGAAGTGGTTAAGAGGATAAGGGCTAAAGAGCTTTTTGATCTTATAGTAGAGCAAGCATGGAAGAATGGAGAACCTGGTGTAATATTTATAGATGAGATAAATAGAAAAAACCCAACACCCGAAGTTGGAGAGATAGAGTCTACAAATCCTTGCGGTGAACAGCCCTTACTTCCTTTTGAATCTTGTAATTTAGGTTCTATAAACCTCGGCAGAATGTTGAAAAAAGTTGGAGATAAGTATGAAATAAACTGGGATAAGTTAAGAACTACTGTACATAATGCAGTACATTTTTTGGATAACGTTATTGATGCTAATTTTTACCCGTTAAAACCTATAGAAGAAATGACTAAAGCAAATAGAAAGATAGGGCTTGGAGTAATGGGTTTCTATGACTTATTGATAAGGCTTGAAGTACCCTATAACACTAAGGAAGCAAGAGATATTGCAGAGAATATTATGAGTTTTATTCAAAAAGAGGCAAGAGAAGCATCGCAAGAACTTGCAAAAGAAAGAGGAGTTTTTCCTAATTGGGATAAGAGTATTTATAGGGATATGGGGTTGAGATTGAGAAATGCAACTCTAACTACCATTGCTCCTACAGGAAGCATAAGTATCATTGCTAACTGTTCATCAGGTATAGAGCCTATTTTTGCTCTTGCCTTTAAGCGTAAAATAAGTCTTGGTGAGTGGAATGAAGTATATCCATTATTTAAGGAGGCATTGATTAAAGAAAACCTATATTCTGAGGAATTAATAGAAAAGGTAATTCAAAAAGGCACTATTCAAAATATAACTGAGATTCCTGAAAAACTTAAAAGGTTATTTGTAACTGCTTTAGATATCTCTCCAGAAGATCATGTGTTAATGCAGGCATCTTTTCAAAAATATGTAGACAATGCAGTATCCAAAACAGTAAATTTGAGAGAGGATGCCACCTTGGAGGATATAAGAAAGATATATCTCATGGCTTACGAATTAAAACTTAAAGGAATAACAGTTTATAGAGATAAATCAAGAGCCTCTCAAGTTTTGGCGGTAGAAAAAGAAAAGAAGGAAACTAAGGAGAGAGATGCTCATAAGCTAATTCCCAGGCCAAGGCCAACGATTACAAAAGGCGCGACTATAAAAATGAGGACAGGTTGTGGAAATTTATATATCACCATAAATGAGGATGAATTTGGTATATGTGAAGTTTTCTCAACTCTTGGTAAGGCAGGAGGATGTGCAGCATCTCAAACAGAGGCTATATCCAGGCTTATATCCCTTGCATTGAGGAGTGGAGTTGATGTAAATGCTATAATTAAACAATTAAAAGGAATAAGATGTCCTAATCCAGCAAGAACAGAAGATGGAGATCTTATTCTCTCTTGTTCTGATGCTATAGGAAAAGCATTGGAAAAATATCTCAATCTAAAAGAAGGAAAAAACAACACTCTCAATGATTTCATAGTAAGAAGTGAGGAGAAGACAGAAAAGAGCGAGAATTATTCTGGAATGCCTTGTCCTGAATGTGGATCGCCTTTGCAAGTTGCAGAAGGGTGTTTAACTTGTAGGGTTTGTGGATATTCTAAATGTTATTAAATTAAAGGAAGCCCCTTGGGGCTTCCTTATTTTTTTGGTCTTATTTCTGATATCCCTATATAAGGTTGAAGAGCTTTAGGAATTAGAATACTTCCGTCTTCTTGTTGATAGTTTTCAAAGATAGCAATTAACGCTCTTGAGATAGCAATAGCTGTGCCGTTAAGCATATGTACGTATTCTACTTCTCCAGTGACTCTTCTAAATCTTATATTTAATCTTCTTGCTTGATAGTCAGTACAGTTTGAACAGCTCGTTACTTCTCCAAATTCTCCTCTTCCTGGCATCCATGCTTCGATATCAAATTTTCTGGCAGCAGGGGCCCCAAGATCTCCAGAACAAATATCTAAAACTCTATAAGGAATCTCTAATTTTTGAAAGATTTTCTCTTCTAAGCCCAGTATATACTCATGCATTTCTTCAGAATCTTCTGGTCTACATATTATAAATATCTCGGCTTTGCTAAATTGATGTACTCTGTACAATCCTCTATTGTATCTACCATAAGCACCAGCTTCAGTTCTAAAACAGTGAGAAAAGCCTAAGTATTTTAGAGGCAGATCAAGCTCGTCAAGTATTTCATCTTTATGATACCCTCCAAGGGTTATCTCTGCGGTAGCTATTAATCCTAAATCTGTATCTTCTACTCTGTATATTTGAGCTTCAGGTCCACGAGGTTGAAATCCAATACCATCTATAATTTCCATTCGAGCTAAATCAGGAGTTATAAATAATTTAAAACCCTCTGGAAGAAGAGTATCTATTACTAATCTAAATAAAGCAAATTCTAAAAGTACTGCTTCGTTTTTTAAATAGTAAAAATTAGATCCTGTAACTTTACTTCCTCTCTCAAAATCTACGAGATCGTTTAATAATGCAAGATCTAAGTGATCCTTAGGAGTAAAATTGAATGTTTTTATCTCTCCCCATTTTTTTATTTCCACGTTGTCTTTTTCATCTTTCCCCCTTGGAGCTTTAGGAGAAAGGAAATTGGGAAGTTGCCAAAGTCTTGAAAAAAGTTCTTTTTCTACATTATCATATTCTTTTGCTAATTCTTCTATTTTTTCTTTTAAGATTTTTGCCTCTTTTATGAGTTTTTCTCTTTCTTCTCCTTGATGTTTTCCTATCTCTTGGGATATCTTGTTTCTTTGAGCTCTTAAATTGTCCAGTTCCTTTTGTAAAGATCTTCTTTTTGCATCTAATTCTATAATGTAGTCTACGTCATATTTTTGAGGATCCAAATTCCTTAGTATAATGTTTTCTTTCATAATTTCTGGATTTTCTCTAAGGATTTTAATGTCAATCATTCTTGTACCTCCTTTGCTTATTGGAGTATATTTTGTAATAAAAGAATAAGATTTGCAAGGGATAATGTATAGAATAGTACTTTTTCTTGGAGACTGTTGGTTCTAAATATCCTTAAAGAGATTTTCCATTTTACTGGATAAAAGGGTCTTATCCCTTGGTAGGTAAAGGAGTCTCCGATTATATGGCCTAAATACCCGATATTGATGCCTGTATAGAAACCATTATAGAAATAACTGAGATTTAGTGGAAGGTTTTTAAGGTTGTTAATATAAAATATAGAAAGTAGTATGTTTAAAAAGGTCAAACCTGTCAAGCTATGTAGGAGACCCCTATGTTCAAAAAGTGGTTTTAAAAGAGAATTAAAAATGAGGTTTAATATAAGTAAAACTCCTATAAAGATTAAAAGGAAAAAAATTGATTTTTGTGCAATGGTATTTAGAGTAGATTTGAGATCTAAAAAAGTGAAAAGGGAGAAAGATAAAATAAAACTTAGTAATGGTATTAACATGTTTAATAAGGTCTTTGCAGGCAAGATTCTTTTAGAGATTTCAGACTTTGGCGCATCAATATCTGGAATAAATGTTCCTACCAGGGTTCCTACGGATATACCTAAACCCCATGGGGTTAATATTTCTTGAATAGGAATATTTGAAATTCTTAAAATTGCTTGCAAAAGTAGCATATTTAATGATATGTGAGTCTTATATATCATGCTGTTTAATATTTCCTCCTTATGTGTTATATTTATAAAGTATAACAGGAAATTGGTAAAAAATCATATTATATGGGGGGAAGACTGTAATGACAATAAACTTAGCAAGAATTCTGGACTTTGTTATTTTTGGAGTAATAATAGTCTTTCTTATATTTTTGTATAGACTTTTAAGCTCTTCACAGGGGAAGATTGCTGATATTTATGAAATTCATAAGAAAATAGATGAACTTTCTGAAAAAGAGGAATATTTAAGCAGAGAAGTAAGAGAAATAACAGATATTATTAGAGCTTTGAGAACTCAAGAATTGGCATTAATGGAAGAGATCAAAAAAGTTACTGAAAAACAAAGCTCAACCATAAATTTGCAAGAATTAGAGCAGAAAATAAACCTATTAGATAAAAAACTTACAAGAATATTAGAAATATTAATGTCCAAATAAAATTCCCCTCTTCCCCTAAATTCTTTTCAAGAAGAGGGGAATCTATTAAAATTAGCTTCTGTTTTTGAGTTTTAAGATTTCTCCAAGAGTTAGTGGGGGCGGAGTATATTCGTTTAAGTATTTTCTCATTTCTTGCTCTAATTTTTCTCTCATCAAAGCCTTGATAGAAAGGTGTATTCTTCTTGTTTGGGGATTTATTTTAATTATTTTTGCCTCAATTTCTTCGTTTTCTTTGAATTCTACTTTTTCATTTTCTTTTTCAAAAGAAAGCTGAGTATTAGGTAAAAATCCCTCTATGCCGGGTTCTAACTCTACGATGTAACCATCTTTTATTTTTTCTACTATTTTTCCTTTAATATTTTGTCCTTCTTTATATTTTTCATTTATGTCTTCCCAGGGATCTTTCAATAGATCTCTTCTACTTAAAGTTAGTTTTTTATTTTCTTTATCCAGGTCTATAATCTTTACTTCTAGTGTATCTCCAATTTTAAACTTTTCAAATAGGTCATTTGTTCTCTCCCAGGAAAGGAACTTTTTGGGTATGAGCCCCTCGAGTCCTGGCTTGATTTCAATAAATATTCCAAATTCCGTAATATTTGTTATTTTTCCCGAAACAATATCGCCAATTTTATAATTTTTATCAATCACATCCCAAGGATTTGGTTCCACCTGTTTCATACTTAAAAATATTTTTTTATTTATCTCATCAATATTAAGGACTTTCAATCTAACTTTGTCTCCAATTTTTAGTTCATTTTTTATGTTTGAAGGTCTTCCCCATGAGATTTCACTAACAGGTATATAGCCTATTAAATTATCAACCTTTACTACAAGTCCTCCTGCAATTTTAATTATTTCTCCCTCTACAATGGAGCCTTCTGGATACTTTTCTTTAAATACCGACCATGGGTTAGGCTGAGTTTGCTTGATGCTTAATTTGGCAGTTTTACTATCTTCATTTAGAGATAAGATTTTAGCCTTTACAATATCTCCTACACCGTAATATCGCCTTATATTTCTAATAGGAAACCAAGAAATTTCGTCTTTTTCTACTTCTCCTGTAATTCCTAATCCTAAATCTACGGTGATTTTCTCATCGTCAATTTTTATTATCTTTCCTCTCACGATTTGGGAATTTTTTATTTTTTCCCAGAGATTTGCTCTTTCTTCTTCTTGCTTTTTCTCAAGAATCTCTCTTACAGAGATTATTAACTGTTTTTTTTCAGGATTTATCTTTTTAATTTTTCCTTCGACTCTTCGATTTATATAGTACTTAGGGGAGTTAATAGGAGGAATATCAATTTCCTTTGCTGGAATAAAACCTTCTATTTCATTCTTAATTTCCACAATAAATCCTCTACCATTATAATCTGTGACTTTGCATTGAATAGGCTCGTTGTTTTGGTATGCCCATAAGAGTTCTTCCCATATCTTATTTTCTACAGCTTTTTTATGGGAAACAGTAATGATTCCCTCTCTATAGTTTATAGATGTTATTACTACTGGAATGTTATCTATATCTTTATTCTTTTCAAGCTTCACTTTTAGGTCTTTTGATAATTCACTATAGGGTAGGAAAGCATCGTACTTTTTACCAATATCCAGCCATAATCCATCCTTGTTTTTGCTTAGTATATTTCCATATACTAAACTATCAATGGAAAGAGATAAATCGGTTTCTTCAAGTTTTATGTCTGAAATTTCTTCCACAATTTTTCCCTCCTTTCTGTAAAATTATATACTTTTCTTCAATTATAACATAAAATACTTGAAAACATAAAAAAGATGCCTCTTGACTTACCACTAATTTATGGGTATACTTTTCAATGGCTCGCCGAGGTAGCTCAGAGGCAGAGCAGCTGATTTGTAATCAGCGGGTCGTGGGTTCGAATCCCTCCCTCGGCTCCATATAGGTGGGGAGGTACCCAAGTGGCCAAAGGGGGCAGACTGTAAATCTGCTGGCGGGTGCCTTCGGGGGTTCAAATCCCTCCCTCCCCACCACTAAAGGATCGCGGGGTAGAGCAGCCAGGTAGCTCACCGGGCTCATAACCCGGAGGTCGAGGGTTCAAATCCCTCCCCCGCAACCAATTGAGCCCACGTAGCTCAGTTGGCAGAGCGTACCCTTGGTAAGGGTAAGGTCACCGGTTCGATCCCGGTCGTGGGCTCCACTAAAATTTTGCCTCTTTTTTATTTAGTGGTTTTAGGATATAATCTGAGAAAATTTTTAAATTAATTTATCCTTAGGAGGAGATAAAGGATGGCGAAGGAGAAATTTGTAAGGACGAAGCCACATGTGAATATAGGTACGATAGGGCATGTAGACCATGGGAAGACGACATTAACTTCAGCCATAACGATGGCATTAGCTGCGGAAGGGTTAGCGAAGCCATTGAAGTACGAAGACATAGACAAAGCGCCTGAGGAGAGGGCGAGGGGAGTGACGATAAATTTAGCGCATGTGGAGTATGAGACGCCCAACAGGCATTATGCGCACATAGATGCGCCAGGGCATGCTGACTATATAAAGAACATGATAACGGGTGCTGCGC